>JAOATF010000017.1 GCA_030158285.1 Hyphomonadaceae bacterium
TCTCGGGACAAGCCCGAGAGTGACCCCGATAGGGGCGGGCTTGCCGCTGGTGCGGAGACTGCCGGACCCCGGCGGTCCGGCATGGGGATTGGCGTTGCGGCAGCGGGCGGGAGGACGCAGTATTGGGGAAAGCTCGCTGGTGGATGGATTCATGCGCGTCGTTGGACTGGTTTCGCTTGGCCTGGCTTCGGCGCTGTTTCTGGCGGCGTGCGGGGGCGATCCTGTTGATGCGGTGGCCAAGGCCCAGCCGGCCACGGGAGATGCGCTGGCGAAATATGCCGCAGACATTTCCGACACGGTGGACCTGGCGGGCAATGCCGACCTTGTTCAGCTGTTCTGCCATAACGGGTTCGCGGGGCCATGCCCAAAGGGGATCACCACGACGCTGACGGAAGCGGGGTTCGCCAATGGCGGATCGGGCGTCGACCTCGCGCACATCTTCGTCACGCTGGTGGCGGACAAGACCGACGGCGAGCCGGATTTCAGCAGCAGCGACGAGGATTATTTCCACGCCGCCTATCGCGTGGCGTTCGGGCGGGACCCGGGCGAAGGCGGGGCGCTGGACAACCTCCGCTTCATCCAGGACACGGGTAACCGCAAGACAATGCTGCGCAGCCTGCTGGAATCCGACGAATTCAAGCGTCAGACATGAGCCCGGACGGCAGATCCGCAGGATTTGCCCGGGCCAGACAAGCTTGCCCTAACCATTGTTTGCGATGACTTGCGCTGGCTGGAGCGGCGCTTTTCATGACGACTGAACGCATCCTGATTGTTGGCGGGGCGGGCTATATCGGCAGCCACGCAGCGAAAGCCGTGCGCCTGTCGGGGCGCGAGCCGGTGGTGTTCGACGACCTGAGCTGCGGGCATGAGCATGCCGTGCGCTGGGGGCCGCTGGTGAAGGGCGACATCCGCAATGCCGGCGCGGTGCGTGCGGCGATCCGCGAGTACAGGCCCAGCGCCGTGATGCAGTTCGCGGCGCGTATCGAGGTGGGCGAGGGCGAGAAGGATCCGGCGCATTTCTATGACAACAATGTCGCCGGCACGCTGAACCTTGTGCGCGTGATGCTGGAGGAGGGCGTACGCAATCTCGTCTTCTCGTCCACCTGCGCGATCTATGGCGACCCGGAGCGGTTGCCGCTGACCGAGGACCTGCCGAAGCGGCCGGTGTCGGTCTACGGGCGCACCAAGCTGATGACGGAGCAGATGCTCGAGGACGTGTCGCGTGCGCACGGGCTGCGTTTTGCGGCGCTGCGCTATTTCAATGCGGCGGGCGCCGATCCCGATGGCGAGATCGGGGAAGAGCATGAGCCGGAGACGCATCTCGTTCCGAACGCGCTCAAGGCGGCGGCGGGGCTGGGCGGCGCAATGAAGCTGTTCGGCACGGATTATCCGACGCCGGACGGCACCTGCATCCGCGACTTCGTCCATGTGACGGACCTCGCCGAGGCGCACATCCTGGCGGCGGAGACCATCGCGGCGCGGGACACGAACCTGCAGCTCAATCTTGGCGCGGGACAGGGACGCACCGTGATGGAAGTCCTGCGTGCGGTGGAGCGCGCGACAGGCAAGCCTGTGCCGGTGGAGATCGCCGGACGCCGAGCGGGCGATGCAGTGGCGCTTTATGCGGACACGACGAACGTGACGCGCGAGCTTGGCTGGACGCCGCGGCTTTCCGATATCGACACGGTGGTCTCGACCGCGTGGGCCTTCCATCGCAAGGCGTGGAAGCTGGGCTGACGCTGCAGGCGTGAGCGCTTGATCTGCAACTCTGTACGGGAAGCAGCGCCTTCGCCCCGGACGCGGGGAGCGCAATGCCGGGCATTGGCGCGTGGTAGAATCGACTGCGACTCCGTATTGGGCTGCGGCTAGCAACCTGCAATGCAATCTCAATTGAGATATGTCTTATTTATGGAACTCTAGATACAAGACAGTCGGCAAATGAGATAAACTCTCATTATTTGTTGCCGCGGCAACAATACAAACTCATACGCGCTTCAGTTTGATTTCAGCTACAATTCAGATTTTCCAGAATACGGGCGCGGAACTCTCAATTGGACTCTCTTTGCGCGCGATATTGGATTTTTGAAGAACGATATTGCGAGTGAATAGCGTTCAAAAAAGCTCAAAAAAATACCAATAAAACAGAGCAAAGATGATTCTCTTGCGTGAGGATTACTCGCGCCAAAATACAGAATGAAGTTGTCCTGAACGCAAATTGAAAAAATATGTATCCAGAAAGGAGAACTCATCTCCCATTAACTATCAGACAGGCGCACAATCTGATCCGGGGCTGACGGAATAGATATCGCATCAGCTCTTTCCGGCGACAGCGCCAACTGGTGGGGAATCAAAAATGAGCGGCTTCAAACTGAATCTGCAGGACCTGAAATTCGTCCTGAACCAAATCAAGATCGCCGAGGCGAATGCGGCGGGCACGCCGATCCAGGAAATCTGGGTCGACAAGGATGGGAATGTCGTGCCGGCCGGGACGCCGGGCGCGACCCTGGCTGTGCCCTCGCCCATGTCGCCCTACGGCCTGCGTACGGTGGATGGCACCTACAACAACATCGTTCCCGGTCGCGAGACCTGGGGCGCCGCTGACCAGGTCATGCCGCGCCTGTTCCAGGTGAGCCTGCGCAATGACGGCGATGGCGATTCGTTTGACGCCAACGGCCCGGCCCCGGGCGGCCTGGTCACCAACACCAATTATGCGACCCCGGGCAACGTGGCCGATGCCGACCCCCGCATCATCTCCAACCTGATCGTCGACCAGAGCGTCAACAACCCGGCCGCGATCGCCGCCTGGTTCGCAAACCCGTTGTCCGTGGCGCATTGGGAAGCCGAGCATCCTGGCAAAACGCCTGTGGCGCCCGGAGGCGTGACGGATGCGCTGACACAGGTCGAGATCAACAACGCTGACCTCGCCGACCTGCCGAACATTTCGCCGGATATCGGTCTCTCGCCGTCCTTCAATGCGTGGATGACGTTCTTCGGCCAGTTCTTCGACCACGGCCTCGACCTGATCAGCAAGGGCGGCAATGGCACGGTCTATGTTCCGCTGCAGGCGGACGATCCGCTGATGACCGTCGGCGTCGATGGCATTGCCGGCACGGGCGACGAGCTGTCGCTGCCGCAGAACGCCCATCTGGCCTTCATGGCCCTCACGCGTTCGACGCCGGTCAATGGCACCGAAGCGCGCAACACCACGACGCCGTTCGTCGACCAGAACCAGACCTATACCTCCCACCCCTCGCACCAGGTGTTCCTGCGCGAGTACAAGCTGGACGCGAGCGGCAAGCCGGTCGCCACGGGCGAACTGCTCAATGGCGCGGCGAGCGATGGCCTGCCGACCTGGGCCGAAGTGAAGGCGCAGGCGCGGATGCTTGGCATCGCGCTGGACGACCGCGACGTGGGCAGCGTTCCGCTGCTGCGTACGGACCTCTATGGCAAGTTCATCCCGCATCCGGTCACCGGCATGGCGCAACTCGTCATCGGCCTCGGGGTCGATGGCATTCCCAACACGGCGGACGACATTGTCGTCTCCGGCACGGCGGCGAACCCGATCAACACGTGGACCGCTGGGGCCGTGCGCACCGGTCACGCCTTCCTTGACGACATCGCGCACAACGCGGCGCCGGTTGTCGTTGGCGGCGTGCTGGCGCCGGACGCCGATACCACCGTCGGCAACGCTGTCGCAACAAACCCGCAGACCGGCCAGAAGCTCGAATACGACAACGAGCTGCTCGATCGGCACTTCATCACCGGCGATGGACGCGGCAACGAGAACATCGGCCTGACCACCGTTCACCACGTCTTCCACTCGGAGCACAACCGCCAGGTCAACCAGCAACAGCTGACCCTGCTGCAGGGCGGCGATCTTGCCTTCCTCAACGAGTGGCTGCTGACCGACATCACGCAGGCCCAGCTCAACGCGACGGCCAACATGACGCCGCTGCAGCTGACGGCGTTTGCCGATACGCTGAACTGGGATGGCGAGCGCCTGTTCCAGGCCGGCCGCTACGCAACCGAGATGCAATACCAGCACCTCGTGTTCGAGGAGTTCGCCCGCCGCATCAACCCGAACATCGACGCCTTCGTGTTTAACAGCGCCCCTGACATCAATCCGGCGATCTTTGCCGAATTCGCGCACACGGTTTACCGTTTCGGCCACTCGATGCTGACGGACGACATGACGCGCATCGATGCGAACGGTGACCCGATGGATCCGGGCCTCGGCCTGATCGAGTCGTTCCTCAATCCGGTCCTGTTCGACCACGACCAGACGATCTCGGCCGACGAGGCGGCTGGTTCGATCATTCGCGGCATGACGATCGAAGCCGGCAACGAGATCGACGAATTCATCGTCAACGCGCTGCGCAACAACCTGCTTGGTCTGCCGCTCGACCTTGCGGCGCTCAACATCGCGCGTGGTCGCGATGCCGGGGTCGCCACCCTGAACGAGGCCCGCCAGCAGCTCTACGCTGCGACGAGCTCGCCCTGGTTGAAGCCCTACGCCAACTGGGTGGACTTCACGGCCAACCTGAAAACATCGGCATCGGTCGTCAACTTCATGGCGGCTTACGGACGTCACCCGACCATCGTGAACGCCACAACCATGGACGCCAAACGCGACGCGGCCCTGCTGCTGATCTTCGGCGGAGCAGGGGCGCCGGCGGACCGGCTCGATTATCTCAACAGCACAGGCGCGTGGAACGCGGCCAACAACGGGATCAACGAGATCGACCTGTGGGTCGGCGGCCTTGCCGAAAAGATCATGCCGTTCGGCGGCATGCTCGGTTCGACCTTTACGGCGGTGTTCGAAGCCCAGCTCGAAAACCTGCAGGATGGCGACCGCTTCTACTACCTGACCCGCAACCAGGGCCAGAACCTGCTCAACTCGCTTGAACAGAACGCGTTCTCCAAGCTGATCCTGGCCAACACCGATCTCGCGCAGCCGGGACCGGACGGCATTCGCGGAACGCCGGACGACATCGTCAACCGCCACATCGGAACAGACGCGTTCCTGACCTACGACTATGTTCTCGAGGTCAATCCGGCGAACCAGGTGGACTACACCGCCGCCACGCCAGCCCAGCTCGCCGAGGCGCAAGCCAAGGTCAATGCGGCCCTGGCGGCGTCAAATGCAGCCACAGCGGCCAGCGACTCCGCTGACCAGGCTGCGACCAGTGCGCAGACGCAAGCGGCGCTGACTGACGCTGCGGCGCTTCTGGCGGCGGCTGCCGCTGCGCAGGCCACGGCGGACGCGACAAGTGCGAGCGTACTGCTGGCTGCCATGATCGCGCAGGTCATGGCGCCGGTCATCGACACGACGGCGCTGATCGCGACGGTCAATGCCTACCAGAGCGCTGTTGCTGCCGATGCGGCGGCGGCGGCTGCTCAGGCCGCTGCTGCGGGGGCTGTTGCGGATGATGCTGCTGCGGTTGCTGCGGCGGCTGCGGCGGTTGCGGCTGCGGCGGGTGAAGCGGCGGCGCTGGCGGCGCTTGCCGCAGCCCAGGGCGAGCTCAACGTGCTGGTCACCGAGGGAACGGCGCCCGGCGTCGATCCGGTCGGGGCGGACCCGACGCTCGAGGCGCTGGGTCAGGGCATGGTCACGCGCGGCCCGAACTACCTGAAGTTCACGGGTGAGAACCATGTGGTCCTGGGCGGTTCGTCCGGCAACGACACGCTGCTCGGCGGCAACGGCATCGATGCCCTGTGGGGCGATGATGGCGACGACCGGCTCGATGCGGGCATGGAAGTCGACCTTGTGTTCGGTGGTGGCGGCAACGACGTGATCACCGACCAGGGCGGCGGCGACGGCGACTTCCTGAAGGGCGAGGAGGGCGATGACGTGATCGCCAACGGCTCCGGCATCGACATCATGATGGGCGGCTCGGGCAAGGACGCCATCTTTGGCGGCGTCGACAGTGTCGAAGTGTTCGCGGGCGAGGGCGACGACTTCGTGCTCGGCGGCAATGCTGCGGACGTTATCCTCGGCTTCGAGGGCGATGACTGGATCGAAGGCGGACCCGGGTTCGACGGCATTGATGGCGACATGTCCGAACTGAACTTCGACAGCAGGATCATCGGACACGACGTGCTGTTTGCCGGATCGGACGAACAGGATTTCGAAGGCGAATCCGGCGACGACATCATGGTCCAGGGCGAGAGCGTGATCCGCAATGGTGGCCAGATGGGCTTCGATTGGTCGAGCTATCAGGGCTTCTCCAGATCGGCAGACGCCGACCTTGGAATCCCGATCTTCACGACGGAGGCGGCGGACATCCTCCGCAACCGCTTCGACAAGGTGGAAGCCCTGTCTGGCTCGACTTTCGATGACGTCCTGTTTGGCGACAACCGCGTGTATGATCCGAACGCCAACGCTTTCGGCAACATCGAAGCCAATGTCGGCCTGGCCTTCTTCCGCGACGAGATCGACGCTGCAGGCATCGCCCGCATCGCCGGCCTCAATCAGGTGATCAAGGCCGAGCAGATGTTCGCCGGGGTCTACGGAGCTGACTTCAGCAACGACATCAAGCAGATCTTCTCCGGCGGCAACGTGCTGCTGGGCGGCGATGGCAATGACGTTATGGCCGGCAAGGGAGGCAACGACATCCTCGATGGCGATCGCTTCCTGAACGTCCGCATCCGCATCTCGGCTGCGGGCCAGGACAACCAGATCGCCACGATCAACTCGCTGCAACACGTGTTCACGGCGCAGGATGCGGGTGATCCGTCGTGGGTCGGCAAGTCGCTGTTCGAACTGATGGTCGCTCGCACGATCGTGCCGAGCCAGCTCCATATCGTGCGCGAGGTGCTTGACAGCGGCGTGCCGGGCGAGCTGCCGGGCGCCGATCTCGATACGGCCGTCTTCTGGGACGTGATCGACAATTATACGTTCAGCACGAACGCAGACCGGTCGGTTGTCGTGACTCATGTCACGGTCACCAATGGCGGCGTGCTGCCTCCTGGCTTCAAAGTTGGGCTGTCCGATGGCATCGACACGCTGCGTAACATCGAGCAACTCCGCTTCGGGGATGGTCTGGGCGGCTTCCAGACGTTCGGCATCGGGCAGATCGTTCCGTTCGCTGCGACCGGCAACGCCGTGATCAACGACACGACGCCTCTCCAGGGGCAGACATTGTCGGTGAACACGTCGTCGATCGCGGATCTCAACGGACTTGGGCCGTTCTCGTACCAGTGGCAGCGCTCGGCCAACAATGGCAACACGTGGCAGACCATCGGCACGGCCTCAACGCTCACGCTGCCGGATGCGGCGGGCACCAACCTCGGTCAGTTCTTCGGCGACCTGATCCGCGTTGTCGTGACGTTCACGGACGGCATTGGCGATATCGAGACCCTTACGTCGGCTGTAACTTCGCCGATCGGCCTCAACTACACGGCTGTGGCCAGCGGCGCCGGTGTCAACATCGCGGGTCGTGGCGGCGATGATGTCATCGTCGGCAGCAACCAGGCTGATACCATCCTCGGTATGGCCGGCGCTGACACGCTGACGGGCCTCAACGGCGCCGACCAGCTGACCGGCGGCGGCGGCAACGACATCCTGTTCGGCGGCAACGGCGCTGACACGCTCAATGGCGGCGCTGACGACGACATCCTGTCGGGCGGCAACGGCGACGACATCCTGGGCGGCGGCGGCGGCGCCAATGACCGTGCCGACTTCACCAGCGGCGTCCTCAACTACACGTTCACCACCAACGGCAACGACATCATCGTGAACAACACGGTCGGGACCGATGGAACGGACACCGTTCGCAACGTTGAAATCCTCCGCTTCGGCGCGGTGGACTATGCGGTTGTGCTCGGAACGGCCGGCGCCAACGCCAACCTCAACGGGGCGGCGGGCGCGGCGGGCAACCAGGCCGTCTTCGGTCTTGGCGGCGCCGACAGCCTGTTTGGCGGCGCGAACAGCGACATCCTCGTGGGTGGCGGCGGCAACGACACGGTCAGCGGCGGCGATGGGGATGACTTCATCTACCAGACCGGCGGTGATGATGGTCGCGACTTCGTCGACGGCGGCGCGGGCGTCGATACCTACACGCTGATGGGCGTGGCGGGCGCGGAAACCTTCCGCATCTACACCAGGGCAGCGTGGCTGGCGGTGGCCGGCAACGTGGCAGGCTCGTTGAACGCCGACACCGAGATCGTGATCACGCGTGGCGGCGTCAACGCTGCGGCGATCATTGCGGAACTCGACAATATCGAGGAAATCCGGGTCGACTCGCTCAACACCACGGCCAATAACGGCAACAGCACCACGCTGCCGGATGGCGGGGCGACGGGCACGGGCGACAATGTCATCGTCATCGGTGACTTCACCGGCACCAGCCTCGACTACAACACCATCCGCGTGCAGGGCACGAGCGCCAACGACACGATCGACATCACGGGGCTCACATCGGCCCACCGCGTGGTGTTCGACTCGAACGGCGGCCTCGACACGATCCTTGGCAACGTGCGGACCCAGGACATCTTCACGGGCGACGGTCTCAACGACCAGCGTGCCGCGTCGATTGCCCAGGCCGGCACGGGCATTGCGCCGACGGTTGGCGGAACGGACGTATCGACCTTCGGCGCGTCCGATGGCATGGACGTCCTGGTCTCCGGCCTCGGCCGGCAGGCGATGCGTGCGATGCTTGCGGATCATTGGGGTGTCAGCCGCAACGGCCCGCATCGTGTCGACCTCAGCGGCATCGACGGTTCGGACCTGACGGCGTTCCTGCTCCGCACGGATCCGGGATCGTCGAGCCATGACCTCGGCTGGACCAATGTGGACCAGGGCCAAGACATCCAGCCGCTCGACATGGTCAACCCGGTCGATGTGCAGGCGTTTGCGCACGACAGCCTGGAGAATGTGGCGATCGACCACCGTCTCCTGACGCCATCGCTGTTCGACATCGTGCCGTTCTGACGACGCACAGGCGCCGGGCCCGACGCGATCGGGTCTGGCGCCTGCCACGGGACGAAGACTTCAAAGGACCCGCCGGCGACCCGGTGTCGCCCGGGGTCCTGACGCCGGACCGTGACAGATGATCGACCAGTCATCCGTCATGTGGGAGCGGCGCTGACGGGATCACCCCCAACAAACCCCCGTCAGCGCCGCTCCATCTTTTTATGGGGCCGCCAGGTCCACCTGTTCCCTTGTTCCAACCGCGCAAGCGGGACCAGACCGCCGGCTCATGCCGCCGGGTAGCCGCGTTTGGGGCGAATCCGGGCTTCAAACAATCGTGGAAAGGGTCTGGAAGGCGTATTAGCGTAACCAGAAAGCCAGTCTGACGGCCGGCGTGGGGCCGGCGTGGACACACGAGCAGGCTGGACGACAGGATTGCCGGTGCAAACGTTCTCGATCGTGACGGTCTGCTTCAACGACGCGGAGGCGCTGGCGCCGACGATCCGCAGCATAGTGGGACAGTCGTTTTCCGACTTCCAGTATGTGATCCAGGACGGCGGCTCGTCCGACGACACGGCCGGGGTGGTGAAGAGCTTTGGCGATTGGGTGGACGTTTTTACCAGCGAGCCGGATGGCGGCATCTATCCGGCGATGAACCGCGCGGTTCAACGGTGCACGGGGACCTACACGCTGTTCATCAACGCGGCCGACATGCTGGCGGGGCCAGACGTGCTGGCCGACCTGGCCGGGCAGCTGGCCGCGGGTGATGACATCGTGACGGGGCAGTCGATCGCGGTGGAGACAGGCAGGCCGCATCCGTTCCGCGCGCCGGACATGTTCTGGGGCGGCATGACGTTCGACCACCAGGCGGCGGTGGTGCGGACGGACCTGCTGAAGCAGTTTCCCTATGACGAGGCGCTGCGCATTTCTGCCGACTTCGATTTCTTCTGCCGCATGCGGCTGCGGGGCGCGAGCTTCCGGTCGATCCCGCTGGCGATCTGCAGGAAGCCCTATGCGATGGGCGCGTCGGCAAGCTTCATCGTGCGGTTCCGCGAACGCTATGGCGTTGCGATGCGGCACTTCGGCGATGCGTATCCGGTCGAGGAGACACTGACGCGCGAACTGGTGCAGCACATGGTGAAGACGTTCGACGCGGCGCACCTCAAGGCGCACATGGAGACGCTGAAGGTCGACGCGCTGCTGAAGCTGCATGACGAGCTGGAAAGCCTGACAGCAGTACGGCAGAAGCGGGCGTGACGGGAATGGCTAGCGCACGCACGCTGCTGGTGATTGGCAAGTCTGGGCAGCTGGCGTCGGCGTTGCAGGCGCGCGAGGGGGGCGTGGCGTGCCTCGGGCGTAAGGACGTTGATGTACTGTCGCTGGACAGCCTGCGGGTGGCGCTGGCCGTGCATGAGCCGCGCGCGGTGATCAACGCGGCGGCGTACACGGCGGTGGATCAGGCGGAGAGTGAGCGCGAGCAGGCGATGGCGCTGAATGTGGTCGCGCCACGCAATCTCGCGCGGGTGTGCGCGGATGCGGGCGTGCCGCTGGTTCATGTGTCGACCGACTATGTGTTCGATGGCGAGGATGCGCCCTATGCCGAGGATGCACCGGTGCATCCGCTGAATGTCTATGGCGAGACCAAGGCGCGCGGCGAGCAGGCGGCGATGGCGCAGGGCGGGCGTGTGTCGATCGTGCGGGCGTCGTGGGTGTTCTCGGAGCGGGGCAGCAATTTCGTGACCACCATGCTGAGGTTGGCGAAGGACCGCGCGGAGATTGATGTCGTGTCGGATGTGGCGGGACGGCCGACGAGCGCGCATGCGCTGGCGGAGGCGTGTCTTGGGGTTGCCAGCGCCATGGTGGCGGACAAAGCCACGGGCGGCGTGTTTCACTTTGCCAACGATGGCGAGGCGACGTGGTCCGTGCTGGCCGAGGCGGTGATGGACGAGGCGCGGGTGCGTGGCTGGAAGGCGGCGCGGATCAAGCCGATCCTGGCGGCGCAGTATCCGGTGAAGGCGCGGCGGCCGCGCGACAGCCGGATGGCGACGGACAGGATCGAACGGTTGCTCGGGAAAGCGCCGCCGCACTGGCGCGTGGCTCTGGGCGACGTTCTGGATCGGATTGAGCGCGCCTGACGCCTCTCCATGTTGACCATGTCTCATGTTGACCATCTGGCCAGCATCCCCGAAGACGTAAGCCGATCAGGGAGAGCATGATGCGCGCAATCGTGACGGGAGGAGCCGGCTTCATCGGTTCCGCGCTTTGCCGCCGGCTTGCCCGCACGCCCGGCTGGCAGGTGCTCAACCTCGACAAGCTGACGTATGCCGCGAACCTTGCGTCTCTGGATGGAGTAGAGGTTGCTGCCGGCTACAGCTTCCTGCAGGGCGATATCTGCGACCGGGCGCTGGTAGACCAGACATTCGCAGCGTTTTGCCCGGACGTGATCTTCCACCTTGCCGCCGAGAGCCATGTCGACCGGTCGATCACCGGCTCTGCACCGTTCGTCCAGACCAATGTGGTAGGGACGCATACGCTGCTGGAGGCGGCGCTGGCGTATTGGGGCGGGCTGAAAGGGGAGGAACGCGAGCGGTTCCGCTTCCTCCATGTCTCGACCGATGAGGTCTACGGTTCGCTGGGCGCCGAGGGGCTGTTCTCCGAGGAGACCAGCTATGATCCGCGCTCGCCCTATTCGGCCAGCAAGGCGGCGTCTGACTTCATGGCGTCGGCCTGGCATCACACCTACGGGCTGCCGGTGCTGATCTCGAACTGCTCGAACAATTACGGGCCGTTCCAGTTTCCCGAGAAGCTGATCCCGGTGGTGATCCTGAATGCGCTCGAGGGCAAACCCATCCCGGTCTATGGCGATGGTCTCAACGTGCGCGACTGGCTCCATGTCGATGATCATGTGGAGGCGCTGGCGCTGATCGCAGTGAAGGGACGGTTGGGCGAGACCTACAATGTCGGCGGCCGCAATGAGCGGACGAACCTGCAGGTGGTGCGCACGATCTGCGGCCTGCTCGATGAGTTCAGGCCGCGCGCGGACGGGACGCCGCATACCGATCTTATCACCTATGTTACTGACCGGCCTGGCCACGACCGGCGCTATGCGATCGATGCGACCAAGCTGGAGACAGAGCTTGGCTGGCGTGCGCAGCATTCATTTGAAACTGGCATGCGCGAGACGGTACGCTGGTATCTGGATCGCGCTGACTGGTGGCGGCCAATACGCGAGGGTCGCTTTGCGGGTGAACGACTGGGGTTGAGACCGTCTACATAGCGGGATTTGCCGGCGCGCTGACAATTTCCGCGTTTGACCTGAGTCGCCAGTTCAGGGTTTCCCAGCTGAACCGCGCATGTTCGGTGCGGTGGCGCTGCGGCGTGTTTCTGGTGCTACGGCGATTGTCGTCCGGCCAGATAGTCAGTTGCCCGGTGCAAGGTTCATGGACGAACCAGCAAGCCCGCTATACGGTCAAGCTCTCAATTGGGGTGGGGTGTGCCCCATATCGCAAGAGTGGCGTTGCATTTCGGACGCGGGTGGGAGTGCGCTATGCGGATACGAGGGACAGATTGGGCTGTATTGGCGGGGTTCGTTGTTGGCTTCCACATACTGGGAACAGCCTTGGTTCGGTACTTTTACAGCTATCATATCGCCCACTACGACAGCGTCGGCGGATTGATTCAGGCGCTGGAGACTTTGCAGGTCTACCACAACCAGGGGTACGCGGCGGGCGTCGCCGAGGCGTGGAACAAGGCGCCGCTTTCAATTTCGCAGAACATGTTTTCTGCGCTCCTTGCGCCATACGTGGACCCCAGCCCTCAGGGAATCCAGCTCTACAATACGCTCGCATGCAGCGTTGCGGCTGTCGGGATGCTGGTCCTGCTTCGCCGCTTTGAAGCGGGCGCGTTGGCCATCGGGCTGGGCCTGGTCTCCATCCTGCTGGGCGATGCTCTCTACTGGTGGGACCTGGGCGCATTCGACTTCAGGCGCGACTTCGGCATGTATGCGTTCATGTGCGGCGCGCTGTTTCTTGGGACAACTTACTTTGTCGGCGCACTCAGGATGCGTGGCGAGATCCTGCTGGGTCTGGCATTCGGCATTGCGATGGGCCTGACGCTTGTCTGCCGAGACAGCGCGCCCTTGCTGATGATGGGTGTCGTTGTCGCGCCATTGACCGCGCTCTGGGTTTTTGTCGCTGTTCGGGATGGATGGATTACGCAGATCAGGAAGCTGGCCTGGCCCCTGATCGGGTTCTCGCCCTTCGCGATCGTGTTCTTTCTCAAGCTTGGGGATCTGCTGGCGCGTATCGCGAATCCGCTGACCATGTACGGCATCAGCCCCAATGGATCGGATAGCCTGGTCGGCAATGCGCGGCGCGTGCCAGACGTTGTCCTGGGGCTGTTCGGCTATCCCTTCAACAAGGCGCCACTGATTTCAACCGTGTTGGTTTTGCTGACGCTGCTCACTTTGGGATTTTTGTGCTGGCGGGCGATGCGCAGCAAAGCCCAGGAGGCTCCCTCATCCGAAAGCCAGCAAGGTATGCAAGTACAAGAACCGGGCGGAGATCAGCACGTGGTCGCGCGGCGGGCCGTTGTGTTTCTGCTGGCGACAGCCGTCTGGGTTCCGATTTTCTTGCATCTGTTCTTTTCGCTGGTCCTGAAGTGGGCGTCGGATCAGCCGCCAATCGTCGCGATGGCGCCGTATCTGCTCGTGCTGGTCGGTGTTACTGCAGCCATTGCTGCCGGCATCATCTATTCGAGGAACCAGATTCCCCACGGAGCAGGCAGGTTCATCGTCTCAGCGCTGATCCTGGCCATGATCGTGGCCGCCCCGGCGCGCGCGCTCACGCGAATGCCCGTCTATCCGCCCGGCACGTATACCCAGCATCTTCAGTATACGCGCCTGACAAATGCCCAGGGCGGGGCAGCCGTGATTGCCACACTGACCGACAACACTGGCCTCATGCGGGCGCCCGCCATTCAGCTCATGTCGTTGCAACTCGGATTGCCGCAGCCTGAAATCCTGAAATTTCGAACTGACGATGGGGGCACGCTGGATCTCCAGATCGGTATCCCTCCCGAGCCGGAAGTGCGGGAATCGCTTCTTGCCGCAATGGACAGGGCCATTCGCTGCAAGGCCGACTTTATCGTCGTCGACAAGGATCCCGCAGCCTACACGAAGCCCGAGAAGCGATTGCTCCTGTACGGATTTGGCGACAAGCTGGCGTCCGGACTGCTGGCAGACTTGGGTGACAAGGTCATGCGCAGCCTGGATCAGAACGGCCAGATTGTCCTGATCGACAACAGAATGCGAAGCGGTTGTGCGGCCGACGGAGGTCAGTAGCCTTGTTGCTGGAAGGGCTTGTCGAACGTCTGCTTGAGTCTGGGGATGACACCCGATCCGGCGACCTCGAGACAAGCGGAAAGTTTGGGATGGGCAAATGAAGTTTCCTGCTGGTTTTACCCCCGGTGCGCGTACCATGATCGCCGCAATGCTGGCCTGCATGGCGGCAGCTTGTGATCCGCCGGAGTCCATGAGGGACGAACTGATGGGGCGTATTCCGAACGCCTCGTCTGGAGAGGCGGCAAACTCGTCCGAAAATGCCACGTCTGACGGCGCGCTTCCGGCGCAGCCGGCCTTTGCATGGCAGGCTGTGAAGCCGAGTACGATCATCAACGCTGGTCCTCCCGCCGTCCTTGAATTGTCCTCCGGTTACGCGTTCATTTTCTATCCGTCGTTCGCCGTTTCCAGCGGCGACAACGTCACTTTCAGATTTCGGGCTTCAGGGCGGCAGGGGAAACTGCGATCTGTGCTGATGCGACATTGCGGCGCCGGCTCGGAAGCGGACTCAGATTCACAGGTGCTGGACATTGGAGAGACAGCAGCAGACTACACGCTGAAGCATGTCTTTGCCGAAGCGCATCCTTGTCTCCGCGTGACGTTCCAGGCGATTGGACCGCCCAATTCGATCACGATTCATTCGTGGCGTCTGTCAGTTGCACCGAAGGCCACTACCACGCCGGCAGCGGATGCCACGGCGACTGCGCAACCTGCCGCTTCAGATGGAAGCAAGCCGTCTCCTGCCAACTAGCAGCGAGAACGAGCTCTTGGCCATGATGAACAACGCGGGTATTTCGCAGGCGTTTCGGAAGGCGTATCCGGCTGATCAGACGTATTCACGAGGCGCAGATTCATGATTCCGTTCAACAGGCCAAGTCTCGTCGGGAACGAACTCGACTATATTCGTGAGGCTGTTGAGCTCGGCCATCTCTCGGGCGATGGCCAGTTCTCGAAACGGTGCCATGCCTGGCTTGAAGCGGCTGTGGGCGGACAGGCTCTGCTTACGCATTCCTGCACTGCCGCCCTGGAGATGGCCGCAATACTGGCGGACCTTCAACCGGGCGACGAAGTGATCATGCCGTCCTACACGTTCGTTTCGACTGCAAATGCCGTCGCCCTGCGCGGGGCAATTCCGGTGTTTGTGGATATACGACCGGACACGTTGAACATCGACGAGACCCTGATCGAGAGCGCGATCACGAATCGAACCCGTGCGATAATCGCGGTTCACTACGCGGGCGTGTGCGCCGAAATGGATGCGATTTCCGAGATCGCAAAACGGCACGGGCTGTTCGTGATCGAGGATGCAGCGCAGGCCTTGATGTCGACCTACAAGGGACGGCCCGCGGGTTCGCTTTCCGATGCCGCTGCCTTCAGTTTTCACGAAACCAAGAACCTCCTGTCCGGTGAAGGCGGGGCGCTGGTCGTGCAGAATGAAAAACTCATGGAACGCGCCGAGATAATTCGGGAGAAGGGCACCAACCGGCGCCAGTTCTTCAGGGGCGCTGTGGACAAGTACACCTGGGTCGATATCGGCTCCTCGTTTCTCCCGAGCGAGCTGGTGGCGGCGTTCCTGCTGGCGCAGCTGGAAAACGGGAATGTCATCACACAAAAGCGGATCGACATTTGCCAGACGTATCGTGCCGCTTTTGTAGATGCTGCAAAATCGGGTCGCATCGCCTTACCGGTAGTTCCTCAGCATTGCGGCTTCAACGGCCACATGTTTTACGTGCTGTTTCCCGGCATCGAAGGCCGGACGAAGTTCATGAACGCCATGAAGGCTGCTGGCGTGATGACACCGTTTCACTATGTGCCGCTGCATTCATCGCCAGCAGGGCGGCGTTTTGGCAGACATCATGGTGAACTCAAGACAACAGATTCGGTGAGCGAGCGGTTGGTGCGTTTCCCGGTCTTCTTTGACCTTGGCGACAATCAGGACCGGGTGATTGCGGCGGCCTTGCGCGCGCTTGATGAGATCGGGGTCTAGGCTCAGTTGGCTGTAGAGCAAGCACAGGCGCGCCGGGACCATGCACGATCATTCGTGCGTTACCTGATCGTCGGCGTGGTGAACAATCTTGCGCTCTATCTGGTGATGCTGGCGCTGCTCGCCGCCGGACTCGTCGCCTGGCAAGCCACGCTGCTTGTCTATCCGACGGGAGTGGCCGTCTCCTACGTCCTCAACAAGATCTGGAGTTTTAGCCGGCGACGGCGTCGTCGCGGTCAGTTCTTGGCTTATCTAGCGGTGTATGGAAGCGCCTATCCACTTGCGATAGGGTCTGCCTGGGCCGTGGAGCATATGGGCGCTGGAGGCGCCCTGGCCGCTCTTGCCGGAATCGTTGTTCCAACGGCATTCATTTTTCTGGGGCTGTCGTTCTGGGTGTTCAGGCATGAGGAAGCGGAACAGCCTTCGGAAGACCTCACTCCAACCCGCCAATGATCTCGACGCGAGTAGCCATGCAGCCTGTAATATCCGTGATCTCACCCTGCTACGGCTCGCCCAAGGCCTTGGCGGAGCTGTATCAACGAACCGCCGCGACGATGGCCAAGATCGGCGTGCCCTTCGAGATGATCCTGGTTGATGACCGATGCCCGATGGACTCGTGGTCGGTGATCCGGACATTGGCGGCAGAGCACGACAATGTCGTCGCGATCAGGCTCTCGCGGAATTTTGGACAACATCCCGCGATATATGCTGGCCTGGCGCAGGCCAAAGGCGAGTGGATTGTGGTGATGGACTGCGACCTTCAGGATCAGCCTGAAGAAATCGAAGCCATGTATCGGCATGCCCTGACCGGATTCGATGCGGTGCGCGCGCGCCGGTCAAGGCGCAAGGACAACTTCATTCGCCGGTTCCTCTCGAACCGGTTCTACGCTGTGCTGACATTTCTGACGGGTGTGAAGCACAGCGCCGAGGTCGCCAATTTCGGGGTCTATCATCGCAAGGTGATCGACGGGATCATGTCGTGGAGCGAGGACCACCGCTATTTTCCGGCCGCTGTGCAGTGGATCGGGTTCAATATCAGCGATCTCAGCGTCGAACACGCCAATCGCAAGTACGGTCGATCATCCTACAATTTTCGACGGCTCATGCGGCTGGCGCTTTCGGTCATAGTATCCTTTTCAGACAAGCCGCTGCGCATGATGGTCCAGGCTGGCGTTGTCGTGGCCTTGCTGTCCTTCGTCATTTCGGTGGCCTATCTCGGCGTTGCACTCGCAGGAGGCTTTGTGGTTCCCGGGTGGGCCTCGATCATGATTTCGCTGTGGTTCATTTCTGGCTGCATGATCTTCGCAATCGGCTTCGTTGGCATCTATGTCGGGCAGGTCATGCGCGAGGCGAAGGGAAGGCCGAATTATATTGTCGATGTCGTCTTGAACGCCAGGGAATAGCGAAGTCTTCGCGGGAGCCGGCAGATGCAGTTCACCTTTTCTGATATTGAAACGCAGCGTTTCGGCGTTCGTGCGGCTCGGTGCGACGATTTTCGGGCAGGCGACTGGCATGAGCTTGCGGCCCGAATTGCGGAGCATGATTGCCGGCTGGTGACCGTCCGGTGCGATGCCGCCGAGCTATCCGCAGCCCAGACAATTGTCGCGCATGGCGGCAACCTGATGGACACCGTTGTGACGATGGAAGCCGTACAGCTGGATACTGCGGTTTCCCGGTTGCCGGCCGCCGATGGACTGGTGCGCGTGGGAGGAGAGGGCGATGCAGAGGTGATTGACCTGTTGGCGCGAGAAGCGTTCAGCGACTATGTCAATCACTACCGGGCCGACCCCAGGCTGGATGAGCAGGCGGTTACCGATGCGATGGCCGAATGGACTGTCTCGTTTGCAAGGCCAACCTCGCATCAAGCCATCCTGCTTGGTCATGACGCCAGCGCGGTGCAGGCTTTTGCGGCCATGAAAGTATCCGGCGACACGGCCGAGGGCGTGCTGCATGGCGTTTCAAGACAAGGGCGTGGACGTGGCTGGTACAAGGGGCTGCTGATCGCAGGGATGCGCTGGGGAGAGGAAAGAGACTGCAAGCGAATGACCGTGACAACGCAGCTTCACAACCTGACAACACAACGCACAATGGCCGGGCTGGGGATGCGCATCTGTGGGGCCCGATATACGTTTCACCTATGGCTTTGAGCGGCGGCCACATCGCCCTGCTTGCGTGTCCTGAGAGCCCTGCTATCGCAGCCTGTGGCATGCGTACGTCGTCGAGCAACCAGTCTGGGCTGACACAGGGTTAAATCCGGAGACATCATGACGAACTGGAAAGGCATTATTCTGGCGGGTGGAACGGGTTCACGCCTCTTTCCGCTGACGATCGCCGTGAACAAGCACTTGCTGCCGGTGTATGACAAACCGATGATCTACTATCCGCTGTGCACCCTGATGCTTTCAGGCATCCGTGACATCGCGATTGTGTCGACACCTGATGCGATCCCTGCGATCGAACAGCTGCTCGGCGACGGAAAGCGCTGGGGGCTCTCCTTCGAGTACCTGATTCAGGACCAGCCACGCGGGATCGCAGACGCGTTCCGGGTGGCTGAAGATTTTATTGGTGATGCAAACACCGGCCTGATCCTTGGCGATAACATTATCCACGGCAGCGGCCTGCAGGACAAACTCGCCGGTTGCCTGCGCCGGGCAACAGGGGCTTCGATCTTCGGCTATGAGGTTTCAGATCCATCCGCCTTCGGCGTCGTTACCCTGGATGGCGAGGGAAAAGCCGTTTCAATCGTCGAGAAGCCCAAGCAATCCAAATCCCGTCTCGCGGTTCCGGGCCTCTATTTCTTCGACGCCGAAGCCGGCAGAATTGCGAAGGGACTGAAGCCCTCGGCCCGCGGCGAACTGGAAGTGACCGATGTGTTGGGTGACTACATGCGCCGCAACAAGCTTCATGTTGAGCGCTTCGGACGCGGGACAGCGTGGCTTGATGGCGGCACACCCGAAGCGCTTTATGAAGCCACCCAGTTTGTGAAGGTGGTCGAAGACCGTTCCGGATTGAAGATTGCCTGTCCCGAGGAAATCGCCTGGCGGCTTGGCTATATCGACCTATCCGAATTTCGTGAGCTGGCGCGGAAAGCATCAACGACAGCCTATAATTCGTATCTGCAGGCTCTTGCGGAAAGCGAAAGCTAGACTGGGTCTGCGGTGTCCGCGGGAGGTCAGCCCGCTCGCCATGTCGCATGGAGATTTTGCGCAGTGCCGATGCAACTTGGCTGTATATAGACAGCAGCGAGCGCTGGTTCAGGTGCGCCGTGGAGGCCGTGATGGATGTTCGCCGGACAAAGCTCGCGGGCGTGCTGGTGATTGTTCCAGCCCGCTTCGAGGATGCGCGGGGGTTCTTCGCGCCAGTGTTCCAGCAGCGCGTGCTGGAGGCGGCAGGCGTGACGCATGGCTGGGTGCAAGAGAACCAGTCGCTGTCCCGGCGCAAGGGGACGGTGCGTGGCCTGCATTTCCAGCGGCCGCCTTTTACGCAGGCCAAGCTGGTACGCGTGGTGCGTGGGGCGGCGTTGGATGTATGTGTCGACTTGCGGCGGACATCGCCGACCTACGCCCAGCATACCACCGTTGAACTCACGGCAGAAAATCTCACGCAGGTCTATATCCCTCCCGGATTTGCACATGGTTTTTGCGCCCTCTCCGACGATGTCGAAGTGCTCTACAAGGTCTCCGCTGACTGGTCTCCCGCGCACGAGGGCGGAGTGATGTGGAACGACGCGGCGCTCGGGATAGACTGGCCGGTGACTGCCGATGAGGCCGTGTTGTCAGACAAGGATCGGGTGTTGCCGCCCCTGGCTGAGCTTGGTCCGATCTTCTAGGCCACGCTGAGGCGGGCGTCGCCGGCTTTGAGGTGGTCGACGAACCAGCTGTAAGCGTCGCGCAGGCCGGTTTGCAGGTCGTATTTCGGACGCCAGCCCATGGCGATCAGCTTCGAGGCATCCATCAGCTTGCGCGGCGTGCCGTCGGGCTTGCTTGGGTCGGTGACGATGCGGCCCTTGAAGCCCACGACATCACAGACCAGCTGCGCGAGTTCGAGGATGGTGACGTCTTCGCCCGAGCCGACATTGATGTGCTCATAGCCGGAATAGGTTTTCAGCAGGTGGACCATCGCGTCGGCGGCGTCGTCAACGTGGAGGAATTCGCGGCGCGGCGAGCCTGAGCCCCAGATCAGCAGGCTGTCGGCTCTGGCTTCGCGGGCATCGTGCGCCTTGCGGAGCAGGGCGGGGATGACGTGGCTTTTTTCCAGATCGTAGTTGTCGCCGGGGCCATAAAGATTCGTCGGCATGGCGGAGATGTAGTCGACGCCGTGCTGGCGGCGATAGGCTTCGCACATCTTGAGGCCGGCGATCTTGGCGATGGCGTACCATTCATTGGTGGATTCAAGTGGGCCGGTGAGCAGCGCGTTTTCCGGGATCGGCTGCGGCGCGAATTTCGGATAGATGCAGGAAGAGCCGAGGAAGAGGAGCTTTTCCACACCGGCGCGGAATGAGCCTTCGATGACGGCGTTCTGAATCGCGAGATTTTCGTAGAGAAAGTCCGCCGGATAAGTGTCGTTGGCGAGAATGCCGCCGACTTTTGCGGCGGCCAGCACGACGGCGTGCGGCTTGCGGTCAGCTAGCCAGGCGCGCACGCCCACCTGATCGCGCAGGTCGACCTCGGTGCGGTTGACGGTCAGGATCTCGCAATCCTCGCTGGCAAGGCGCCGCGCGATGGCCGAGCCGACCATGCCGCGATGGCCGGCGATGAAGACGCGCTTTCCGGCGAGAGAGTACGAGGTGGCGCTCATGGGTCTTTCCTCGAAGGGCAAAGCGTCCGGGCCTAGTGGCGGCCCGGATCCTTGCGCCACATTTCGCGTTCGGTGCGGGCCACGTCGCTGGCGACCATTTCCGAGACGAGCTGGCGGAATGGTGTCTTGTGCGTCCAGCCAAGTTTCTTTTTCGCTTTCGACGGATCGCCGTGCAGCAGGTCCACTTCGGTCGGGCGGTAGTAGCGCGGATCGATCTTCACCAGTTCCTCGCCGGTCTTCTTGTCGTAGCCGACTTCTTCGGCGTCCTTGCCCTTCCAGTCGATCGTGCGGCCGACCTCGGCGAAGGCGAGTTCGACGAACTCACGCACCGAGTGAACCTCGCCGGTGGCGAGCACATAGTCGTCGCCTTCGGGCTGCTGCAGCATCATCCACATGCCTTCGACGAAGTCCTTCGCGTGGCCCCAGTCGCGCTTGGCGTCGATGTTGCCGAGATAGAGTGTTTTCTGCAGGCCCTTCTCGATCGCGGCGACGGCGCGCGTGATCTTGCGGGTGACGAAGGTCTCGCCGCGGGTCGGGCCTTCATGGTTGAACAGGATACCGTTCGAGGCGTGCATGCCATAGGCCTCGCGGTAGTTCACCGTGATCCAGAAGGCGTAGAGCTTGGCGGCGGCATAGGGGCTGCGCGGGTAGAAGGGCGTGGTTTCCTTCTGCGGAATTTCCTGCACCTTGCCGTACAGCTCAGAGGTCGACGCCTGGTAGAAGCGCGTGGTCTTCTCCATGCCGAGGATGCGGATCGCTTCGAGCAGGCGCAGGGCGCCGGTGGCGTCGGCGTTGGAGGTGTATTCCGGCGTCTCGAAGGAGACCTGCACGTGGCTCTGGGCGGCGAGGTTGTAGATCTCGTCCGGCTTCGTTTCCTTGACGAGACGGATCAGGTTGGTCGAATCCGTCATGTCGCCATAGTGCAGGAAGAATTTCGTCTTGCCCTCGTGCGGGTCGACATAGAGATCGTCCACGCGCTCGGTGTTGAAGGACGATGACCGGCGCTTCACGCCATGGACCGTGTAGCCCTTTTCGAGCAGCAGGCGGGACAGGTAGCCCCCGTCCTGTCCGGTGACACCGGTGATCAGCGCGGTCTTTTTCGTCATACCCAGAATGCCTGTCCTTGCTTTCGCTGCCGCGCGCCGGGTTCTGCGAACCGGTGCGGGGCATTGAGGTCCCCGATGTCGTGCCGGCAGAAATGACCCGAAAACGAGCCCTTCATACCGTGATCCCCTCGTCCCACGGGCAGGCTGAGGCCGCCAGTGGAGTGCTGCATTTCGCAGAGCCGAAGCTGGAAATCCAGCAGAAAATGGGCCGCTTTGACTATCTGTAAGGCAGCGCGATCCGCGACCGAAATGCCGCCCAACGGGGCCGGTGGGCCGGTGCGCCCCGCAATCGTTTCCGGACGGGCAATGGAACTTAAAATGCTCCGCGGGGGTGAATTAAGTCCGTGTTCGCTGTCGGACCCTATATCTAGACTGTTGGCCCAGGGCGGAGGTTTCGTCCCGGGCCTGGAAAGTCAGTACGCGCCTACCCGGCCCCGGCAGGGGCAAAGTGCGCGGTGGTGGAGCCTGGACTGCATGAGGGTGCTGGTCAGCGGCATCGGGCGATCCGGTACAACGATGATGTACCAGCAGATCGGCCTCATGATGCGCGACGCTTTCGAGGCGCCGCGCTACCGCTATGAGCCGTATCTGTGGAACCTCAATCCCAGCAACACCAAACTTGCGAGCTATGGTCCGGAGAGCCTGTCGGCGCGGGGCATGCAGGTGCACCAGAACGCGCCGCTGTTTCTTGACGGCGCCCACCCGGTTCACGACGCTTTCCTGTGGTCGCTGTATGGCGGCGCGGCGACCTTGCCCGGCGATCCGGAAATTCCCGATGCGTGGCTCGCCAAGATCATTCGCGGCAGCGGGCGGCTGGAGTCTTACCTGCAGGCTTTCCCCGACCTCAAGGTCGTGATCTGCCTCCGCAATCCGCTGGACACGTTGAACTCCAGCCTCGGGATGTTCTCATTCACGGGCGAGGAGTTCCACGCCAGCGATCGGCCGCGCCTGCTCGCCGAGACGGCCAAGCGCCTGCCGCATCTGGACCTGCCGCCGGCGGAGACGGCATCGCACCTTGCCGTGTCGACGATCTGGTGGCGCGCCTTCACCGAATGGTCGATGCGGGTGGCGCGGAAATATCCCGAGCGCTGCTTCCTCTATCGCCACGAGCTGATGGCCAGCCACGAAGACGATGTGATCGGGAAGCTGGTGAGCTTTCTCGGCTTCTCGTCGGCGGACGTCTTCAGGATGGGGCTCAGCGAGCCGGCCGGCCGGAAGACGACGGCGACCTACCTGCTCGCGGCAGATATTGGCGAGCTTTATCCGCACCTGCGGTACTATTTCGAGGATTGCCTGTCCCAGCACATGCCGGCGCAGGAGCTGCAGCAACTCGAAGACAGGCTGTTGAAGCGCTATGCGGGCGGACGGTTCAGTCCGCAGCTGGCGGGCGACCGGCTTGGCCGGCGGTCAACCTTGCGTCTGCGCGAGGATATTCTCGGCGGCCACGATGTCGCCCTGAAGCATGTCGAACCGAAGCTGGAGGACGACAAGCGGGTTCCGCTGCGTGCGCGTATCGAGGCGCATGTTGCGGCAAGCGGTGCTGACGTTGCGGCTCTCAAGATGTATGCGCGGCCGCCGCTGGTTGGAACGACACGCAAGACGTTCGGCTGCTGCATCACCAGCTACAACAACCGGTACACCATCCGCGACGCCATCTATTCCGCGCTGGACCAGACCCGGCCGTTTGATCGCATCGTGGTGGTCGACGATGCCTCGCGTGACGGGACGCCTGTGATCCTCAAGGATCTCGAAGGGCGCTATTCGTCGCTGTCGATCATCTACCGCACGCACAATGGCGGGGTATCCACCGCGCGGCACCAGGGCATCAGGGCGCTGGGCACGGACTACATCACCCATCTCGATGGTGACGATTGCTTCTGGCCGACCAAGAACCGCGATGAGGCGGAAGTCGTCCTGGACGATCCGGACGCGGTCGCGTTCTCGCGCTATCTCATGGACGAAGGACCGGATTCGCTGCAGGTGCTGGACCCTTCCATCTATGTTGGCGAGTCGGCAGGCCTGTTCAGAAGGCTGCTTGCGCGTACGCCGGCCATCCCGCGCGACATGACGATGCCGGCGAAGGCCTATCGGGCGACCGGCGGATACAATGCGCGCCTTGGTCTTTACGAAGACTGGGATTTCAAGCTTCGCCTCACCCAGGTGTCTGGCGCCTGGAAGGTTTCGGACGCGCACGCAGGCACGGTCTACAATCGCCGCCGCATCGGCCTTTCGAGTGCGGACGCCGCCTCGCACAGGCGCGCGATCACACACATTTTCCTGGAAGCGGCGCTCCGCATGCCGGGGCAGGAAGGTCTTGCAGACCTCTATGCGCAGGCCACGCGTGGTTTCGACGATGCCATGACCACGGCGATGTACAGCATCCTGCTGGCTTGCGATGCGGGCGCGGCGTCTCTGGGCGATCTCAAGCCGCTGCTCAGCAGGCAGGGCGTGGCCAAGGCCCATGAAGACTTCGGCCTTTCCGTGAAGGCCATGGACCGCAGCCGGCGCGGCTCGAACAAGACGATCGCGTGGATGCCGGTTGAAGGGTTCGGAAACAACCAGGCGCCCTATCCGCCGATCCGCCGATCGGAATTCTACTGGCAGCTTGAACCCAGCGCCCGTCTTGCGCTCAGGCTTTTTGAGCCCGTGCAGGGCTTGTCCATTGAGCTCTTCAGTCCCGTAAGGGACAACGAGATCACGCTCGAGCTAACCGACAAGTCCGCGGTGGTGTTTCGCGGCGACTTCAGTATCGGCAGGTCCGAACGCGCGGGCGAAACACTGCGGCCGATCATCTTCCCGATCAATGTCCCGCTGAAGTCGGGTAATTATGGGCTGACGTTGAAGACCAAGTACTTTGTCGAGAAGGCCGCGGCCGGTCCAAGCGTTCCCGCGCGCAACCTGCACGTCATCGTCAGCGATGTCCTGACCGCGGACAGCTGAGCCTCTGCCTGGGAACTCTGCAGGTCAAAGGATCGCTTGTCAGGAACCGCTACGTCTGAGGCGGGGGCAATCCTGCGACAGGTCGACTGACATCCGACAGCGGCGTGATCGCATCGTCGGCCTCCTGGTCCTGCTCCGAAGAAGCGGCGAGCCGCCCAGGGGGCTCGGGTTGCAGCTGGCCGACCGTCATCCGGATATCCGTCAGCGCACCTTCCAGGTCGCGCATGAACGTTCCCATTGCCATTTGCCAAGCTGCGACTGGCTGGTTGGCAATTGATGCTCCGGCGCCGTGGTTTCTGGCCACGCCAAGCATTTCAGGCGCATTGCTCTGCGTTTCTGCAATTGCCCGGAGCTCCTGCACGGCATCTGCTCGCGCTGCCTCGACTGTGTCGAGCTTGCTGGTGAGTTCCTGTATCTGACGTCTCGCGTCCTTGACCTGCCGCTCTCGCTCCTCAAGGCGGCTCTTCAGTGCGGCTGCCCTGTCATTGGCGATCTGCAACTTCGAAATGAGGGAATCGCGTTGCTCGGTGGCCGCATCCTGTTGGGAGTCGAGATTGGAACGAAGCATCGTGTTGTGCTCATCGGCAACCAGGACCCTTCCCTCAAGTTCACGTATCTGGTCGTCCTTCCTTGCCAGCAGCATCGCCATGCCGGGCGCGAGCTCAGGCATAGGCAGCTCCGCGCCGGCATTGGCCAGTGCTGCCTCGTGCCGCCGAAGATCGAGTTGTTGCCGAAGCGTCTCGATGGTGGCGAAGGTCTCATCGACGTAGGCGAACCGGTTGCCGCGTACGCCGCAGTCAGCATTGACGCCTCGCTTCAGTCGATCTCTCGCTGCTTCATAGATTTCGAATTCAAGTGGCCACTGCTTTTCGAAGCGCGATCGGTCCGCAGCCGTGAGCGAGAGCAGCTGGGGATCTCGCGTTCCGATGCGGACTGCCGGAACCTCGATCCTTGGTTTTCCAACAACGTCCGCCAGAAGATCGAGCGAGCGCTGCATGTCGGCCGTATCGCCAACAACCGAGAAGGAATCCAGCGCCAGCTGAACATGCTCGGCGCTCGAAATGCCCAAGGCCATGCTGTGCTGGAATGGATGACCCTGTTCGAGGAATGACGTCAGCCCTCCAACCACATCCTTATCAACATCCTTGAGGTGGTAGTATGCCGACACCGCATGTTCGAACGGATCTCTGAGGATCGTAAAGAGACAATGCTCCGAGGGCGTGCGCAGGCCCTTGACGAGATCAAGCAGGGCCAGCGGATGCCCAGTCAGGCGGCATGCGAAATGGCCCGCTACGCCCAATTCCCTGTCGGCGAGATCGATCGAACCCACTTTGTCCGAAAACTCAGTGTCCCGCATCAGATCCGGGTACCACGTTTCCAACACGCGCTTGCAGCTTGTGCCCGCAGTTTTGGGAATATGGTAGTAAATCAGCAATGTTCGTTTTCTCCCCCAAGCTGTTGCGCCGACGTTCATCGTCACGCGCTGCAAACGGCTCCCCGGTGCAGGAAACCTGCTTCCTGGACCAGCGCATCGGCATGGAGGCCGAAGCACAGGCAACTCTCAGGCTCACCGTTCAAGCGAACTTCGTGCCAGATGTGTCCGTTTGGTAGCAAGTGTTGCTGAGCAAGTCGAACACTCCAAGTCACAACGTTGCGACCGCGGTGTTTCGAGGCAACGGCAGTCTAGTCGCCACCTAGGTGATCGTGATGATCGGCTGGTCTGCGCTGAATTCAGCGACAGTTTCACCGACGTTCTTCATCTCGATACGGAGCGAACGGTGCGCGAACGCGAACTTTCCACCGACACGTACGAGAGTTTTATTGCCGTCTAGCTTGAAGAAGGCCTTGAAGCTCTCTTCGGGATCTGTGCCGTCGCCATTGCGGATCAGAAGCACGCGCAAGTTGGATCGCTTGCCTTCAGCAGGTGTAATGATGATTTCGGAAATTGCAGTCTGCGCGGGCTGCACGGCGGCTAGCGGGAGAATACCGATGATCGACTCGCCAGGTTGAAGGACGACATCTTGCGGCGGCGTGGGAAGTTGGCTCCCGCGTTTCGAGACCACGCTTGTCGGCGTGGCAGGGGAGGGGGCCCAGCCATACCAGGCACGCGGCGGTGGAGTTTGCGCGGTTGCCGCCTGCGGGGCGCCTGCCGCGCTCGACTTCCTGGAGCCCGACTTGGCGCCCTTGCGCGAAAACAGCATCTCACCACCCCGGTAGCAGCGCCGATCCGTGCTGCATTGGAAACCATGCCTGGCTCCAACTTTACACAAGGACTTGATGGATGTTCAACCCGAGAGCACTGCCCCGGGCTCGCGCGGCGCCTTGGGACGCGCTTCCGGGCATGAATTGCGCAAGCGACATGCAGGCAAGCAGCAGATTTGCGCCTGCCGGGGGCGGTTCACGCAGGGTGTCTCGTGCAAATGTTCCGCCCGCCGGGGCGCCCGAGCTGTTCTCCAGGCTGTCCCCCGGGGCGTCCGAAGTGGACCCGGCGCGCTCGCCGGGGTATGCCTTGCTTGAGCTGTCGCTGGCCGTTTCAACCAGAACGCGAAGCAGCGATTGCAAATTCGCATGATCACGCAGACGGGGCGCCGGCATTGGTTTTTGGCAACAGATCAGCCGCGACGCCTGACACGAGGCCCAAGCCGGAACAGTTCCTGCCGGACCTGGAGGCGCAGCCGGTTCGTCCCGCAGGCGGGACGACTGTGGCGCAAGTCTCGCGCTACCCGCAGCTGTGCGCGCGGCCGGTTGTCAGCGTGGTGCTCGGCAGTTTCAATCGCGCGAGCCTGCTGAAGCCGGCGATTGAATCGGTGCGGCGCGAGCTGGCGGGCATCGATGGCGAGATACTGGTTGTCGACGGCGGATCGACGGATGGATCGATCGACTGGCTGCTCGGCCAGGACGATGTGATCACGATCGTGCAGCGCAACCGCGTCACGATCGATGGCGTTGCGATGCGCAGGCGCTCGTGGGGCGGGTTCATGAACATCGCTTTCCGGGCGGCCGCCGGACAGTTCATCCTGATGATTTCGGACGACTGTCTCCTGCTACCCGGGACGATCAGCGCGGCTGTGAAGCGGATCGAACAGGCCAATGCGGCCGGCCTCCGCGTCGGCGGTTGCGCCTTCTATTTCCGCAACTGGCCTGATGAACGGTCCTACTACGTGCAGCGGACGCTGGGCGGGAACCTTATGGTAAACCATGGCATATACGTTCGCGAGGCGCTCGACGCCGTCGGGTATGCGGACGAAGACCAGTATGTGTTCTACAAGGCCGACACGGATCTTTCGCTGAAGATCTGGCAGGCGGGGTTCCACATCATCGATTCACCCGGGTCGATCTGTGAACACTTTGTTGATCCGGGTGAGGCGGCGCGGGTCTCCAACAACGCCGTCATGGACTTCGACAGGAGCGTCATGCGCCAACGCTGGCCGGCGCTTGTGTCCAAGGCCTGCGTGGCGAAGATGGGGAAGATTTTCCTGGACAAGGCGCCAGGGAACGAGGCGCTGGAAACGTGGGGACCACAGCCGGCGAAGGCCTGACTGCAGCGGCCCGGTACTGAAGACGAAATGACTGCCATCGGCGATCGATGGGGAGTGAAGATGACAGAGCGGCCGCAACTGAGTGTCGTGGATGGCGGGAAAGAGAGCCCGACGCCGTCGACGACGCCGTCATCGCCACTGGAAGCACGTCTGGCAGCCGATCTGCGCGCCCAGCGCGAGCTCAACACAGGTCTGACACTGGACCTTGGCGCCGCCCGTGCGGCGGTCGCGCTTGCGGCGCGCCGCCAGGAAGACCTGCTTACCCAGCTGCAGCTGGAGCGCGAGGCGCGCCGGCAGATGAAGCTGCAATTCCGTGAGAGCGTCGCCGAGGCGCGAGCGCTGACTGACAGGTTGCGGCTTGCCGAGGAAGCGGGGCAGGCAATCGTGCAAGACAAGCTGCAACTGGCGGCGCGGGCCGAGGCTGCGGAAACGCTGGGCGCGGGCCTTGCCCAGAAACTGCTCGAGGCCGAGGGGCTGCTGAGGACATCCAGCGAGACGATCGAACATCTCAAGGGGCTGATCAGGAAGCGCGACGAGCAGATGATTGCCCTGCGCGCGGAACTCGGCGAGCAGGCGGCAAAGCAGGAAGCGCTCGGCCAACAGATCGCGCTGGTGCTGGTGGAGAGCGAAAAGGCCACCACGAAAGCGCGGGCGGTTATCGCCGCAAGCGCTGATCTGACGGCGCAGGTGCGCGCCTTCGTTCTGGAGTTGTCGGAAACGCTGAACGTGAAGGATGCCCCGGCGCTGGATGAGGCGCAGACCTCCTTCGCGCCGAGTTTCGCTGCGATCACAGCCCAGGCTGCGCACCTGTATGACGCCTGCGCCGTGGCTCAGGCCGACATCGCCGCGTTGCGCGCCGAGAAGGGCGCGATCAGCGCGCAGCTGGCAGATATGACTGCGCGATGCGCCGACATGACGACCAAGGCGGAGAACCGGTTCAACCGTCTTGCTCGCGATGCGAAGGATCTGGCCGAGCTGCGTGACGCGCTGTCGGCGCGCCATGCGCTTGTCGGCAAGCTTGAAGCCTCGCTCAAGGAACGCGATCAAGCGCTCAAGGCTGTCGTGCAGGATGGCAAGCGCCTGCAGGAAGAGCGCGACGCCGAGACGGAACGGGCGTTGCACCTGAGCAAGAAGGTCGCGAAGAAGGATGATCTGCTCATGGCGGCGGCCGCTGAGGCGCGGCAACGCGAGGCCGGGCTGCGCCAGGACATTGCCCGGGCGAGCGCGGTTTCCGGCGAGCTGTCGAAGAAGATCGAAGCGGTTGGGGCTGAGAACGCGCGGTTGGCGCAGGCCGAGCAGGCGCTGAGCGCTGAGCTGGCCGGGCTGAACACGCTTCTGGACGAGCGGCGGAACACCATTCGCCAGCTGCAGCAGGAACTCGCCCTGATCAGGCTGGGCCGCAAGAAGCCGAACGCGTAGGCGGACGCTGCCTTCTATCTGCGGAGCGCGGCCGTCACCTTGCCGGCGATCGAGACGGCATCGAGGCCGACGCGCGCCAGAACTTCATCGTTCGCACCCGAGGGCGGGACGCCTTCGATGCCGATGCCGAGGAAGCCGCGCTGCTTGAGCGCACCCGCTTCGGCAAGCGCTGTGCAGACGCGATCGCCCTGGCCCAGCACGCGATAGTGGTTGTCGATCACCGCCACCAGCTTCGCAGATCCGACAGCTTCACCCAGCCACTTGCCATCGACGGTGTTGAGGAAGGGCAGGTTGATGACGCTGGCCGAAACGCCGCGCTGGGCGAGCACGTCGGCTGCCTGCATCGCGAGGCTCATGCCCAGCAGGCCCGCGCTGACCAGCGCGATGTCGCCGCCTACCTTTGCGACATAGCCTTGGCCAACTTTCGGCGACCACCCGGCGGGTGGCGTGTGACGCGCGGCGAACGGGATCGAGACAAGGCGGAGATAGCTCGCGCCCCTATGCGTGTTGAGACACCAGTCGAACAGCGGCGCGACTTCATCCGGATGCGAGGGCTCGACCATCACGAAGTTGGGGATTGAGCCGAGCGCGGAAATCTCGCGCACCGACTGGTGCGAGTGTCCGGGGCCCGCAGGCAGCACGCCGGAGAGACCGCCGACATAGACGATCCGCGTGTCTTCGGTGGCGTTGTTGTAGATCTGTTCGTTCGGGCGCGTGGACAGGAAGCAGGAGAACGAGTGCACGACAGGCAGCAGGCCATTGAGCGCCATGCCGCCGGCCTGGCTCACCATGTCCATCTCGGCGATGCCGCATTCGATGAAGCGGTCGGGGTGGGCATCGCGGAATGGTTCGAGGCCCATGTCCAGCACAAGGTCCGCATCCAGCGCGATGATACGGTCATTGTGGCCGGCCTGATCGAGCAGGGCGGCGGTGTAGGCAGGAAACAGCCGGACGGTTTCGCCGGCCGCCGGGGCTGTGGGACGTTCCACCGTTTCGAAGGTGACGCGGGCGACCTTGATGGCGTCGGCGCCGGTATTGATGTGCGAGATCAGTTCCTGCGCTGCGCGGGTGTAGTCCTCGGCCTTGGGTGCGCCGGAGTGGAACTGGAAGCGCTCGACGTCGCTGTCGATCGCCACGCCCTGCATGAAGGACACGCCCTTGCCCTTGACCGTGTTGGCGATGATGACGCTCGGGCGCTTGTCGGCTTCGGCGGACTTCAGCGCCTTCGCGAGAGCGGGAATGTCGTGTCCGTCGATCGATTGCACGTGCCAGCCGAAGGCCGCGAACTTTGCGTCGAGATCGCCGAGGCTGGAGGTGCGTTCCACCGAATAGTCGGACTGGATCTTGTTGTGGTCGACGATGACGGTGATCTCGCCATAGCCGTGGTTGGCAGCCGAGATCAGCGATTCCCAGATCTGGCCTTCCTGCAATTCGCCATCGCCGGTCATCACATGGATGCGGGACTGGATGCCCTTGCGACGGTTGGCAAAGGCCATGCCTTTTGCCTTGGAGATGCCCATGCCCAGTGAGCCGGTGTTGGCGACCATGCCGGGCACGTGCACATCCGGGTGGCCTGGCAGGCCGTCGAGCTTGCGCAGGCGATGGATCTTGTCGAACGGCAGCTTTCCCTGCGCAGTGAGGATCGCGTAGAGGCCGGGCGCATCATGGCCCTTCGAGGAGAAGTACACGTCCTCGCCCGTCATGCCTTCGAGATAGAGCCACGCCACGACATCCATGCTGGAAAAGCTGGACCCGATATGGCCCGAGCCGGCATTGGCGATCATGTAGAGCGTATTGAGGCGAGCCATGTCGGCATAAAGCGCCGCGCGCGCAGCAGGCTCAGCGTTCGACGCAGCCACCCGCTCAAACTCTGCCTTGCCCGCGAAATACAGCGTGCCGGAGACGGCTTCGGTAACCAGATCGCCCATTTCCAAGTCTCCGAATACGCGCCATGCCCTAAGCTGAGCTAGCACGTATTCCGCAGGAGTACGCGTACATGCCAGCTTGGGCTACGGAGATCGACGATCCCCAAGCGAGTTGTCAGGGCTTCGGCTTCTTGATGAACTCAAGATCCGACAGCTCCACATCAACAGGAGCCTTGTCCCCCGGAACGACCGAAAGACGAATGCAGCCATACGAAGCTGCAAAGGTATGCGAAATTTCAAAGTCTGCTGGCGCGCCCGTACCGACGACATCCGATGTGGCCAGGTCCTCGCCATTCACCTGATCGCAGTGGCGCATCATTACCAAGCGAACGGGTCGACCGGTCGGAGCTGTCAGCTTGCCCTTAACGACGATATCGTCGCCGGCAGCAACCGGCGCCTTCTCCACAATAACAGCCAGGTAAGATTTCCCGCCGATCGATGCAGCGCCCGCGGCGCCTTGGCCCGTTGTCGAACCCTCTCCGGTTAGTTGCCAACGGTTCGTGCCGCCCAGCGACGTGGGCTGGGCTGCTACGGGAGCCGGCGCCTCTGTGGGAGCAGCGGGGCTTGGTGCGGTCTCGCCGCCACATCCAGCAAGCCCCAAGCTCAGCATAGCGCCGACACCGGCCAACGCGGCAAGATGCAGATTCTTCATGGATAATCCCCGAGGCACAGGCCGAACTCCCGCTGATCCAGCGGCTTATACTCGAACTCCCAGAAAAGGCACAACCTTACAACTGTGCCGGGAGCACAGCTGGTGATATTTGGTCACCGGATAGGCGCCTAACGTCCTGATCCTGTGATGGCTGGCCTGTCCACGTCCGGCAAAGTCGCCGAGCTATCGCGTACCATCATTTCCAGCAGGCGCCAGTCGTTGGGTGAGTTCACGTCCAGCCCTTCATCGTCGTGGGTGAGGAAGGGCGTCAGGACGTCGCCCGCGATCGAGCCCTTGTCGAAGGCGACGCGGGTCCAGGCGATTTCGAGGCTGGCGTTCTGGACGTAGACCTTGGGCAGGGCGGCATACTGCATCGAATGCCAGGGGGCAGGGGCGCCCTCGGGTTGCATCGGCATCAGGGGATGCATCCGTTCGCCGCGGACGACCCACATCTTGCCGGGATGCTGGGCGCAGGGCTCGACGGCGCGCAGGCTGTCGACGCCGTCCTGCCTTACGAACTGCCGCCAGGCGCGCTGTATCGTCTCCGGTTTGCGGCAGGGGCTGGTGGGACGGAGGATGGAGAAAGCATCGGTTGCCGAGCCATTATCCTTCAGCCAACCGAGCGCGTGCTGGATCCATTCGATGTCGGGAGATTTGTCGCCGGCGATTTCGGCTGGGCGCAGGAAGGGGATCTCCGCGCCATAGTGCGCGGCGATGGCGGCATACTTGTCAGAGTCAGTGGATACGATGATCCGGGAGAACACGCCCGACTGGCGCGCCGCGCAGATCGTGTAGGCAATCAGCGGATGGCCGTTGAGCAGCGCAATATTCTTGTCCGGCACGCGCTTCGAGCCGGAGCGGGCCGGGATCAGGCAGACGCAGGTGGGATGTTTCGTGCTCACAGCCGGTCGGGCTCCGTGATGAGGTAGATGTCTTTCAGATCCGAATAGACGTCGAGCGCTTCGGTGCCCGGTTCGCGTGTGCCGTTGCCCGAGGCGCGCAGGCCGCCGAAGGGCATATGCGGCTCGGAACCGAACGTTCCAGCGTTGACGACCGCAACGCCGGTGCGGATGTCGCGGGCGAAGGTCCACGCACGATCAAACGACCGTGTGTGGATGCAGGCGGTGAGGCCGTAGGGCGAGTCATTCGCCATGGCGACGGCTTCGGCGTAGGTCTCGACACGATAGACATTGCCGACAGGACCGAAGAGTTCGGTGCAGGAGATGGTGTCGCTGTTCGTTGCGCCGTCGATGATCGTGGGCTCGATGTAGAAGCCGCCTTCCAACCCCGCAGCGCTCGCGCGGTGGCCGCCGCAATGGACACGGGCGCCTTCTGTCCTCGCCTGCTCGATGGCGGTGAGAATGTTGGTGAGCTGACGCTCGTTGATGACGGGCCCGAGCGCGCAATCATCGCCGACGCCGAGTTTCAGCGCCTTGGTCTTGTCGATGAACTTCGCAAGGAACGCGTCATAAACGGAGGACATCACGATGAAGCGGCTGCCGGCGGCGCAGCGTTGTCCTGCATTGGAGAAGGCGGAGGCGACGGCCCATGTGGCCGCCTTGTCGAGGTCGGCATCGTCGCACACGATGAAGGCGTTCTTGCCGCCGAGCTCCAGCGACACCTTGGTGAGGCGGCGGCCGGCCTGTTCTGCAATCATGCGGCCGACGCGCGTCGAACCGGTGAACGAGATCACGTCGACATCAGGATGGGCGGTCAGCGCGCCGCCGACTTCGGCGCCGAGACCCTGCACAACGTTCAGCACGCCGGCGGGAACGCCAGCCTGGATCAGCGCGCGCGCCATCCAGTCGGCCGATATGGGCGTGTCCTCCGCGGGCTTGAGAACGACAGCGTTGCCGCAGATGAGGGCGGGGAAGACCTTCCATGCGAAGTTGGGCGCCGGCGTGTTGGCGGCCGTGATGAGGGCGGCGACACCACAGGGCTGCCGGACTGTCATCGCGGACTTGTTGGGCGCGCCCGAAGGCATGGTGCGGCCAAACAGGCGCTGGCCTTCGCCGGCAAAGAAGCGGCCGCACTGGATCGCGCCGGCAGTTTCACCCTTTGCGTCCTTGAGGGGCTTGCCGGCTTCCCGCGCCACGATTGCGGAGAGTTCATCAGCGCGGGATTCGATGAGGTTGCAGGCCTGATGCAGGATGCGCCCGCGCTCGACGGGAGGGACAGCCGCCCAAGCCTGCCACGCAGCCCTGGCGGCCAACACAGCGGCGGTGACCTCTGCTTCGCTGGCAAGATGCAGTTGTGCGATCGTCTCGCCACTGTGCGGGTCAAGTATGGGCGTCTTGCGTACCGACGAGTCTAGCGCCTTGCCACCGATCAGGGAGCGGACATTCGCAGGGTCAAAATTATCTAGCATCAGCCTCTCTACAATGCCAGGAAGCCGCCGTCGACGCGGAGGTCGGCGCCGGTCATGTAGGAGGAGGCGTCGGACATGAGGAAGACCATGGGGCCTGCATAGTCGCTGGCTTCAGCCATGCCGTGGAGGGCGTCCTTGCCGGCGCGGCGCAGGGGGATCTTCTTCTGGTAGTTCTGCAGGAAGAGGGGGTCCTGGTTGTTGAACACGCCGGCGAAGGTGACGGAGTTGGCGCGCACGCCCTTGGGTCCCCAGTAGGCCGCGATGTAGCGCGTCAGGTTGTAGAGCGCCGACTTGGACGCGGAGTAGGCGACGGGCTTGAAAAAGACTTCGCCGCGATCACGCCTGTACTGGTAGAGACCCTGATCCGGTGACACCGACCCATAGATCGAGGCGACGTTCACGATCGAGCCGCGCCCCGCGTCCGCCATCGGTTTGCCGAAGACCTGGCAGCACTGAAAGACGCCCTTGGCGTTGACGTCCATCACCTTGTCCCACGAGCTTTCGGGATAGTCCTCGAACGGGCCTGTCTCGGCGGCGGAGGAATCCGGCGGGCTGTCGAGCGCGGCGTTGTTGATGAGACCGTGCGGCGCGCCGAACAGCTTTTCGATTTCCGCGCGGGCGGCTTCCAGTGAGGCGCGCTGGGTGACGTCCGCCTGCACGACGGCGATCTTGCTGGCCGCGTCGCCAAATTTTGCGCGGGTCACGGCGTCATCGGGGCGGGGCTCGATGACGGCGACGTTGGCGCCGGCGTCGATCAGGGCGAGCGTCACGACGCGGCCGATCTGGCCGTATCCGCCTGTAACGATGATGCAGCGGCCATCGAGGGAGAAGAGATTGCTCATGGTTGGCTCCAGCTGCTGCGCATGTCAGGTCCCGGCGCGTTCGCGCACGCTGGCGATGGCATCGCACAATTCCCGCACGGCGCCGTCCCCGCCCTTGCGCCGCGTGCGGAAGGCGCCGAGGCTATCGAGGTCTTCATGAGCGTCCGCAACGATGACTGGCAAGCCGACCAGTTTCAGAAGCTCGAGGTCATTCACATCATTGCCGATGAAGGCGGCTTCATCCATCGACAGGCCGCGCGCCTTCACGATCTCGCGGAAGGCGATGACCTTGTCCCGGCAATTCTGCACGCATTCGATCTTCAATTTTTCCGCACGGCGGCTGACGACGGGGTTGGCTTCGGTCGACAGGATGAAGCAGTGCACGCCAGCCGCCGCGGCGCGGCGCAGGCCGTAACCTTCAAGGCGGGAACAGCGTACGGCCTCGCGGCCATCCTCGAACACGTAGACCGTGTTGTCGGTCATCACGCCGTCGAAATCGATGCCGAGCAGGCGGATGCGCGCCGCGCGTTTCGTGAATTCTGGATGGTCTGGAGAAACCTGCATCGTCCCCGCCTGGCGTAGCGCTAGCCGCCGTATTCGAACGTTGAACCGTTGAGCACACCTTCGCAGATCACGTCCAGCCCCGCATCGCGTCCGGGCATGGCGAGGCTGGCCGCATTCTCCCGCAGCGACATCAGGCTTTCGCCGCCCTGTTCGGCAAGTGCAGCGACGGGAATGCAGCGCCGGAAGAAGAAATGATAGGCATAGCGCCGGGCGCGCGCGACAGCGGCGGGAGCGAGGGGCGTAAACGTGTCAGGGTCGGAGAGCAGGGCCCGATAGTCGGCCGGCGAGCTGGCATCATGGGTGAAGCCTTTCCCGCGCACCCAAGCGTCCCCGGCGACCACGACAGGCATGCCGCGCGCCGAGAGTTCCATGCCCATCTTGGTGTTGAAGATCATGGCGCCGCGGCACGCGGCGGCGATCGAATAGGAATTGAGGCTGCTTTCCGGGGGAACGAGCCGGACATTTTCCGGCAAGGTGGGGAAGGCGGTGTTGATGGCGAGGTCGAGCCTGTCCTGCGCGCGGGGATTGCTGAGCACTTCGCCCGGGTGGCAGCGGATGATCAGCTGGCGGTCGGGGTGGGCCGCGAACCAGCGCACCGTGTCGATGGCCCAGTCGCGCATGTCGCCATAGGCCGACGAGCGATAGTGCAGGCGTGCATCCCACGCCACGTTCGCGAACAGGGCATAGGCAGGGCGAGCGGGATCGAGATGCAGCGAGGCGAGCGCCTTGTCGCGCGAGATGCCTTCGGCGCGCTGGAAGGCGATCCAGTCGGAAGCGCCGGTCACGCGCTGGGCGAGATACTGGTCGAGCTCCTGATCCTCGGCCGCTCCGAGCGGGCGGTTCCACGCGCTCTCGGGCTCCTCGATCATCGCGCGGTGATAGGTGTCGCCGTGCTGGAAGATCAGGCGCCCGGTGCGATAGGCGGGATGCCACGTCACAAGCCGGATGCCGCGCCGCTTCACTTGCTCGGCGAGCAGGCCCTGCGGAACATAGATGCCGTGGTGGGCGATCACGGCGTCGTACGTGTTTGTGTCGAGTAGCCGTGCTGCGGCGGCGGAGGCCTGATGCGCGGCTTCGAGATAGCGGCGATAGACGGCGGTCGAAGTCTCGTCGTCGGGAAGGGCAGCCTTGCCGAAGAAGCGCAGGGCGCCGGCCAACGCGTGCTCCTCTCGCGCCGACTTCGGTGGGTTTCCAGTGCCGTGCCGTACGGCCTCGGCAGCGAAGGCGCTGGCCGCTTCAAGATCCTCAGGCCGCAGGAAATCCGACAGGCGCAGGGTCGAGATGCCGGTTCCGGCATAGAGACGTTCACCGGCTGACTGGCAGACAGAGCAGAAATCGGTGGAGGGGCCAACGCGTGCGAAGCGCGGGACGCTGGGCGCCAGCGTGTGCTCGGCGATCATGCAGGCGCTGAGCGCCGCATCGCATTGCAGGATGTCGACCTGGGCGCCGCGGAATGTCAGCGCGACGGCAAGCAGGCTGTCCACGGTATTGGCGGTAAAGTGCAGGCCGACGTGGGTTGCGATCAGGACACGGCGCGTCTTCGGCGCTGCGATCGCTGATTGCCACTCTGCCGTCGCAGCGGAGAGGAGCGTTCGCCAGTCCGGATAGACGCCGGGGCGCCGCGTCAGGTTGCGCAGGCGCTCCCGGCGGACCGGCGCATAGAGATCCGACTGGCGGACCGTCTTCGCGAGAGTGGCAAGAAGCCGGTTCAAGGCATGGCCGTGACTGGAGCCCTCAGGCCTCTCCGACCGCTTGTCGGGCATCGCGCTCGGTCGCGCCCACCGTCTCGAACTTGATCGTTTCATCTTCCGTCAGCGGCGTGAGCAGCTTCTTGCCGATGAAGAAATCGAGGAAGTAGGGCGGGGTGCCATCGCCCGGCGACTTGAAGGCGATGTCCTTCGCGGTGAGGACATGGCCGGCCGGCAGGGCGGTCTGCGCCACAAGCTTCTTGCCCATCTTGATGAGCGGGTCGCGCTCGGACGGGTAGCTGGTCTTCACGCCATCACCCAGGGCGATCTTCGCGCGCTGGAGGTCGCGCACGAGACGACGCATGCCGTTCGGCTCGAGCGAGAAAGCCTGGTCCGTGCCCTTCCAGGCGCGGTTGAGCGTGAAGTGTTTTTCAAGCGCCCGCGCGCCGCACATGTAGCCGACGAGGGCCATGGCAATGCCGCTGTCATGCGAGGAGAAGCCGATCACCGCTTCCGGGAATTCCTTCCGGAACGTCTCGATGACGCGGATGTTGAGCTCTTCGAATTTCGGCGGATAGCCGGAGGTGCACTGCATGATGCAGAGCTGCTTGTTGATCGGATAGACCGCCTCGAACATGCGGCGGACATCCTTCAGCGTGCCGCCGCCCGTGGAGATGAACATCGGCTTGCCGAACGAGGCGATGTACTTGATCAGCGGAATGGTCTGCAGGTCGCCCGAGGCGATCTTGTAGGCCGGCATGTCGATGCTCTCGAGCAGGTCGGCCGAGGCATAGTCCCACGCTGTCGAGAACATCGTGATGCCGATCTTCTTCGAATAGTCGCGCAGCTCGATGTATTGTTCGCGGCTGAACTCCAGCTTCTCGCGGTGTTCGCCATAGGTAGGGGCGTAGGCGTTCTCGGAATTGTAGACTTCCGCGTACTTGTCCTTGGTGTAGAGCGTCGAATTCTGGCGCTTCTGCAGTTTCACTGAATGCGCGCCGCAGGACTTGGCGGCGTCGAACAGCTGCTTGCACTTCTCGACATCGCCCTCATGGTTCTGACCAATCTCGGCGATGACGTACATGTCGCTGTCGTCGTCGATCGTGATTCCATCGACAACCATTTTTGGGCCACTCATACCGCTTCACCTACTAGCTGCCTCGACCGGGGGGAGGCGACGCGCGGGGGCGCCCCCACGCCGTAACGGAAAACGGATACACACAAACCGATTCAGGCTCAACCGTGAGAGGCGAGAACCGGGGGGCGTCTCTGCGCAGGCGAATCAGTGGACGGGCGCGAATTGAAGGCATCGGCAGCCTGCGGGATCGCTGACTATCCACATGAATGCTTATTCATGCGCGGGTCGTTTGCCGGCGATTGTCGCGGAACCCAGGCTCAGGCGGTTTGCGGGCCGCCGACGCCGGATTTCTTGCGCGTGGCGGGGGTCAGCGAGGCCGGTGGCGCGCCGGCCTGAACGGCTGGCACTTCGGTGTCCGCCATGAGCTTCCATTCGCCACGGAAACGCTGCCGGAGATGATACTCCTTGCTCAGCGTCGCCAGCGGATCGAGCATGCTGATGTATTTCGACATGACCGTATTGTAGTAGTCGCGCGGTATGTTTCCGAGGATCGGCTTGGACGAGTCCATCGAGAATTCGAACCGCCTGGAGAGTGTGGCTCGGGCAAATTCCCACGCACGCCTCTTGAGCGGGTTGTTCTGCTGCTTCCCGCTCAACTGGGAATACAGCGCTTCGTAGCGCTGCTTGCCACGCTCCTGCTTGATGGCGAGCGCTTTGTACTCCGGGCTCGTCGTGTCTTCCGCCCAGTTGCGGAAATGGTGGATGGCGACCTGCCGCGTGTAGACAATGTCAAACCCGAGAAACAGGACCTTGGCTGTGAGATCCGGGTCGATGCCATAGTCGCGGAAGCCTTCGCTGAACCCGCCCACGGCCTGCATCACCTCGGTCGGAAGCATGCCCTGGTTCACATTGAGAATGCCGATCGACGACACGCCGCCAATATAGGGCGACTTGACGAACGGACCCTCCTGGTCACGCACCTTCAGGCCAACCATGCCGATGCGGCGGTTCTTCTTGAGGATCGAGACACCGACGTCGAGTCCGTTGTTGACGATCTCGTTGTCGTCGCTGACCCAGCACACATAGGGCGTGTCCACCGACATGAAGACGTCATTGTAGGCGCGGGCCTGGCCCAGCAACTTGCCAACGAAGACGGGACGCACGGACGGGCTGGCGACCGACTTGAGATATTCGACCGTGCCATCCGTCGAACCGGCATCGGTAATGTAAAGGACGTGCGGAACCTTCGTTTCGCGCGCGACCGATTCAACGAGCCGCTGCAACTGGTCTCGCCGGTTGTAGGTCCCGGCGACGATGGACAGGACAGGTCTGGTCATCTTGCCACCTCCCCTGGGGCCGGACCGGATTGCTCGCTGCGGAACCACGCAACATACGCCGAAAGACCTTCATCGAGGCTAACGGCGGGCTCAAAACCGAGTTCATTTTGGGCGCGCGTCGTCGAAGCTGTCAAATGCCTGGGATCGCCAGCGCGGTGTTTACCGTTGAAGTGCAACTCCTTTGACACGCCTGCCTGCTTAAGCAGCGCGCCGGCGAGTTCCCGTATCGAGACAGGTTGCCCGCTCGCGCCATTGTAGATGCGCGACTTGCCCGGAACGATCGACGTGCTGGCCAGCAGGATCAGTCGCGCCGCATCGTTGACGTGCAGAAAATCCCGAGTTTCCTGGCCATCGCCCCAGAGTTCCAGCGTCCCGGCAGGCTGGCCCGACCGGCGCAGGATGTCCCAGAGGATCTGTTTCCTGAGGCCATTCCCGAACAGAGAGAAGAAGCGGACAACCGCCACGCCGACGCCCGACATGCGGGACTCAGCGAGAACAAGTTCCTCGCACACCCGCTTGTGTGCGCCATAGGGCGACATGGGCAGGCAGGGGTCGTCTTCGCTCAGTGAGCCCGATCCGACATCGCCATAGACCGCAGCGGACGACACAAGCGTGAGGCGTGGGCGAGGCATCTGATGGCGGGCGAAGTCCAGGATTTCCGCCGTGCTGCCGACCGAAAGATCGAAGTCGCTGCGGGGGCTTTCCCATGATTGCCCCACCGACGATCCGCCCGCGGCGTGGACGATCAGGTCCGGAGTTCCATGCGCCTCGCTTGCGGCTGTCAGAAGCTCGCGCGTGACCAATCCTTCATGATGATGAGCCCCCTCGCGCAGGCCGATGGGCGCGCCGATCCCGACGCTGACCACCCGCCAGCGGCGCTCGAGAAACGCATCGCAGATCCGGCTGCCGAGGAACCCGCCGCCGCCGGCGACGATCACGCTCTGGCCAGAGCCGGACATGGCGCCGGATCTGGGGCTGGAACTGGCGCCGTCCTGGCTCATCTGTCCTCCCGCGCGACCGCCCTCCGTCCGGGAAAGGCAGCAGCAGACATGCACTGCCATTTGTCTTGCGGGGATTAAAAGTCAACTCAAGGACCGCAGGGCGCCCCGTCGCCCGCGCACCGCCGCGCTGCTCGTCATTTCGTCGGCAGCTTGCGCCTGACGAATTCCCGGGCCCGCGATAGCGCCTTCATGACCATATGGCGGCCCTGCACGGAAGGCTGCCTGGCCGCCCGTCTTGCCAGCGAAATGCCAGCCCAGATGCCGACGCTTCCGGCTTCCTCCGGCTGGCACTCCATGAAGCGGCGGCGCTGCTCCGGCGTGGCCTTTGCGAGGGTCGCCAGCACAATGGCGTTGATCGCTTCGTCAGCGTACGGGTTTGCCTCGTCGCAGAGACGTCCGGCGAGCCGTGCAAGGCTTTCGGGCGAGGTCCGCAGCACGCCACGGACAGTCGCAAGATAGCGGTCATAGTCGGCCTTGCCGAACGGTCGCACGCTGCCACCTGCGAGCGCCTCGTCGCGGAGGCGAGGCAGCTGCCGGGCAAGGATCGCAACGGATTCGTGCTGCATCGGATCGAAGCGGGCAGCGCAGTCATGTGCGATGCCCATGAACACGCGGGCGCAGGTCGCGACATAGCCGCGATGCCGTGTTTCGACGATTGCCATGTCACGTGGTTGGGGGACGCGGTTTGCGAACTCACGCAACCGCGCAACGAGTTCGCCCGGGTCGCGCGGATCGAAGAACGAGCACCCGGGAGGGGATTGTTCCCGATGGACCGGAATGTCGGACAGGATCGATGGAATGGCGAGGGCGCGTGCTTCCTCGACGAAGGTGCTCCACCCCTCGAACAGGCTTGGCTGGATGATGCCTGCGGCGCCCATCATGAGGTCCACCTGATCGGCCCGGTCGATCCGGCCTGTCAGCGTCACGCGGCTTGCGACGTTGGGTTGCGACAGTATCTCCTGCACCTTGGCGCCGTAGTCGGGCCAGCGCTCGTCTTCCAGCGCTCCCGTCATCACCACGTGAACGTCCAGATCGGCGGCGCGGGCGAGGGCTTCGGCTACGACGAGGTGGTTCTTGTGCTTCCAGAACTGGTTACAGACGATCAGGTAGCCGTCAGGAATCCCCAGCCTGGCGCGGGTTGCGGCGAGTTGTGTGGGGGTGCGGTGATACTGCTCGTTCTCGATGACGGCCGGAAAGCGGAAGACGCGCAGGGCCGCGCCCGGCTCGCGCCCGAGAATCCGGCGCGTATCGTCGATCGCCTGCTGGCTGGAGAAGATGCAGACAGCGGGCCCCTCAGCCAGCGTCCGGTATTGCAGGAACCGCCGCGCGCGCTCCTCGGGGGAGAACAACTCCGGATAATGTTCGCACTGCCAGTCGGGAATCCATCCGCCCCACGGCGCTTCAAAAGGGGCTTCGGCGATCTGTGTCGCGGGAAAAACGAAATCGAGGCGAAGTTCGCCGGCCCGATCAAACGCGTCGATCTCGTCAGCCAGGTGACGGTTCCTGTTCGCGATCTCCAAAGCTTCAGGCGTCGCCGTCAGGAAGACGACCACCGGTCTTTCCCCGGGCGGAAGTTCCCGCAGCATCCGCGCTATGTTGAGAACGTAATTGACGCCCCCCAGCCATGACTGGTTGTAGAACAGCCGAAGTCCAATTCGCATTGTCCGCTTGCCCGCGCCCCGTCTTCCCAGCAAAAACATTAGCCGTGATCTCGCGACATAGGCTAGGCCTCCAGAACAACACTACATCGAACAACACTACATCAAAGTTGGTTAGCCTCGCACTTGATATGACGCGAGCTACTTATTAGTCACTGTGGGCCGCATGCGGGTCATGTGCGTGGGGAACGAGATGAGCCGGCCGGTCAGTCCAGGGGATCATGCCTTCGCGAACGGCCCGGTGTTTTCGCGCGTCACCACAAAGGCTGAAGCTGTCGCGGCGCTATCCGGGCCTCACGGTCACAGCGATCAGGATGCGGACGATCTGCTGGCCGTGTGGCGCCAGTTCGATGAGGGCGCTGTCCTTGGCGACGGGGTCAAGCTCGGGCTTGGCGCGCGGCTGATCAATCTGGGCCCTCGTGAAAATGTCGTAATGGACGGCGCGTGCGCTATTCGCGGCATCCTTCGCGCCGAGGCGGGGGGCACGCTGCGCATCGGCAGGTTTGTCTATGTTGGCGATGGCGCAATCGTTTCGTCCCGGAGTTCCATCTCCATCGGTGAATCGACGCTGCTGGCGCACGGGGTCCAGATCTTCGACAACAATTCGCATCCGACGGCGACGTTCGAGCGGGTGATTCAGTTCCGCCGCATGCTTGGCGACAAGCGGCTGGCGGCCCCGCTCAACATCGATGCGGCGCCGGTCAACATTGCTCCGCGCTGCTGGATCGGCCTTAACAGCCTGGTCCTGAAGGGTGTATCGATTGGCGAGGATACGATCGTGGCCGCAGCTTCCGTGGTCTCGCGGTCTCTGGAGGCGGGCGTCGTCGCTGCTGGAAATCCCGCGCAGGTTGTCAGGGTGTTGACGGCCGAGGAACGGGCAATGCCAGCTGGCGCATGACGCCGCGCGGGCTTGGGTAATTTATGAGGTTGAGCGAATGAGCACGAAAGCTGAGCGGTTTGGTCCGCTGCCGAGCACCGCGGTCCTTCCCGAGCCGGTCTACACGACGAACGCCCGCCGCTCGTCCTTCGTGTGCTCGCCGCCTGTGAAGCAGGGCGACACGGAATGGTATCCGCCCGTGATGATCGGCGCCGCCGCCATCGGCGGAGCGATCGCGCGTGATTGCGAAGTCTACATTCACCGCGCGCTCGATATCATGTCGCGGCTCGAGCCGGATGCCTACCTGCAGTACCTCAACGGCTATTATCGCGAAGGGTTGCGCCGCTTTGGACGCGACTGGGGCTATGCAGACATCGTCACGGCCGTTCTTGGCCTGTCGGAACGCCTGAAGCCGGAAAGCTATCTCGAGATTGGCGTGCGCCGCGGACGGAGCGTGTGTTCCGTGGCCAGCATCCGTCCCGACATCGACATCGCGATGTTCGACATGTGGGTCACCAACTATGCCGGCATGGACAATCCCGGTGAGACCCACGTCCGCGCGGAGCTCGACAAGTTCGGCCACAAGGGCAAGCGCGAGTTCATCAATGGCAACTCGCACGTCACGTTGAAGAAGTACTTCGCGGACAATCCCAACGCCTATTTCGACATGATCACCGTCGATGGCGACCATTCCAACCTGGGCGCCGCCGAGGATATTGCCGACGTGCTGCCGCGCCTGTCGATCGGCGGATGCGTGGTGTTCGACGATACCTGCAACCCCAACGTGGCGGGACTGAGCGAAGTCTGGCGCCGGATGGTCGGCGACAATCCGCGTTTTGCCGCCTACACGTATTCCGATGTCGGGTACGGCATCGGATTCGCAATCCGCAAATACTGATCGCGGCGATGTCGACGCTGACAGCGCCGCCGGCTTTTCCAGGCGCCAAGGCGCCTTTTGCGCCGGAAAAAAATTTCCCGAACTGGCCAGACCTTGTGGCCGCGTCCGGTGATGTCTGGAAGCAGGCGATCGCGCGCGCGCGTGGACCCAAGGTCCTGGTCTGCACCAATACCGGCATGCACGGCGCCGTATCGACTTTCGACACGGTGCTTTCGGTCGGGCTCACCCTCGCGGGCGCACGGACATCGCGCGTGTTCTGCGATGGCATCATGCCCGCCTGTCTGATGTCCACGTTTGGCGATGCGACACCGCCTGACATGATTGCTGACAGAGGGCTTGTCGCGCGGCTGTGCAAGGCGTGCCTCAACCGCGGCACGAACTCGGCCCGGCCTGTGGGCTTGCCCGAGCACAGGCTCTCGAGCTTCCTGAAGCGCGAGGATTACAAGGAAGCCGAGGCGCTTGCGGGGCGAATTCCCGTTGCCGAAATCCGGTCATGGACGCTCGATGGCATCGCCGTTGGCGAGCATGCTTACGCCGGCGCGCTGCGCTACTTCGCGACGGGCGATCTGGTGGGGCAGGTGCGTGGCAAGGACGTCCTGCGGCGCTACCTCGAAGGCGCGATCCTCACGGCGCGCGCCTATGACAGGTTGATCGCCGCCGAACGGCCGGACGTGGCTGTGCTCCATCATGGCATCTACAGTCCGCAGGGTGTGGCCGCCGAAGTGTGCCGAAAGCACGGCGTCCGGGTGGTGACCTGGGTCGTGGCCTACCGCAAGAACTGCTTCATTCTCAGCCACGACGACACCTATCACCACACGCTGATGACCGAGCCCGTCGAACAGTGGGAAGGTCTTGCCCTGTCCGAAGCGCAGACTTCGCTGGTCCACAGCTATCTCGCGAGCCGTGCGTCGGGCGGGCGCGACTGGATATATTTCCACAAGGATGCCGGACAGGATTTCGAGGCGCTTGCCTCAGCCAAAGGCATCGACCGCTCGAAGCCGGTGGTGAGCGCCTTCACGAACGTGGTGTGGGACGCCCAGCTTCACTATCCCGCCAACGTCTATTCCGGGATGATCGAATGGCTGGTTGAAACCGTCCGGCATTTTGCGGCGCGCCCGGACATCGAGTTCGTCGTGCGAATCCATCCTGCTGAAACGCGCGGCGCGATCAAGTCACGGCAGCTCGCGGTCGATGAGATCGCAAAGGCATTTCCGAACCTGCCGCGCAACATCCACGTCATCGGGCCGGAAGAGGAGGCAAACTCCTATGCGCTGGCGAAGGCGAGCAATGCCACGATCATCTACGGCACAAAGATGGGCACGGAGCTCGCGCCGCTCGGCATTCCGGTCATCGTCGCCGGTGAAGCGTGGATCAAGAACAAGGGCGTGACCCGCGACCCACGCGATCGCGCCGACTACCTGGCGCTACTGGACCAGCTGCCGATCGCTTCAGGCGCCTGGGCGCCGGATGTCGCGCGCGCGGAGAAGTATGCTTACCACTTCTTCTTCCGGCGCATGATCCCGCTGCCGTTCCTGGAGCCGAATGGCACCGGCGCCATGTTCGATCTCAAGGTCGACGCCTTGCAGGACCTGTCACCGGGGCGCTGGCCCGGGTTCGATGCGATCACGAACGGGATCCTGAATGGAGCACCGTTCGTCTATCGCGCCGAGGATTTCGGCGTACACGACGCCTAGGTCGACATCGGGGGCGCGGAATAGCCCGAGTGTTTCCAGACCGGATGATCATCGCGCACGAAGAACATGTGAAACTGCCACAGCACGTTGTCGCCCGGCCGGTGCAGGGGGTCGCATATGTCGATGCAGCGGAAGCCAAGCGACTTCATGTGAAGTGACATTTCGTCGAACGTCAGGTTCTTGCCGCCGACAAACTTCAGCTTGAAGTTGTAGACCTCCATCATGATCAGGGACGTGTTTTTCAGCGTTTCCGTGCATCCGGCCAGGATGTCGAGCTCGACGCCGTGCGTGTCGAACTTCAGGAAGTAAGGGCCGGGCAGGTCGAACTCGCGGACCAGGGTGTCGATCTTTTTTATGGGCGTGGCCTGAGAGTCCGCCGCCTTGTTCCCGGAATCGAGAAATCCGCCGACGTCGTTGCCCTTTCTGAAAAAGCCCTCGCCATCTTCCGGCCCTGCGGCGCAGACCGTCCCCTTGATGCGCGGGTTCTTGCGGGTGAGGTCGTTCCACACAGGCACGAAGCGCGAGTCGAGATCGATCAGCAGAGCGTGCATGCCCGGCCAGAACTGTTCGAAGAATGGTGCGTCGTCACCACGGCCGGAGCCAATCGCGACAAGACTCCCGACAGCAAGCAGCCCTTTCAAGCGCTGCATCGAAGCATTGACGGTCGCGATGTTGTCGCTGTTCGGCGGAGGAGGGACCGCGTTCTTTCTCGCTTTGGACCACGGCCAAGACATCGTCAAAGCATCCGCCTCTATGCGCCGGCCGCAGTTCTCACTCGCGCGCGTTTGGGACACCCAAGCGCCTGATCGAAAACTATTGTCCCGGCAATGATCCCAAAACGCCCGAGGTGAGCTCTTCGCGCTCCCACACCGCCGACTGTCGAACGAGCGCAGTCGCCCCGCGGTGCGCCAAGTCTTGTCGCAAGACGAGTGATTTAGCCAGTGCCTGAAGCTTGGCGACCGCATCATCCATTGAAGGTTCGGCCCAGCGCTGGCCGCTGCCATAGACGCCGGTTGGGTCGCCGACCGGCACAAGCCGAAAATCGATCAGCAGCGGGGACAGGTCCGCCATGAATTCCATGTTGCCGGACCAGCCTGTCGCAAGGGCAGGCGTGCCGACGAGGAATGCTTCGGCCAGCGCCAGTCCAAAACCCTCCGAGCGGTGGGGGGAAAGGAACAGGTCTACCGATGCGATCAGCGAGAGCATATCGCTCTGGTCGAGCGGCTCCGTCAGCACCTTGACATCAAGGCGGCCTGACAGGCGCTCGCGCAGGTGCGCCAGCTGGCCGGAATCCGAAGCGAGCGTTTTCAATACCAGGGTCGCCTTGCTTCCCGGCTCCATGGCGCGCCGGACGATCTCCACCGCGCCATCGAGATTCTTGCGGGTCGTGCTGGAGCGGAAGTCAGACATGACCAGGATGGAAAGTCCGTCAGCCGGGAGGCCCCATCTCGCCTTGTCCGACGCCGGCCTGGCCGTGCCGATGTCGACGGGGTGGGGCATGATCTTCACGGGCGGGCGTACGCCACCGGCAATCAAGGCGTCGGCGATGAAGCGGCTTGGCGCCCAGATCTCGTGAAACAGGTCCGCCGCGCGCCTCCAGCGATCGGGGACAACTGGCAGCTCCCATGCCCAGTAACCAATGCGCAATTTGTGCTTCCATGTATGCGCAGGCGTACGCGCGAGTACGCGCACGGCCTCGTCCGGGTTGCAGTGAAGGATCAAGGCGCCGCCTTCGCCGTGCTCGGACAGCGGCGCATGATTGCCGGCCAGCAAGTCGCGGACGTGTACGGATCGGGGCGCCAGTCCGGCTCGCTCAAGCGCCAGCAGAGTGAGATCGCCCGCCCGACCGAGGCCGGTTGGTTCGGTGAAGAAGCCGGAAACCATGAGCGGTCCGGGTGAGGGAATCACCGGCGCTGAACCAGCCTTGCGCCTGGCGACCAGCACCGCCCATTCGCTCAGCCCGCCGTACACAGCGCCGAACGCCTTTCGCCGCAACCCTTGCTGAAAGGTGATAGGCAGACGATGCAAACCGTGAACTCCGGCGAGTGGAACCTGAAATCGAGGCGAGTCTAGGACGGTTGGTCCATCGTCCGGCTTGTCCTAGGTCCGAAAGCCCACATCGGCCAATTCCTCAACGTCCGATTCATCCACTGCGCCAGCTCGGCTTCTTGGGGCAACGCCGAACGGTATATCGCCTAGACGGCGAATGTACCGCGTCATCTTCCCTAACGATAGTATTCTCGTTTTTGATGTTTTGCGGCGCGCTATACTTGAGAGATTCTTAGGGCAGCTTCGCTACGTCTTGGGTTGCCAGCAGTGTAAGTGGGACTGCTGTGGGAGAGTTTTGCTTCGTGCGTTGCGTTGAGCGTAGATATCTGGGGCGCGGAGACCGGACAGCCTATGCGGACCGGCTGACGACGATCTGCCATGCGACGCCGGGCGCTTTTGCCGGGGTGCGCGAGCATGGTTGAGCCTCGCGCAGGACAAGAGCCAGGCGTTGCAGGCGGCAAGCCGATTGCGACCATGGGGTCGCGCGCCGGCGGCCTGTTGCGCTGGATTGTTTCACATGTCGCGCGCCGCCGCGCGGCCCAGCTGACGCTGGCTGTGCTGGTGATGTTCGTTGCAGCTGTCGTCGTTGCAGTGCTGGGGCCGTGGTCCGGAGAGCAGCGGATCATCTTTGCGACTGCCGCTGGATTCGTTTTCTTCGGCGGACTGGTTTTCTACCTCGCCTTTCGCTCCTGGGATCTTGCCACGCGGCTGTCGCACGATGCCGCCAAGGCGAGAGAAATGCTCGCGTCCTTGCAAACGGCTCTGGCTCTGCAGGATCAAAGGTCCGCAACGAGCATCGCGCAGAACGAGAAGCTGGACCATGAGCTGGGCCTGTTGTGGACCGAGCATGCCGGCGTTGTGGAAAGCTTGAGGGCGACGACGCGGCGGTCGCTGCAGACAAGCGCGCGCCTTGACAAGGCTGCGACCACGCTGGGGCTGCTCGATACCCGGGCCAGCGGCATTGATCACGTCAGGGCCCGGGTCGCGGCGCTTGCGCACCGTCAGGCATCGCTGACGGGCGCTCAGGCAACGCTTGCAGGTCGCGTGGAAGCGGTCACGAAGAATGCGGAGCTTGCGTCCGTGGCGCTTCGCGACATCCGCGGTCAGCAATCCGGTTATGTTCAGGGTCTGGGCGCTACCAACGCCCAGCTGCTCGATGTCGCCTCCAGGTTTGAAGCCCTTGCGACGATGCTTGAGCAGTGCAGGGGGCAAGTCGCGCAACAGTCTGTCGGCCAGGCAGCGTTGACAGACGCCGTTGCCGAGCTGCGTGCGATGGCTGGAGCCCTGACAAGCAGGAACGCCAGGAGCGATGCCGCTATCGAGGCGTGGAGCGCGAAACTCACAGCTGCAACGCGAGAGCAAACCGCCCTGGGCGCAGGTGTCGCCAGGCTGCAGGTCCAGCTGGGCGACATGACGAACCTTCAAGGCGCGTCGATTTCCGGCTTGACCGAAGTTGTCTCCCGCGTTGCCTCGATCGAGGGCGCCTTTGAACAGGCGCGCGTCTCGGCCGCCGAGCAGTTTGGCGAGGTCAGTCGGCGAGCCATCTCCATCGAAACGCTGACGCTGTCGGTCCAGGACCGGCTGCTGTCCGACATCGACCGCGCTGTTTCGCTGCTCAACGCGCGAGATGCCGCAATCGCGGACGCCTCTGCAATTCTCGATCAGCGGCTTTCGCGCGTCGAGACCGGCATTTCCATTGTCGCCGAACAAGGCGAACTCCCGCTCGTGCGCATCGGAGAACTCGAAGACCGATTGACGCAAGTGACCGTGTCCAACTTGACCGCGCTTGATGACCTCTCGGCCCATGTCACGTCGCTGAAGGAGCTGGCGCGTTCCGAGGCGGGGCGCGTCGTCGAGTTGTCGGCGGTCCTGAAAGCGCTTGGCGACTCCGTCTCGGGGTCTTTGCGGGCCTTGGGCGGACAGACAACGTCCTTGGAGCAAGGGCTCCAGACCTTATTCCGGCAGATGGACGCGTCTGTGGCAGCATCAGGCCAATCGATGGGCGAGATGGCCGGAAAGCTGGCCACGCTGGAGCAGGCCTTTGGACATGAATCCGCGCGTGTCGGTGGACTTGTGCAGGCCGTTGTCGAGCTCCGCCAGGGCGTGGAGTCGGCCGGCGCCGACAACGTCGCCGCAGTCGGCATGATCAACGCGGACATTGCCGCGCTGCTGCAACGGGTCTCAACCTCGTCCGAGGCCCACGCCGCCCACCAGCAGGAGCTGACGCAACGGCTGGACCGCCTGCAGGCAAGCAGCCATGCTGAGGGCGAGGCGGCGATCAGACAACTTCGTGACGAGCTGTCCGCCGTCGGGCGCCGGCATCTGGAAGCTGCGGCTGCGCACGGGGCAGGCCTTGCTGCGCTGGAGGAGCAATCCAGGGATCACATCCTGTCTCTCGAACATGTTCATCGCGCGATCGCGTTCAGCCAGGATCGCACGGAGATGATTTCGGAACAGATCGGTGAGCTGCAGGGGGCGATCGAAAGCGCCGCTGTGTCGGGAGACGAGGTGTTCGAAGGCCTTGGACAGCGCATCGACGATCTCAAGCAGCAGCTTGCAGACTCCGTGTCCACCGCCCGCGACGAGCGGGAAGGTGTGGCGGGGCAGCTGGGCGCCCTTCGCAGCCTGGTCGAGGATACGACGTCTGCGGGGAACGAGGCGGTTCAAGGGGTCAGCCGGCGGATTGACGATCTTGTTCCGAAGGTCGCCGAAAGCGTCACGCTCTCCCGGCATGTGCAGGAGAAACTGTCCGCGCAGCTGGCCGAACTCCGTGAGGGGACAGGGGCCGAGAAGCGCCGGATCGATGACCTGAAAACCGAACTCGCAACTCTGGCCGATCGCCTTGCAGCCGCCGGCGCCACTGTGGAAACGCTTGCTGCTGCCTGGCCAGCGCAGATTGAACAGCTCAAGGCCAGCCTTCCGGATGGCGCCAAGGCGGCCAAGGCTGCGGCATTGCTGGATACGCTCGAGAAATCGGCTCGTGCGAGCGAGGCCGAAATCGACGTGGTGAAGAAGGGGCTGTCCGAGCTTTCGCGCAATTTCGGTGCGACCGCGACGTCGTCGCGGCAGGTGATCGAGCAGTTGTCCGATCAGTTCACGTCGCTGCGCGAGGCGATGACGGGAGAGTTCGGGCGCGTCGGCGGCCTGACATCGCGCCTTGCGTCACTCGAAGGCGCCTTTGAAGGTGCAAGCCGCACGTCCGACCAGGAACTCGCACGCGCCCGGGACGGTCTCGAGGATCTGTCCAGCCGGCTTTCGGAAGCGGCTTCAAGCATCGAAGCGCGCCTGTCGGAGCTGACATCAAAGGTATTTGCTGCGGCCGACCTCGCCGAGGAAACGGATCGCCGGCAAGTGCTCGATGGCGCGAACTGGTACGAGCCGAACAACCGGAAACTGCGGCACGATCACGTCGAGCGCATCGAGGCTGAATGGACGCGCAAGCTGTCGCTGGACATCTCGCGTTCGACCATCGGCTACATGACCACGCACATTGCCACGCTCGAACGCGAGCTGGACGGCAGGCTGCGGGCCTCGATCGAGGACACGCTGTTGCGGACGCTGGTCGCCAGATCGGTCAAGGGGGCCAGGCTCCGCGTGCTTGAACTGGGCGCTTCCTTTGGCGTTGAAACCGCGGTGATGCATGACCAGCTGAAGGATCACTTCGCCGACGTCGGCTTCACCATCCTCGATCCGCTCGATGCCGTGGCGCACGATGTACGCTCGGACCGCCAGACCGGGCTGCCGGTAAGCGAGCGCATCGTCCGCCGCAACCTTGCGCGCGTCGGGCTGCAGGACAAGCAGGCGACCCTGATCAAGCAGTCGGCCACCGATCTTGAAGCGGTCGAACAGGCATCCGCCGGCGCCTACGATGTGCTCATCATCGATGCGGATCATTCCTATGCCGGCGTGAAGGCCTGCTTCGAGAACTACGGCCGCATGGTCCGGCTTGGCGGCTATATCATCTTCGCCGAGTACGGGTCGCCGGAATGGCCGGATGTCCAGGCTTTCGTTGATGCCGAAGTCGGGACGGCCAGCCATGTGTCGCCGGTCGGGACCAGCTGGCGCACGGCCGTCTATCGCGTCGTGAAGGTCGAGAAGGCGCCGCCGGCGCGTGCTGCCGCGCCGGCCGCCGCAAAGCCGGCCGCGGCGCGACGCCGCAAGAAGTAGATCGGCGGGATTGGACGCGGCGTCTGGTCGAGACACACAGCGCCCGGTCGCATCCAGAGCTAAACCTTTGACATTTCAACAGCCTGACCGCGCGACATCACGCGTGCGCGTCGTTTCGTTAGGCGATTGTGGAGGTTCTGCTGATTAGGGTGGCCTGAAATTGGACGGGCAGGCTATCGTGAAGTATGACTGCCCATCGTCAGCTGACGCGCCGCAGCCTGCCGCTACAGAGAGACCGCCTTTGACGAGTCAGAGTACCCAGAATGGCCTCCGGGTTGTTTCGACTGCGGCCCGGGCGGCGGCGGATATCGCCAAAAATCCATCTGAACCCATGCCCGCGGGCCATGCGCTGGTCGGGCGGCGGGCGCCGCTGGCGATCCAGGTCAAGGACTGCGTTCTCAAATATCCCATCGGCGCCCATGCGCGCGGTAGTCTCAAATCGGCTGTGATGGGCCTGTTCGGCCATCGCGAGCGTACGCCGACCGCGCAATACGTCGATGCGCTCCGGGGCATCAATCTCCAGATCCAGCAGGGTGAGCGCGTTGCGCTGATCGGCCATAACGGTTCGGGCAAGTCGACGCTGCTGCGCGCGATGGCGGGCGTCTATCCGCTTGCCTCCGGCGATATCCACGTGTCCGGACGGATCGGTACGCTGCTGGAGCTTGGCGTCGGCTTCGAGGACGAGGCCACCGGGCGCGAGAATATCTACTATCGCGGAATGGCGATGGGCTATTCGCGCAAGCTTCTGGCGAAGCACGAGCGGGAGATCGTGGAGTTCTGCGGTCTCGGCGATTTCATCGACCTGCCGGTGCGCACCTATTCCGCCGGCATGTATGTTCGGCTCGCCTTTGCGATCTCGACCCAGTTCTCGCCCGAAGTGCTTCTGGTCGATGAGGTCTTCGGGGCGGGCGACGCCGTCTTCGCCGAGCGCGCGGTGCAGCGCATGATGCGCATCGTGAACGACGCCGGCATTTTCGTTCTCGCCACGCACGACGTGAATCTGGTCAGCCGCGTGTGCAGCCGGGCTGTCTGGCTGTCCTCGGGCCACATCCTGGCCGATGGGCCCGTCGAGACCGTGATTCCGGAATTCACTGCGCGAATGTCTGGACGCTGAGACGACCCGTAGCCTATGAGGCGGACAAGATGTCCTACGTGAATGTCCAGGATCGCAGGCTGCCGTTCGCGCTTCGATACGCTGCGGACTTCCTGTCCTATCGTCATCTCTGCTGGAACCTCGTGGGGTCGGCCCTCCGGGCGCGCTTTCGCCGGACGCAGCTTGGCATTCTCTGGGCAACGCTTCAGCCGCTCGCCTTTTCCCTGATGATCGCCACCGTCTGGGCCGGGCTGCGCAACAAGGAATCCGTGTGGGAGTTTGCCGCTTACGTCTTCACGGGCACGGTGGCCTTCGAACTCTTCAGCACGTCGGTCCAGAACGGGCAGGACGCCCTGATGTCCGCGTCAGGCTTCATTCGCCAGGCGCGCATCCCTTTCCTCATCTTCCAGCTGAGGGTGGTGCTGACATCGCTCGTGATGTTCATGTGCGCGCTGGTTGGCGTCCTGCTGGTGACGGCAATCGTCACCCATGGCGCAAACCTTGGGCCGGCGCTCATGCTGGTCCCGGTCTTCATGGGGATAGCAGCGCTGTTCATGCTGCCCATCGTCATCATCATGTCGATCGTCGGCGCGCTCTATCGCGACGTGAAATACATCTCCATGCTCGGGGAGCGCGCCCTGTTCCTGGTGTCGCCGGTCATGCTTCCGCGCGACGTCCTCGAGCAACCCCATCTGCAGATCCTCGAAGTCCTGAACCCGCTCGTCCCGTTTCTGGATCTGTTTCGCGATCCCGTCCTCTACGGCAACTTCTGGGAAGCGCGGGACGTGATTGCGATGTTCGTCTGGATCGCGGCGCTCTGGGCTCTGGCGATCTTTGCGTCCATGTCGGTAGGCCGCAAGATCGTGTTCGCCATCTGACGCGGCTGTCGCCGCCGTCCGCGCCGGTGTTGCCGATCCTGCCCCCAGCAGCTAGAGGCGCTTGCGAGACCTGAGCATCGGCAGCATCCTCGGGGTGCTATCAGCGCAACCGACGGGGACCTGGCTTGTCTGTCTTTGTACTTGGCGCCCTGTTTGTGCTCTGGCCGCTGGTGTCGCTGGCGGGCGGCCTCGCTTTTTCGTCTCTCACGGGGCTCGCGGCGCTGCTCCTGCTGCCCTCCGTCGTCCGGACGCTTCGCCCGCGTCCTTACTTCCTCGCCCTCCTGGCGTTTTTCATCTTCGCTGGCGTCTCGATGCTGTGGTCGCCGCGCGAGCAGGTGCTGGTCAGCATCGACCTCGACAAGATGCAGTTCGCCATCCGCAGCGAGATGCTGCGCGTCGGCCTTCAGATCCTTGCGCTGGGTGGCCTGATCGCCGCCGCCATGCGAATGAGCGAACGCGACAAGGCGCGGCTGCAGGCGATTGCACAGGTCGCCCTGCTGGTTCAGCTGGGCATGCTGGTCGTGCTCACCGTGTTCGAGCTCCAGATCCTTGACATGCTGCGCCCGATTGTGCCGGACACGGGCGAGGGGGTTCAGAACATCTCGCGCAACTGCCTGATCATGGCGGTGGCTGCCCCGTCGCTGGCGATTGGTCTCGCGCGCGGAAAGCCGCCAGCGATTGCATGGGCGCTTGCCGCCGGCGTGATCGGCACAATCGTTGTGATCCTGGTGGTGCGAGGCGTCCACGCTGGCCTGCTGGCCATCGCGGCGGCGGGTGTCTGTGTCGCGCTCGTGCATGTCCTGCCCAGGCACGGGTTCAAGATCCTTGGCGCTCTGATCGCACTGATGGTGCTGACGGCGCCGCTGATATTCGGGTTCCTGTCGCAAGGCGCGGACTTTGCGACGGCTGACGATTCATCGTCCTACCGGGCCGCGATCTGGCAGCGTGTGATCGAGCTGATCAATCAGCATCCGATCCTCGGCAACGGCCTCGGCGCGCTGCGCACCGTGCGCGAGCCGATTGAATCCGGCGTCTTCGCCGGGCAGTTCACCGTCCCCAACCACGCCCACAACATGACGCTGCAACTCTGGGCCGAAGTCGGGGCGGTGGGGGCAGGGTTGATGGCGCTCGCCCTCGTGCTGGCGGGCTGGCGACTGGGCGATGCACGCCGGCTCGGCTCTGCCGGGCTCAGGGGCGCGGCGATTGCCGGCGCCATGACCGCCGTGGCCGGCGTTTCCTTCGATCTGTGGAACGACTGGTGGTGGGCCGTCGCTGGATTGATGGCGGTGCTGGCTGTGGCGACGCCCGCACGCAGCGCGCCGCAGGCGGGCGATGCGAATGCCGTCGTCTGAACCGTCCCTCGAAGCGCGGACCGGCGCGCACGCGACGAACAACTTCAACCTGCTGCGGCTTCTCTTTGCCCTGATGGTTGTCGTCTATCACGCCATCGTCCTGCCCGGCGCCGCCAACGGACAGCGGCTCGAAAGCTGGGCCAGTCTCGGTGCGGAACTTGGCGTACAGGGCTTCTTCGTGCTGTCGGGCTATCTCGTCTGGGCCAGCCTCGAGCGGTCCCCGTCGCTGGGTCTCTATGCTGAAAAGCGCGTGCGGCGGCTGTTGCCGGCCTATGTCACCGTCATCCTTGTGTGCGCGATCGCAGCTGCGGCTCTGTCGCCCGCGTTGCGCGCCGATCTTGGCGCGCTCGGGCGGTATCTCGGCTGGAACCTGGCTTTCCTCAACTTCATGGCCCCGGGTCTTCCCGGCGTGTTCGAGGGCAATCGCTTCACCGAGATCAACGGCGCGCTGTGGACGTTGAAGATCGAGGTGATGTTCTACCTCGTCCTGCCGATCCTCGCGGTCCTGCTCCGAGTCGCAGGCCGCCTCCGCTGGGGGGTGTTCGTGGCAATCTATGTCGGCGCCGAAGCCTGGCGCTTCACGCTGGAACAGGCCGGCCCAACGCAGGGCGGCTTGCTGGTCGAACTCTCGCGCCAGCTGCCCGGCCAGATGAGCTTCTTCATCACGGGCATGGCGCTGTGGTCATGGCGCGACCGGCTGAGATGGCCGCTGCTGGCCCCGCTCGGCATCGCACTGCTGGCCCTGTCGCTGGCCGTCCCGCAGGCCGATCCCGTGCGTGCGGCTGGCCTCGGTCTGGTCGCGGTCTGGATCGCCGTCGGTGTCCCGCGCCTGTTCGATGCCGCCGCTTTCGGCGATCTCTCCTACGGCCTCTACATCGTGCACTTCCCGATTATCCAGTGCGTGATCGCGGCCGGGCTTTTTGCCTCGCCGGTTGTCGGCTTTGCCGTGGCGGGCGCAGCCAGCCTCGCTGCAGCGTTGTTGCTGTGGTGGCTGATCGAACGCCCCGCGCTGCGCGCGGACAGCGCCTATCGCTCCGGCGGCTGAACGCCACTCAGGCGTACGTATAGTATTTGTGCAGGAAATAGCTGGAGATCGCCGGCGCGCCGACGCCGAACAGGTGGGCGACCTCGAACATGTGCCACTCCCAGCCGATGGCCGGCAGCACCAGCCGCGCCATGATCGAGCTGACAGCCCAGGCCAGCGTCGCGCCGAAGATGTTCACCCAGATGAAGCGCACCACGCGCTTGCCCTCGATGCCGCCGCCTCCGAACAGCATCTTCTGGAACAGGAAGAAGCCCACCACCATGCCGACCATGTAGGCCAGCACGACAGCCACCTCGAACGGCATCACGAAGTCGAGCAGGTAGCGCGCAACCAGGTTGGCCAGCGCGGCGATCCCGCCCACGCCAAGGAAGCGCAGGAATTCCCAGAACCCTCCGCCTGACTTGATCGCCGCCATCATGGGGTCCCACCGGGAGGATGCAGTCCGAACAGCTGGTTGATGTTCAGGAGATTCGCCGAACCTTCCGGCAACATTGCCGCTGCGCCAAAAGCCAGCGCCAGCAGGCCACCGATTGCAAGGCTCTGCGGATCCTTGAACGCGAACACCACCGGATCATCGTCCAGCTGGCCGCGATTGGCCAGCAGCCACACGCGCATCATCCACATTGTCAGCGCGATCGGGGCGATCCACAGCGCTTCCGGCGTCGAGAAAACGCCCGACGGAACGGCGTAATCCATGATGTAGAGCACCAGGATCAGCGGGGTGGCGGTGGCCGTCGCAAGGCCCAGCCCCAGCGTGATCGTTGCATCTTCCGCGCGATAGCCGCGATTGGCGATGCGCCGCTCGCCGTTGGCGGTCCGCCGCAGCACCTCGGTATGTCGTTTCGCCAGCGACAGCGACACGAACAGGAACATCGAGAACACCATCAGCCAGTGGCTGAGCGCCACGCCCGCCAGCACCGCGCCCATGATCAGCCGCAGCGTGTAGAGGAAGCTGAGCGTCAGTGTATCGACGAGCGCTGCGCGCTTGAGCAGGAAGGAATAGGCCAGTGTGGTGACGAGATACGACAGCATCGTAACGCCGAACGCCGGCGACAGCAGGAAGCCGCCCGCCAATCCGCCCAGGATCAGCACGGGCGCGGCCACAAAACCCTGCCACAGCTTCAGCCGGCCAGACGCAAACGGCCGCCGCTTCTTCGAGGGGTGACCACGATCGGCCGCCAAGTCGACAAGATCGTTGAGGATGTAGGTGCCCGACGCCATCATGCCGAGCAGAGGCAGGGCGATCAGCAAGGTCAGCAGTGTCGCCACATTGGCGATCTGCATCGCCATGATCGCCGGCACGAAGATCAGGACGTTCTTCGACCACTGGTGCAACCGCAGCGCCTTGCGCCACGCGCCAATCCCGCGCTTCGGTCGCTGGAATTTCTGCGCCACCTTGATGCCGGCGCGTTCGACGCCCACGGCGCTCACCGGCCCGCCTTCAACGACAGAGGCGGCCTTGGCCTTGCGCCAGACTTTCATGTCGGCGCGGCTGTCACCGATGTATTCGAAGCCCTGCGGCGCCGCCTTCTCGAGGAAGGCCGCCTTGGCATGGCCCTTGTTGTTGGTCTTGCCATCGCTGCCGACCGCGCGGTCGAACACACCGAAGCGCGCTGCAGCTTCTTCCACGATGCCCTGGTCGGACGCAGAGACCAGCCACACCTGCCGCCCCGCCGCGCGTTCGCGCCGGCAGTAGTCGACAACGTCGTCGTTCGCCGGCAGGCTCGCCATGTCGAGGTTCGCGCGCGACTGCACGCGCGCCTTCACCTTGGCCAGCGCAAACGGCAGCTGCAGCATCTGCCACAACGCCCACAACGGACGCCTGCGGAGATGCTCCGCCAGTCCCTCGAACAAGGTATCCGTCAGCAGCAGCGTGCCATCGAGATCGACAGCCAGAAGCGTCTTCTGGTCGCTGTCCGCAGTGCCCTGCGCCTGCGCGTCATTGGCGGCGCGCGCGATGAATGGCTGGCTCACGGGCGGATTCCTGCAGAGTGTTAATGCGCCAGCCTACGCCCTAACGCTCAAGAATCAGTTGATCGTCAGGGTCCGTCTGCTTCCGCCGCGTCCTGCGTTGTTGCGCGCGGCGTGCCGAACGTTAAAACCGCAGCACCAGCGTGAAATGTGTGCGGCAGGGTTGGAGTGCGCGTTGCCATTAACGAAAATCATCCCGGTCATCATGTCCGGCGGCTCGGGAACCAGGCTCTGGCCGCTGTCCACCGCCGGGAAACCCAAGCAGTTCCACTTCCTGGGCGCCGACCGGACAATGATCGAGGAGACCGTCATGCGGTTCTCCGGCGAGCATGACGGCGTTCGTTTCCTGCCGCCTGTCATCATTGCCTCCGCCGCCCATGGCGATCTGGTGCGCGATGCCCTGGCTGCCTGCGGCATCGAAGCGGCGGCCGTGATCCTCGAACCCAAGGGCCGCAACACCGCCGCCACCGCGGCGCTGGCCGCCCTCATCGCGCAGGAGATCGATCCCGAGGCGCATGTCCTTCTCGCCCCCGCCGACCATCTCGTGACAAAGGCCGATGCCTTCGTCCGCACCATCCGCGCCGCCAGCTCCGTCCTGCCCGATCGCATCGTCACATTCGGCATCAATCCGGCGGGCCCTGAAACAGGCTATGGCTACATCCTGCAGGGCGACCAGCTCGCCGATGGCGTTCACGCCATCGTCACGTTCAAGGAGAAGCCCGAGCTGCATGTCGCCGAGCAGTACCTGCGCGACGGCGGCTATAGCTGGAATTCCGGCGTCTTCCTGTTCTCGCCGCGCATGATGCTGGACGAATTCGGGATCGCCGCCGCCGACATCCGCGATGGCGCCGCTCACGCCCTGTCGCGCGCCACACGCACCGGTCCGGTCATCCTGCTCGACGCCGAAGCCTTCGCCGCCGTGCGCAGCGAGGCCGTCGACCGCGCCGTGATGGAGCATACCCGCCGCGCCGCCGTTGCTCCCTGCGATATCGGCTGGGCCGATGTCGGCTCCTGGGCCGAGGTCTGGCGGCTCTCCGAAAAGGACGGGCAGGGCAATGCCGTTGCGGGCCCCGTCATCGTCCACGAGGGGGAAAACAACCTCGTCCGCACCGATGGGCCGCATATCTCCATCGTCGGCCTGTCGGACCTGATCGTCATCGCCAGCGGCGATTCGATCCTGATCGCCCCACGCGAACGCGCGCAGGACGTCAAAAAAGTGATTCCGGGCGGTGGCTGAGGCGCTATAAGCGTCCCGCCGGGCTGCCCATTGAGCCAGGGGCCCCGAAGGAGACGCGCCGATGCAGCTGTTCATTGATTCCGCCGACGTGGCCGAGCTGCGCGCAGCCGCCGCCAGCGGGCTGATCGACGGCGTCACCACCAACCCGTCGCTGATCGCCAAGTCCGGCCGCAACATGAAGGAAGCGATCGCCGAGATCTGCTCCATCATCCCCGGCCCGGTCAGCGCCGAAGCCGTCGCCACCGATGTGGAGGGCATGCTCAACGAAGGCCGCTACCTCGCGCGCATCGCCTCCAACGTCGTCGTGAAACTGCCGCTCACCGAGAACGGCCTGCGCGCCTGCCGCACGCTCTCCGACGAGGGCATCAAGGTCAACGTGACGCTGTGCTTCTCCGCCGTGCAGGCGATGCTGGCTGCGAAAGCCGGCGCCTATTTCATCTCGCCCTTCATCGGCCGCCTCGACGACAAGGGCGAGGATGGCATGGATCTCATCCACGACATCCGTCAGGTCTACGACAATTACGGTTTCGGCACGAACGTCCTCGCCGCCTCGATCCGCACGCCCGAGCACGTGAAGCAGTGCGCGCTGGCCGGCGCTGACTGCGCTACGCTGCCGCCGAAAATCTTCGCGCAGCTCTACAAGCACGAGCTGACGGATTCGGGCGTTGCCGCCTTCCTCAAGGACTGGGCCTCGACCGGCCAGTCGATCCTCTGATCGCATGACGGGGGACGCCGAAGGGATCGCACCGGACATCACAGTCGTCGTCGTCAACTACAATGGCGGCGACTATCTCCGCGGCTGCCTTGCCTCCTTGGCGCGCCAGACCTTCACCAATTTCGAGACCATCGTCATCGACAATGCCTCGAGCGATAACTCGCTCGAGCGCATCGTCGAGACGCCGACGCGCCTCACCATCCTGCGCCAGAAGACAAATCTTGGTTTCGCCGGCGGCAACAATGTCGGCGCGCGCGCGGGGCGGGGCAGGTGGCTTGCGCTACTCAACCCCGATGCCGAAGCCGCGCCTGACTGGCTCGACGCCATGTTGCGCGCCATCGCGGCGCGTCCCTCGCATCGCATGATCGCCTGCAAGCAGGTCAGCCTGCACGATCCGTCAAAGCTGGATGGCGCGGGCGACTGCTATCTCGCCTACGGCTATGCGTGGCGTGGCGGCTTTGGCCACGCGATCGGGAATGCGCCGCCTGCAGGCGAATGCTTTGCGCCCTGTGGCGCCGCCGCGCTCTATCCGCGCGACGTCTTTCTCGACTCCGGCGGGTTCGATGAGCGGTATTTCTGCTATCACGAAGACGTCGACATCGCCTTCCGCCTGCGCATGCAGGGCGAACGCTGCCAGTATGTCGCCGATGCCGTCGTGCGCCATGCCGGCTCCGCCATCACAGGCCAAAGCAGCCGCTTTGCGGTGTTCCACGGCGTGCGCAACGGCGTGTGGACCTATGTGAAGAACATGCCCGGCTGGCTCTTGCTGCTGACCAGCCCGGTCTGGCTCGTGGGCTCGCTGATGCTGCTGGCGCGTGGCGCGCTGCGCGGTGTGTTCGTGCCGACATGGCAGGGTTTTATCGCCGCGTTTGCAGGACTGGGTCCAATGCTTGCCGCCCGCAAGCCGCTGAAGGCGCGCCGCAAGGTATCGCCTGCGCAGATCGCAGTGGCCTTTACCTGGAACCCGTTCCGCTATCTCGGGCGCAGCATCGATGTACGTCCGTTTCCACCCGATCAGTCGGTGATCCGCAACACTTCGGCGAACGCCAGGAACACGTGATAGAGCGTCGAGGCCGGCACGGTGCGCGCGGCCTCGCGTCCCTCGGCATCGAACGCGTCCATCCAGATCCCGGCGGGCTCGCGTGCCAGAAAGCGTTTCAGAAGCACGCCTGCAGCCGCATCAATCACCGGGCCGGGATCCACGCCGTCCAGCTCCCACAGCGCGATCGCGGCCTTGATGCGCTCGCAATTGGGCCAGGTGCGCGATCCGGCGTCGAGCACCACCCCGTCATCACGCACGCTGTTGTAGACCATGCCGGTCTCGGGATCGATGCCGTACGTCTCGGCAAATCGGATCGCGGCGCGTATCTCCGCGCTGACGTCCATGCCCAGCTGCTTGCGCGCCTGGTTGAGGATCCAGCACCACTCCATCAGGTGACCGGGTTCCACGATGCGGCCATCGTCGCCCGGTGCGCGCGACCAGTCGTCGGTGAAATATTCCGCCAGCGTGCCCGTCCTCACATCGAACAGTTTCGTGCGGAACAGCTCCACCAGCCGGCGCGCCGTCTCGGCAAAGCGCACCTCGCCCGTTGCCTCATGCGCGGCGAGGAAGGCTTCGGTGAGGTGCATGTGCGGATTCTGCTGCCGCCATCCCGTCGGCGGGAGCTCATGCCAGAACCCCAGCCCGCCCGGATGGCGCATATGCGCGTCGAGATAGTCGACCGTCCGGTGCATCCAGGCGAGCGATGCCTCATCCCGCATCATCCTGTGCCGCCAGGCGAAGCCGAACAGGGCAAAGGCGTGGTCATAGAGATCGGGCGTTTGGTCCAGCACCTCGCCCGTGCGGGCCAGCATCCGGGCAAAACCCTTGTCCGGCCCTTGCCATGCGTGCGTGGCGAGGTAGGCCATGCCGGGCCTGGCCAGCTCGGCGCCCGCGGTCCAGCCCATCAATGCCGCGTGCGAAAACACATAGACCTGCCGGCCGGCCACCCGCGTCCGCTTGAAGGCGACGCCAGCGTCCTGTCCGTCCAGCGTCAACTGTTCCAGATACCCGCCATTGTCCGGGTCCAGCCCATGCGTCGCCCAGAAAGGCAGCGCCTGGTCGAACATCCACGACCGGATCGATTCGCGTGTCCTGACGTCCGGCATGGCGCTCCTGCATTACAACCCGGCGCAAGACCTAACAGATGGATCGCCAGCTCGAAATTCCCACAACGTGTAATGTGGTGGGTCACGCAAGGCTGTTCACAGGCGGATTGCCAGCCGGGCCGGTCTGCGCTCAAAGAGCCTCCAGCCTGTCAGATACGCGACAGGTTGCAGGGATAGCGAGCCAATGGGCGCCGACAGGCCACAGCACGTCCTTCTCACCGGCGCGGCCGGTTTCATCGGCTTCCACGTGGCTGGCGCGCTGCTGGACGCCGGCATCGCCGTCACTGGCGTGGATAGCCTCAATGATTACTACCCTGTCACACTCAAGACCGACCGCCTCGCCCGGCTGACCGGCCGGTCAGGTTTCCGCTTCCATCACCTCGACATCGCCGACCATGCCGCGCTGAAAGCCGCCGAAGGCGCGCTGCAGGCTGACGCCGTGATCCATCTCGCGGCGCAGGCAGGGGTCCGCTACTCGATCGACAATCCGTTCGCCTACGCGCAGTCGAACCTCGTGGGTCACCTCTCGGTGCTCGAACTCGTGCGCCACAGCCCGGCCCGGCCGCGCCTCGTCTACGCCTCGTCATCCTCGGTCTATGGCGACACGGCGACCGCCCCCTATTCGGAAAGCGAGCGTGTCGATCATCCGGTCTCGCTCTATGCGGCGACAAAACGCTCCAACGAGCTGATCAGCGAATCCTATTCCAAGCTCTATGGCCTCGATCAGGTCGGCCTGCGCTTCTTCACCGTCTATGGCCCATGGGGCCGACCGGACATGGCCTACTGGACCTTCACGCGCGACATCATCGAAGGCCGCCCGATCCGCGTCTTCAACAATGGCCAGCTCGAGCGCGACTTCACCTGGATCGACGACATCGTCGCCGGCGTCGTCGCCACCGCGCTGCGCGCGCCGGCCACGCCCCAGCCGCTGCATCGTGTCTACAATATCGGCAACAACCGCCCTGTCGAACTCGGCCGCTTCATTTCCGCCATCGAGGAGGCCGTCGGCCGCAAGGCGGAGAAGATCATGGCGCCGATGCAGCCGGGCGATGTGCGCGCCACCTGCGCCAATATCGACGCGCTGAAACGCGACTATGGCTTCTCGCCGTCAACGCGGCTGGAAGACGGCATTCCCCGCTTCGTACGCTGGTATCGCGACTATACCGGAACCTGATCCGTTTCAGGCGCCCGCGTAGGGCGGCGTCCAGAAGCCGAACGCTGCGCTCTGCTGTGTCGGATTGCGCGTGGGATCGATCTTGATGCCCAGCACCTCGACATTCATGCTGCCCACCAGCGACGCGCCCTGCGCCACCAGCTTGTAGTTCGCGCCATCCGACACATAGGCGTACTGGGTCGCCGGCCCGTGCATCGGATCAAGTGGCAGCTCGGGCAGGAACGCCGGCGCCAGCCCGGGAATCCATCCCGCGCCGCGTTCGTTCGCGCCCACCAGCCCGTCCGCCTTCGGGAAGACGCCCGTTTTGGCATGGTGAGCCTTGATCGCGTCGTTGATGGTCACGAGATCCTGGATCCGCTTGCGGTTGATCGCCCGCGGGTCCGGCGGCGGCGCGCCAACGACGGCAGCCAGAGGCTGCGCCGCTGCGGGCGGCTGGGCAGACGCTTGCGGCTTCGCTGTCGGCGCAGGTGCGGCAGCAACAGGCTGCGGCGCCGGTGCAGGCCTTGGCGCCGGAGCGGGAGCCGGAGCAGCAGCAACGGGCGGCGGCGGTGCGGGCTTCGGTTGCGGCGGCGGCGCGGGCTGCGGTGCAACAGGCGGCGGAGCAGCGGCCTGAACAGGCGCCGGCTGCGGGGCCGGAGCAGGTTGCGGAGCAGGCGCAACAGGCGGCGCCGGTTTCGGCGCAGCGGTCATCAGGGGAGCCATCGGCTGAGGTGGGGGCGCGACGGGCGGTTGCACCGGCGGCGGTGCGGCCTTGGGAATTTCGGGGGCCTTGGCGGTCGGCTGGATCGTCTCGCGCGCCAGCGACGGCGATTTCACGACCGGCTTGTCACGCGACTTCTTTTTCTTTCCACCGGTCGCCAGCGCGATGATGATCAGCAGGAAGCCGAAGCCCGCCGCCCCGCCACCGGCATAGAGCGCCATCGGCGTCTTCAGGAATTCACGCGAGCCCGGCAGCTGGTCGAACTGCGGGAATGTCGACAGGTCGATCGGCGCATATTGCACACCGGCCACCGCGCCCCCGCCCAGCATCAGCAGGAGACCCAGAAAAATGATCAGACCACGCACGCAATACTCCCGTTCCCCGCATCCGAACCCTAGCGCGGCCTCCGTTGCGCCTCAACAGCAAGATGACGCGCATGCCTTTCGGGGCGAGCGCGCCTTTGCCGTCTCTCGCCGGGGGTGAGGCTAGGGCCATCACCTTGCCCCGGCCACCCTTGAAAGCAGTGCAGGGCGCCCGTGCCCGAGGCGCCTTGGGCCACCTTGAGGCAGGCGAGGGCGTATCGTGACTTTGCCCGCAATCTGGTCCAAACCCGGCGCATGCCGGATCATGTTCACATCGAAACCGCACGCCGCGTCCTGCAGCTTGAGGCCGACGCGCTGGGGCAGCTGTCGCGGGGTCTGGACCAGCGTTTCGTCAAGGCCGTCGAGACCATCCTCGCCGCCAAGGGCCGGGTGATCTGCACCGGCATCGGCAAGTCCGGCCACGTCGCCCGCAAGATCGCCGCCACCATGGCCTCCACCGGCACCCAGGCCTATTTCGTCCACGCCACGGAAGCCTCCCATGGCGACCTCGGCATGATCGGGCAGGATGATGTGGTGCTGGCCCTGTCCAAGTCCGGCGAGACCAAAGAACTCGCCGACATGCTGAGCTACGCCAAACGCTACTCGATCCCGCTCCTCGGCATGACCGCCAAGGCAGATTCGACCCTTGGCCGCGCCGCTGACATCCTGCTGCAGGTCCCCGACGCGGCCGAAGCCTGCGCCGAGACCAACGCCCCCACCACCTCCACCACCCTCATGATCGCGCTGGGTGATGCTCTCGCTGTGGCTCTGCTGGAAAGCAAAGGCTTCAAGGCCGATCACTTCAAGGTCTTCCACCCGGGCGGAAAGCTCGGCGCGATGCTGCGCACCGCCGGCGATGTGATGCACAAGTCAACCGAGCTGCCGCTCGTCGCCGCCGGCACGCCCTTCATCGATGCGGTGAAGTCGATGACCGGCAAGGGCTTCGGCGTCCTCGGCGTCACCAGCCCCGATGGCGCGCTCGCCGGCCTCGTCACCGATGGCGACCTCCGCCGCTATCTCACCTCGGGCAAGACCGCGGCCGTCATCGACGACGTGATGACCAAATCTCCCCGCACAGCCGAGCCCGGCTCCCTCGCCGCCGACGTGCTGCGCACCCTGAACGAGCGCAAGATCACGCAGATCTTCGTGGTCGACGCCGGCAAGCCGGTCGGCCTCATTCACATGCATGACTTGCTGAAGGCTGGATTGGCGTGAAATCCGTCCCATGAAATCCGTCATCGTCATTCCCGCGCGCTACGCCTCCACGCGCTTCCCCGGCAAGCCGCTGCACCCGATCAACGGCGTCTCGATGCTTGCCCGCACCGTGGCGGCCGCACGCGCGGCAGGGCAGGCGACCGGCGCGCGCGTGCTTGTCGCCACGGATGATGATCGCATCGCCGCCCACGCGCGTGAGATCGGCGCCGAACCGGTGATGACGCATCCCGATCTTCCTTCGGGAACAGACCGCTGCCGCGCCGCGATGGAAATCGCCGCGCCCGAAGCCGATTTCATCGTCAACCTGCAGGGCGACGCCCCGTTCACGCCGCCCGCGCACGTCTCCGCCCTGATCGCCAACGCCACGCGCGCCGATGTGGTGACGCCCGTGATCAACCTCACCTGGGCCGCGCTCGATGCCCTCCGCGAGCACAAGCAATCGACGCCCTTCTCCGGCACCACCTGCATCCGCGGCGAAGACGGTCGCGCCATCTGGTTTTCGAAGAACATCCTCCCCGCCATCCGCAGCGAGGCGAAAATGCGCGCCGCTGGCCCGCTCTCGCCCGTCCTGCAGCACGTCGGTCTCTACGGCTACACCCGCGCAGCCCTGGAACGCATCGCCGCCCTGAAGCCCTCGAAATACGAAGAGCTCGAAGGCCTCGAACAACTCCGCTTCCTCGAGAACGGCCTCAGCGTTTATGCCGTCCCCGTCGCGGCCTCGGAGTTGCCGTCAGCGGGTATCGACACGCCGCAGGACGTTGCCAAGGCGGAAGCGGCGCTGCAGCGGCTGGGCGACCCGTTCAAATCTGTTTGAGCTGTCCGGCGCCGCAGACGACAAACATTCCGCAGCGTCCGTATGTAGTCTTACGAAGCTGACGACCCTCGAACGCGAATGACCTCGCCTTGTTTGCAGCCGGGGACATGCCTACGCTCAGCGCTGACATCATGCATTCAGCAGAAGGCTCAGCAGTCTGATGGCGGATACCGCTTCACACCTGCCCTGGCATCTTCGCGGCAACTGGGCGCCACTTCTCGACGAGCGAACGGCTTCTAGCCTGCAGGTTGAGGGCGCGATCCCGCCTGAACTCAACGGCACCTACATCCGGACCGGCCCCAATCCAAAGTCCGGGCGATCGCCTCACTGGTTCCTCGGCGATGGAATGGTTCATGGCATTCGCCTCCGGAACGGCAAGGCCGAATGGCACCGTAATCGTTTCGTGCAGACGCCGAATATCACCGACCGGGTTGAGCGTCCGCCGAACGCGCCGCGCGAGCTTGGCCGAGGCACGGCCAACACGCATGTGGCCTTGCACGGAAAGCAGATCCTCTGCCTCAACGAAGCATCCTGGCCATGGCTGATCGACCAGGATCTCAACACCGTCGGCCTTCAGAATTATGGCGGCGCGCTTTCCTGTTCGATGACGGCGCATCCGAAAGTGTGCCCGGAGACCGGCGAGCTGCTGGCCTTCTCCTACTTCGGCTTCAAGCCGCCTTTCCTTCACTACATCCGCATAGGCGCGGATGGTCAGCTGAAGCAGCTTGAAGGCATCAACATCCCGAACATGGTGATGATGCATGATTTCAGCATCACGCGGCATCATGTGATCTTCATGGACCTGCCGCTGGTGTTCAAGCCGGAACTGCTGGCCTCGGGCATGCCCTATAAGTTCGATGCCTCAGCCGGCGCGCGCATCGGCGTCATGCCGCGCAACGGAACGGGCGCCGATGTGCGCTGGTTTCCGATCGACCCCTGCTATGTCTTCCACACCGTGAATTCATACGAGGACGGCAATCGCATCATCATGCACGTGTCGAAAATGGCGTCCGCTTTCGGCGCCGACTCGAACGACTACGCCAATGTTGCAAGGCTCTGGCGCTGGACCATCGATCTCGATGCAGGAACCGTTTCGCAGGATCAGATCGACGACAGCCCCGGTGATTTCGGGCGCGTCAATGAAAGTCGCGTGGGTCTCAAGGCCCGCTACGGCTATCTCATGTCACTCGCCGGCGAGGGTAATTCCGAGGAGCCGATCTATGGCCCGCAGCTCTTGAAGTATGACTTGCGCGATGGTTCGCGCGTTACCCATGAGCTTGGCCACAACGTGCGGGGCGGCGAGCCCGTCTTCGTGCCCGGCGGCGCCGGCGAGGACGAGGGCTGGGTCATGACGATCTGCCACGATGAAACCAGCGGGAGATCGAAATTCGTGATCGTTGATGCCCAGGACTTTGCCGCGCGGCCAGTTGCAACCATCCATCTGCCCGAGCGCGTTCCCTATGGCGCGCACGGTAGCTGGATACCGCTTCAGCAATAAGGCCGGAACGCCGCCCTACTCGAACACCACCGTCCGCGCGCCGTTGAGAAAAATCCGCCCCTCGGTGTGCAGCTTCACCGCGCGCGCCAGCACACGCGCTTCCGTATCGCGGCCCTTCGCCGTCATGACATCCGGCTGGTCGACATGGTTGGTCGGCTCCACCGCCTGCGCGATGATCGGGCCCTCGTCGAGATCGCTGGTGACATAGTGCGCCGTCGCCCCGATCAGCTTCACGCCGCGATTGAACGCCTGCGTGTATGGCTTCGCGCCCTTGAAGCCGGGCAGGAAGGAGTGGTGGATGTTGATGCACTTGCCTTCCAGCTTCGCGCTCAACTCCGTCGACAGGATCTGCATGTAGCGCGCGAGCACCACAAGATCGACCTTCAGCGTGTCCACCAGCTCCAGGATGCGCGCCTCGGCGGCTTCCTTGCCGATCCTGTCGTTCGGCAGGTGGTAATAGGGAACGCCGTGCCGGTCAGCCAGCCACGCGCAGGTCAGGTGGTTGGAGACGATCGCCGGTACGTTGATGTTCAACGCGCCGATGCGCTGGCGATAGAGCAGGTCGTTGAGACAGTGATCGGCGGTAGAGACGAGGATCAGCACGTTGGGCTTCGCCCGCGCGTCGATCACCTCCCAGTCCATGCCCCACTTTTCCGCGACGGGGCCAAACTCCGCGGTGAACTTCGCCAGCGTGAAGCCCGGCTGGGTCGGCGCAAACAGCAGGCGCATGAAGAACATGCCCGACGCCGCATCGCCGAAATTCGCCGTTTCCGCGATGAACAGCCGCCGCGCCGCCAGGAACCCCGCCACATCCGCCACGATGCCGATGGCGTCCCGGCAGGAGGCGCGCAGGATGAAGCGTTCTTGCGTATCAGGCGTCATGGTGTCCTACTTTCAGGCCGCTTCTTGCCAGAAACAGGTTACGGCGCAAGAAACGCACCATGGAAACACGCCTTTTCGTCGTCCGCCACGGCAACACATTCGACAAGGGTGATGTCGTCACCCGCGTCGGCGGCCGAACCGACCTTGCCCTGTCCGTCTCCGGCCGCGCACAGGCCGAAGCCCTCGCGCGCCATTTTGTGGCGACCCCTTTCGCCACAGCCCGCTCTGGTCCGCTGAAGCGCACGCGCGAGACCGCCAGCGCAATCCTCGCCGCGCACGCCGCCCCGCCCGATCTCACCACCGATCTCTTCCTGCGCGAGATCGACTACGGACCCGACGAGAACCGCCCCGAGCCAGATGTCATCGCCCGCATCGGCCAGCCCGCGCTCGATGCGTGGGAGCATTCATCGGTCGTGCCCCCCGGATGGCGCGTCGATCCCGACGCCCTCATCGGCAACTGGCAGGAAACTTTCCACGAGCTGCGCGACCAGCCCGGCAACCACCTGATCGTCACCTCGAACGGGATCGCGCGCTTTGCGCTGAATGCAGCGGGCGCCCCGCGCACGGATGCCAAACTCGCCACCGCAGCCTGGGGCGTCATTGTTCTTGAAGGCAGCGAGGTGAGGGTGGACGCCTGGAACGTCCGCGCCGCGTAAGCGGCAACGGCCTCAGTCGCGCTTCTTGCCTATCTTGGGACGCGCAACGCCCACCCGCACGCCCGATGGCGCCGAACCCGGAGAGGCCACGCGCCGCGCCATCTCCTTCTCGATCCCCGCCAGCGTGACCTTTGCCGACGCGCTCTTGGCGTGTTTCGGATCTCGCGAAATGCGCATCGTCGATTGCTGATAAGCCCGCAGCGCAAAGTCCGTCATCTCCGCCAGCCGCTTCGCCAGCGCCGCATCATCCGCTCCCGGCGCAGCCGTTTTCGCCGCGGCAGGCTTCGCAACGGGCTCGGCCGCAACCTCAGCCGCCGCCTTCTTCGCCTTGGGCGCATTCGCCGGCTTCTCAGGCTTCACGGCCTTGACCGGTGTGGCCTCCTCCACAGGCGCCGCTGCCGCCTCAGCGGCCTTGGCTTTTTTCACCGGCGCAGCCTTCTTTGCTGGCGCGGCTTTCTTGCTGGGCGGTGGCTTGGGCGATTTGCTCATGCACAGGCCATTGCACGCCCCCACCGCCAGCACAACGTTCCGCATGCGACCGCCCGCCGCGCCAGCCCCCGCCGAACGTTACAGTTTGCAGCGCAAGGTGATTTGCGGGAGACTCACACCACGGGCATTGCTGCCGCCTCCAAATGTCAGCGTGCCAAATCTTAGCGTGAGTGCAGCCCCATGAATTTCATCGACCTCGCCGCCCAGCGCGACCAGATCCGCCCGCAGATCGAGGCCGCGATGGCCCGTGTGCTCAACACCTGCGGCTTCATCATGGGCCCCGAGGTCACGAATTTCGAGAAAGCCCTCGCCACATTCGCCGGCGCCAAGCACGCGCTCGCCTGCGCCAACGGAACCGACGCGCTGCTGATCCCGTTGCGCGCGTGGAATATCGGCCCGGGCGATGCGGTGTTCGTCCCCAGCTTCACCTTCGTCGCCAGCGCCGAAGTCGCGCCGCTTGTGGGCGCGAGCCCGGTCTTCGTCGACGTCCTGCCCGACACCTACAACATGGACCCGAAAAGCCTCGAAGCCGCCATCGAACAAGTGAAGAAGGACGGCAAGCTCAAGCCGCGCGCCATCATCGCCGTCGATCTCTTCGGCCAGCCGGCTGATTACGTCGCCATCTCCGCCATCGCGAAGAAGCATGGCCTCAAACTCATCGCCGACCAGGCGCAGGGCTTCGGCTGCACACTCAACGGCAAGCAACCGCTCGACTGGGCCGACTGCGCCACCGCCAGCTTCTTCCCCGCCAAGCCGCTCGGCTGCTACGGCGATGGCGGTGCAGTCCTCACCAATGATGACTCACTCGCCAGCCTGATCGATAGCATCCGCATCCACGGCAAGGCCAGCGCCGAAGACATGGCCGCGAAGAAATACGATGACGATCCGCGCTATCTCAACATGCGCATCGGCGTGAACTCCCGCCTCGATGCGCTGCAGGCCGCCATCCTCTCCGAGAAGCTGAAAATCTATCCCGACGAGCTGAAGAAGCGCGACGCCATCGCCCAGCGCTACAATGACGGCCTCGCCAAACACGTCCGCCGCGTCCCCACCGTCATCGCCGGCGGCTTCTCCAACTGGGCGCAGTACACGATCGAGAGCGACAACCGCGACGGCCTCATCGCCCACCTGAAAGCCAAGGGCGTGCCGACCGCGATCTACTACCCGATCCCGATCCACATGCAGGATGTCTATTCGGTCTACCCGACCGCGCCCGGCGGCCTGCCCGTGACGGAAGACATCCGCAACCGCGTCATGTCCCTGCCGATGCACCCCTACCTGTCGGAAGCCGACCAGAACCAGGTCATCGACGCCATCCGCGGCTTCAACGGCTGATCCATCCGCGCTACGCGCGGCCCCTTCCGTCACGCTTCGCGTGCCACCTTCCCCAGCTTCGCTGGGGCAGGACCACAAACCTCACGATTTGTGGTCCTCCCTCGCCGAAGGCGGGGGAGGTGGCGGCGAAGCCGACGGAGGGGGCTGCCCGCGAAGCGGGCGGACTAGCCGCTACTGCGCATTCACCCCGGATGCAGCAATTCGGCGAGTTTTCCTGTCATGTCCGAGATTGGCCCAAAGCGGTCATCCATCTGGACGGTGGAATCTTATCGGCGGAACTCCCCGTAACCTCTTTGATCGAGGATGGCGCGCGCTTCAGCATTCCATTTCTGACTGCTAGAATGCAGCGCAACAATTTCCATCGACGGAGGCCATGAGCGGTCGCGCAGCGTTTTCAAATCAAGTTTGGTACGTGAAACTCGGATGTGCCGCAGTTCCGTCAACGTGTCTAAACCCGAGAGCGCCTCCAGGTTTTTGCAGTTTAAGACCGAAAGCTCATGGAGTTGAGCACCAGCGAGAGAAAGGGAATGGAGCTGAAGTTGATCTTCGACTTGCAGACGACGGAGGTTTGGAAATCGATCAAGCCGTCCCACAGTTTCCAGCCCGCGAACTCTGATGACTTCAAGTTCTTGTAGTGTGCGACTGCAGACTTCATCAAAAGAAGACCTTCCTCCGAGCAACAAAGTCAGTGACTGCAGGCTTGGGATTTCACCGACAAACGACAGCTCACGTTGGTTCGGCATGCCTGACAAACACAATTTCCGGAGAAGAGGGATTCCCGCCAATGCCTCGATGTTTCGGGTGTGCCCTTGAAGGAACAGTTCCGTGAGCCTTGTGCACCCACGCAGCGCGCCAAGGTCGAGTTTTCGGTTGCGGGTCTCTGAGACCGAAAGCTTTGTAAGGCGTTCCAGCAAAAACCCTTCCAGAAAATCTGGCCGGTCAAACTCGAATACCCCGAACGACAACCGTTCAAGCAAGGGCAGCTTGTGAAGCCAATCCTCATTTGCAATCCGGGTGAGGCAATCGACAGAGAGCCAACGCACGCTGGGAAGTGCAGATAGAACCCGAGCATCAAAATCCTGCCCGTAGTGACCGAAAAAACGTACCTCCAGTCGCGAACCAAACACCTCACACAGGCTGTTCACGGTTTCCAGCAGAGTTCGATCGTAACCGGGTTTTGAGAACTGCACCGTCGGCGATCCGCCCTCATCAATGATCGCTTGAAGGGCGCTCTCGCTCAACTGTATCGGATCGGTAATTCGCCTCTCGATCATGCCTCAACCCGCAATGACAATTGCCAAAGCCTCAGTATGCGTGGCTGTGCTCAATGTCCATTTTGGCGAGAATAGCACTTGGTCAGGAATTACTTCGACTGACTGCTTTCCAACAGAAGCCAGACATAGCCGCTACGACGAAAGCGGCGGGAAGCTGACCTCAACCGCTATCGCGCGCCCACCACCCTGAACCCCGCGCGCGGCACATGCACGACCACCTCGCCAACCTCCGGCGCCTCGCGCCGCACCGCGATCTCATGCGCATTGGCAAACACCAGCGTCCCCGCAATCGGATCGCGCCCATAATCGTCCGCTGACACCACCACCCGATCCCCCGGCTTGCGACTCGCATCATGCGGATCAACCGCCTCCTGCGCCTCGCTCACCGCAGCCTTGGCAACAGCCAGCGCCTCCGTCGGCGTCATGTCCGTCGGCGTCCCATGGCCTATCGCCTTCACCCGCGCGAACCACGCCTGCACGTTCGGGAATTCCGCCAGCAGCTCGCCCGCGCGATGGGGCAGGGCGTTGGCAATAAACCACGGGTTCATGAAGGCATGGATGTCGGCGAGCCCTGCCGTGTCGCCGCCCCAGAAGGCGCGGCCGTCGCCCAGCTGGTCCTCGAGAAACGCCGTATGCGCCCGATAGGCATCGCGCATCACCGGCGCCGCCGCCTTCAGCGCGGCGGAATCAAATCCGCCGCCGCTCATTGCCGCGCGGTCCTTCTTGAAATCCTCCGGCACAAGATCGCCAAGCTCGCCGAAGATGATCGCCACCGCCGCCTGGAAGATCTGCCGGTCCGCCCAGAAGCCCAGCGCATACCCCGCGCCCGCATTTTTAGGCGCCAGCGATGGTGTCGGAAAACGCCGCTCCAGCTCCCGCAGGATGATCTGGCTGTCGCAATAGATATCCGCGCCGATCTGCATCACCGGAATCTTGCGATAGCCCCCCGTCAGCGGGATCAGGTCCGGCTTGGGCATGATCACCGGCTGGATCACCGAGCGCCATGACAGGCCCTTGATGCCGAACGCCACGCGCACCTTCTCGCTGAACGGCGAGCTCGGATAATTGTGGAAGATGATCTCGTGGCTCATCGCGCGCTCCCCGGCTTATCTCGGGCGAGACTAAGCCATCACCTGCGGGCGCGGGCAATCAGGTCTGCGCGTACGCGTGACGCCCTAGGGGACGATCACCGGCCCGCTCGGCTGCGTCAGCGGCGGCGTGCCTTTTTCCCCGGCGGAGCGGATGCGCACGGAGCGCACGTCCATCACGCGATGGCCGTCCGGCGCCACCGGGCGGACGCCGATGAAGTCATAGCCTTCCTCGCGCTGGCGGCGGGGCGTGAAGAAACTCAGCGTGTAGGTCTGGAACTCGCGCGTCAGCGGGAACTGCTTCCAGCCGCTCTCGCCTTCCACCTTGGCAAAATAGTTGGCCTCGAAAGCGTCGGCAGGCGCATCGCCCACCGAGCGCGCCTCGAAGATCACCTCCACCGGCCGCGACTCCAGCGCGACTTCAATGTCCTCCGCCAGCACGAGATGCGGGCCCAGACTTGGGTCCTCATAGGTCGCGCCCGCCTGCCGGTCGATGCGCAGGAAGGCTGCGCCCCCCTCCGGCCGCACCAGCTGCAGGCTCACGCCTTTGACGCTGCCGACGATGAAGCGGTTGAGTTCCGTGTCCTTGACCGTGATGTCGTGTGCATCGCGTCCGCCGCCGCTCACCGCGCCGGTGGGCAGGCGTTCGGCATTGGGGTCCAGCGCCACGAAGATGAAGGTGCTCGCAAGCGCCGCAGCCAACGGGAAAAAGAGGATGTCACGCATTGCCCTGCTTACGCTGTCGTTTAAGCGCCCGTAAATCCTCCCGGAGCAGGGTCGGCGCGATACTCGTGATTCATTGGGCCTTTTCGCGCATGCCGTCCGCCGGCTTTCCAGACCCAGACAGGCTGCGCGCGGCCAACATCAATCCCGCCACGGGGTTGGCGACCGACTACCTCAATCATTACAATGAAGTAGCCATGCTGATCGCCACGCTGAGCGACATCCCGGAGATGCGGGAGAGCGTCCTGGAGTGGCGCCCCACCGGCTACCCCACCCATTTCGCCCGCACCGCCTTCACCGACCGCGGCCTCGCCATCGCCGCCTACATCACCGCCCCCCGCGACGCGAAGGCGCAGTTCCTCGCCGCGCAAGGCGAGATCGACGCCCGCATCGGCGACGTGCAGGGCAGGCTGGCCGCCGTCGAAGAGGTGCCCCCCGGCATCGCCCATGAAGCCGACGAGATCTTCGCCGAGATCGCCCGCATGGGCGGCATCATCAATGGCGGCAAGGCCGTTCCGCTGGTCCAGCAATCAGCCGAGCAGGACCTGGTGGACTCATTCTTCCCCTGACACCACATTAGGGCCTCCCCCCGAACAGGAAGCCCGCCATGGTCGAAGTCCCCAAAACCACCGTCAGCATCACGCGCGAGGACAAGCCCACCGGCGGCCGCTATGTCGCGCGCGTCGCAGGCAAGCCCGAAGCCGAGATGACGTTCTCCAAAGCGGGCGAGAAGATCATCATCATCGACCACACCGGCGTGCCCGACGAACTCGGCGGCATGGGCGTTGGCAAGGCGCTCGTCGAATACATGGTCCACGACGTCCGCGCCCGAAACCTCAAGATCATCCCCCTCTGCCCCTTCACCAACGCCACCCTGCGCAAGCATCCGGAGTGGCAAGACATCCTGAAGGACCCCTTCTGAGGGCGAGCGCCCGAGAATGAGGGAAACTCGCTGTACAGATCCAAGGGAAACAGACTCACCTGTTTCCAATGATCTCAAAGCACTGGCCCAAAAAGATGAGGGAAACAGAGCTTTGGATTCAATGGCATCATGCGCTGATTTATACTGCTGCGCATGACACGAGCACGACCTCTCGCACCTGGCTTAGGCAACCCGCCGCTCCTCCAGCGTTTGCTGGACGCGGTGACGTGCGCGTTCGTGTGTCTCGTGCAAGGCGTCCGCGCGACGTTCGGGATGCGCTTCAACCGCCGGCCCCATGATTGGCACATGGCGCCCGCGGCCGAAGCTCTGCCCCAGACGAAGCCCGACATTCACACTGAGGAAAACCTCACCACCCCCAACCGGGTCATTCTCGGGTAAGCGAAGCGCATCCCGAGAATCTCGGTTGGAACACCCGAAGGGACAGGCGACCATTCCCCTCGAAACCATCAACCAAGATTCCCGGGACAAGCCCGAGAATGACCCCGTTGATGTTGATCGATTGTCCACAAGCCTCTCGATCCGTCTTCCCCGCGCAGGCGGGAACCCGGTCAGCGCGCGCAGTGCGCTCCTTGAGCGCACAGCTTTCACCCCGCTCATTCCGACGAACGTCGGAATCCAGGGCCGGCCGTGCACCTTATTACGCCTTGCAGCTTCACGCCTGCACACGCAGGCAAACCGTTCCTGGATTCCGGCGTTCGCCGGAATGAGCGGTGAATGCTGCTTGGAATCAGCCTGACCTAACCGTCAGGCCACACCCAAACCAACCACCCCCGGCCCCCGCGCCGCAGGGATCACGGCCGCATGCCATTCGCCCGCGGACCCGTCTTCAGCACGC
>JAOATF010000018.1 GCA_030158285.1 Hyphomonadaceae bacterium
ACCATCCCGCGCTCGCGCAGGAATTCCGAACGCTGGAAGCCTTCCGGCAGTTTCTCGCGGATGGTCGCTTCGATCACGCGCGGGCCGGTGAAGGCCAGCTGCGCGCTCGGCTCGGCGATCTGCACGTCGCCCAGCATCGCGTACGACGCCAGCACGCCGCCCGAGGTCGGGTCCGACAGCACGACGATGTAGGGAAGCTTCGCGCGCTTCACGTCCTGGATGGCCAGCACGGTGCGCGGCATCTGCATCAGCGCGAACGCCGATTCCTGCATGCGCGCGCCGCCCGAAGCGGTCACAACAATCAGCGCAGCCTTGCGCGCCACGGCAGCTTCCGCCGCCTTGATGAAACCCTCGCCCGCCGCCATGCCGAGCGATCCGCCCATGAAGGCGAAGTCCTGCACCAGCACCACAGCCTTGCGGCCGTTGATCTCGCCGTGCGCCGCCGCCATGCAATCATCGCGGCCGGTCTTGGCCTTGGCGATCTTGAGGCGGTCGGTATAGCGCTTGTCGTCCTTGAACTTCAGCGGGTCGCGCTGCACGGGCGGCATCGGAATGTCCGTCCACAGACCACCATCGAACATGTATTCGAAGCGCTGTTCCGGCCCGATCCGCAGGTGCGCGCCAGCCGGCGTCACCCAGTACGAGCTCTCCAGTTCCTGCCGGTAGACCAGTTCGCCGGTCTTCGGGCATTTGACCCAGAGATCATCCCCGGCCGCGTCTTCGCGCTTGGCGAAGATGGACTTCAGGCCCGGGGGAAGATTGGTAAGCCAGTTCAAGAGACACTCCGCTCAAGACGCGCCGAAGTTATGGCGTTTGACAGTGACTGCGCAACCACACTTATTCTCTTGACAGACGACGCAGGATCACCCTGCTCGACCGCCTCGCGGACCTGCTCGACCAGCGCCGAACCGACCACGACTCCGTCAGAAATACGAGCAAAAGCAGCGGCTTGTTCCGGCGTACGGACGCCAAAACCCACCGCCACAGGCAGTTTGGAGATGCGCCGGGCGCGTTCCACGCCCGCAGAAATATCCGACTCAGTTCCGACGCCCGCGCCGGTCACGCCCGCCACCGACACGTAATAGACAAAGCCCGACGACCCGTCGGCCACTGTTTCCATACGCTTTTCTGTCGTTGTCGGGGTTGCGAGGCGGATAACCGCCAGCCCATGCGCGGCCAGTTCCTGGCGCAGCGGGGCGTCCTCTTCAGGGGGCAAATCCACAGTAATCACACCATCCACCCCTGCCTCGGCCGCAGCCTTGGCGAACGCCGGGTAGCCCATCCGATGGATCGGATTGGCATAACCCATGACGATCAGGGGGGTGGTCGCATTCTCGGCCCGGAAGCGTTTTGCGATGTCGAGCGTCGCCTGCAGGGTCGTTCCCGCCGCGAGGCTCCGCAGCGCCGCTTTCTGGATCGCCGCCCCGTCCGCCATCGGGTCGGTAAACGGCGCGCCCAGCTCGATGATGTCAGCCCCACCCTCGGCCAGAGCCTTGATATTCTTGAAGCTTGTCTCGATATCCGGGTCGCCGGCCATCAGGTAGCCGACAAAGGCAGCCCGTCCCTGTGCAGCACAGGCGGCAAACGTCGCGGAGATCCGGTCAGCGGTCATATGTCAGGTTTTTTGGGTGTGATCAGCGGTTCAGACGAAAGGCCAAACGCGAGATTCCATTGCGCCCCCAGAGGGGCCGGAAGACCAGAAATATAGCCCAGTCCGGCCGCGCCACCTACCCCCCGTGTCGCTTCCCGATGCCGCACTGCAACAAATCAGGAACGCTCGCGTGTCAGGCAGTGATGGGGGGCAGCCCGCTTCAGGCCCCGCCGTCCGACCCGGCCGGGAAGAACACCACGCCCTTGAACGCGATGCCGTAATACGCCGCCACATCCTTGTGCTGCGCCAGCCAGTCGAGCGCCTTCTGCTCGGCGACTTCCGCCGATGGCCAGCGATACCGCCCCAGCCAGGTGCCCGCCTTCTCCATCCTGTCCGAGAACTGGCAGTCCTTCTGCGAGCGCCAGCGCGACCGCCAGTGCCCCCGCGGGACACGCGAGAGTTTCGGCGCGATCACGGCGTCGGTCCTGAGAGCGCCCGAAGGGCGAACCGAACCCTGAGAGGATCCAGGAGATGACATGCTCATCCCTCCCGCCCGCGCACGCGGACCAAAACGACGCCCCCACCTCAGCCTGAAACGCGAGTCTAACGCCGCGCCAAAATCCCGACAACGCCGGAAAGCAATCCGCACTGCATGTCAGATCACGCCACAGAACGCGCTACAGCTTCGCCCCGTCGAACGCCTGCACTTCCAGCGTGTCGAGATCGATGTCCGGCACACAGCGCAGGTTCACCGCCACCATCCGCTTGCCGTCCGGTCCCGCGCCCGAGCCATGCGTGGAAATTCCGCAGGATGAACAGAAATAGTGGCCGATCTTCTGCGTGTTGAAGAGATAGGTCGAAACGTCCGCCTCGCGCGTCGTCAGCCTGAAATGCTCCGGCGTCGTGAATGCCAGCATATGCCCCGACCGCCGGCAGTACGAACAGTTGCAGACCATCGCCCCGCCGAAATTCCCCGTCACCTCGAAGGCGACCTTCCCGCAATGACAGCTGCCAGCGTGCGTGCTCATCAGTCTCTCCATCCGCTGCAGCCTTTGTGCACGCTTGCAGACAAAGGGTGAAGTGAATTGCGGATTAGCTTCGCAATCTGGGACCCCCGCCCCTACCCACACCCACTCACCTCAAACCGCACCAGCGCATACCGCTTGCGCGCAAACTCATCGCGCCCGCCATCGATCACCACGCGCTTGCACGCCGCCCCCTCGCCCTGCGTCCATACTTCGCGCGTGTCGCCCGCCTCGGCCTCAGTCCAGCCCATCGCCTTCAGCTCTTTCGCGTAGGCGGCCACGGCATGCGCCTGCTCCGTCTGCACGCAATCGACATCCGGCGTCGTGTCTTCGAGCCCGTCCTCTGCGCACAACCGCAGGCGGTCGCCCGAGACAAGCGGCAGGTCCACTTTGCCCGGCAGGATCAGCTTCTCCGGCCCGCCACACGCCGCCAGCAGCAGCGCCGCCAGCCCGACCAGCACGCGCATCTAGTGGACGTGGCCGTAGGTGAACGTCCCGCACAGCGCGGTCTCGTCCTTGGGCGGCCACTCATCGCCGTTGAACGCCGCGATGGTGAAGTCCTCGGCGCCGGGGCTCACCACCGTGTAGGTCGCCAGGAAGCTGGTCTTGTCACAGAAACCGCCATTCGGCGTCCCCGCCGGCACGGTTTCGCCCTCAACGGAATACATCATGATCTTGCTCACATCGATTGGCGCGCCCGTCGTGTCGATGAACAGGCTCTTCCAGTCCGGCTGCTTCGTCGGATCGCCCTGCTCCGCCCCGCCCGGCATCAGCGTCGTCTTCAGAATAATGCCATTGCCGAACGCAAACACCGCGCCTTCCGGCAGGTTGGGCGAAGCCTGCGGCGTCGGCGTCAGCGTCAGCACGCCCGGGGTAAAACTCATCGCTGTCTTGGAGTACGCTTCGTAAGTCTTCGCGGGCCCCACGGCCGCCGGCTCGAACGGAACGCTGGGATCATCCTGCCCCATCTCCTCCGCCGTCGGCTCCTTCGGCGTCTCGGCAGCTGGCTGGCAGGCGGCAAGTGCAAGCAAGGCGGCAGCGATGGCGATACGCATGATGGGTCCCTCCGGTTTGGGTGGAGGCTATCCGCTTCTCGCGCCAACCAGAAGAGCGTGTCGCACGCGCCAGTCCGGCCGCTGCGCGGCCAGCCCCCTCCGTCGCTTCGCGCCACCTCCCCCGCCTTCGGCGAGGGAGGACTTCCCCTTCCGGTCTAACGGCGTGTGGTCCTGCCCCAGCGAAGCTGGGGAAGGTGGCATGCGAAGCATGACGGAAGGGGCCGCCTGCGAAGCAGGCGGATGCCCCAACACGCACTGGTCAGATCTTCAACCCCAGATGCCCCGCCACCGCGAAGATATCCTTGTCGCCGCGGCCGCACATGTTCATCACGATCAGCCCGTCCTTGCCGAGCTCCTTCGCGACATCGCCCACACGCGCCAGCGCATGCGCCGGCTCCAGCGCCGGGATGATGCCTTCGAGCTTGGTGCACAGCTGGAACGCCTCAAGCGCTTCCTTGTCGGTGCAGGTGCGATACTCCGCGCGCCCCGTCTCATGCAGGAAAGCGTGCTCCGGTCCGATGCCCGGATAATCCAGGCCCGCCGAGATCGAGTGCGCGTCGATGATCTGGCCGTCCTTGTCCTGCAGCAGGTAGGTACGGTTGCCATGCAACACGCCCGGCTGCCCGCCGCTCAACGACGCCGCATGCATCGGCGTATCGACGCCATGGCCCCCAGCCTCGACGCCGATCATCTTGACGCCTTCATCTTCCAGGAACGGATGGAACAGCCCGATCGCGTTCGATCCGCCACCGATCGCCGCCACCAGCGCATCCGGCAAGCGGCCTTCCTGTTTCAGGATCTGCGCCCGCGCTTCCTTGCCGATGATCGACTGGAAATCGCGTACCAGCATCGGATAGGGATGCGGCCCCGCAGCCGTCCCGATGACGTAGAACGTGTTCGACACATTCGTCACCCAATCCCGCAGCGCCTCGTTCATCGCATCCTTCAGCGTGCCCGTGCCTGACGACACCGGCACGATCTCCGCGCCGAGCAGGCGCATGCGGAACACGTTCGGCTTCTGCCGCTCCACATCCGTCTCGCCCATGAACACCACGCACGGCAGGCCGAAGCGCGCACATATTGTTGCAGTGGCTACACCATGCTGCCCCGCCCCCGTCTCCGCGATGATCCGCGTCTTGCCCATGCGCCGCGCGAGCAGTACCTGCCCGATGCAGTTATTGATCTTGTGCGCGCCCGTATGGTTCAGCTCGTCGCGCTTGAAATAGATCTTCGCGCCGCCAAAGTGTTTCGTCAGCCGCTCGGCGTAATACATCGGCGACGGCCGCCCGACATAATGTTCAAGAAGCCAGTCGAACTCCGCCTGGAAGCTCGGGTCCGATTTCGCCTTGGCGTATTCCTGCTCGAGATCGAGCACGAGCGGCATCAGCGTCTCGGCCACATACCGCCCGCCAAATTCCCCAAACCGCCCCTTGGCGTCCGGCCATTGCGACCATGTGTTCGAAAGAGCCGTCATCGTAAGTCCTCGGTTGCAAGGCTCCTTTACGCCGGGGATGCCCCCCGCGCCAGAGGTCACATCCGCGCCTAGAGGCATCCCTCGGGCAACTCGATCGCGCCATCGCCCGCGCGGAATTCCTCGATAACGCCTTTGTCGTCCGTCTCGAACCGCAAACCGCGCGCCGCCAGCGATGCGGCCAGCCGCTCCTCTGTCGGCATTCCGGTCGAATAGCGAGCGGGACCACCGCTGGTCCAGACCGTCAGGTATTCCGCCGGCAGACCGATGTAGAAGTGCGGCTGGGCATTCAGCGCCGCCCCCAGCGCCTCGCGCGCCTTCGCCGATGTATCGCCGACCTGCAGCCCGCCATAGGTCGACACGCCGGGCTTGCTCACATCAATGCGGGCAACCCTGCCACGCACATACATCACGGACAGCCCATCCGGCGCGCCCTTCGGATAGAAGAAGGCGCACTGGTATTCCGCGAAATCAGGATCCTCGTTGGGATCGAACGTCTCGCCTGCCGCAGCATTCAGCGCATCGAGCGTCATACCGATCCGGATCGCGCCCCAGCCTTCTACGGTCAACCCACCCTCCGGCGCAGGCGGCAGCATAGTCTCCGTGGCGATCGTCACAGGCGGAGGCGCCGATGGCGTTGCCGAATCCGGCCGCGCGTCCTCAACGCGTGCTGGAACGACATCTGCCGCCGGACCAGGCGCCTCTGCCGGCGGCTGTTCGCAAGCCGCCAGCAGCAGGGCGAGACCTGCAAGTCCGATCGTCCGCATGCAGATCCCCCCATTCAGAACGATAGATCAGTCCTCGTCGTCCTCGTCTTCATCTCCGTCGTCTTCGTCCTCGTCGCCGTCCTCGTCTTCGTCCTCGTCGAGGTCTTCGTCGTCGCCCTCTTCGTCGCCTTCCTCGTCCTCATCGTCTTCCGGCATGGCCAGCGCAGGGCTGGCGTACAGCGCGGGCGGCAGGACGGATGCGAACAGCTCGGGCAGGATTTCAGGATTGCGGGACACGAGGCCTCCATTGCGTGAATCAGCAAGCGACAGCCACCTTACACAATCAGGTCGCAGCCGCATGACAAGCGAAAAGCGTGGGGAACCCTCCGGTTCCCACCCCTAGAACTTCTGCAGCATCATGATCCTGATATCCTGCTCGGGCGAGAAATCCTTGCGCGTCAGCTCGAACCGCGTCGGCCCGGTCTTCTTGAGGCCTTCCGCACACAGCGTCATCAGCTGGTCAGGCGCATCCTTCTCGATCGTCAGGTGGAACGTTCCGATGGGCTTGGCCCAGTTGGCGCCGGTCTTCAGCACATAGCCCATCGTGCGCTCGCCGATCAGCTGTTCGCCGCCCACCGCCTTCTTCATCTTGTTGAGCGCCGCATCGAACGCCGCGTCGATGCAGTAGTCGCGCTTGATCGCCGCCTTCCCATCCTTGTCCGCATAGATGTAGGACGCGCCCACCGAGCCGCCGACCACCGGCTTGTAGGCATGCTCCACCACGACATCTTTCCCGGCCGGGAACGTCTGCATGCGATGGAACGTCGTCTTCAGCGTCCAGCGCGGCCGCAGGTACAGAACCGCCCCCGTATCCGGATCGAGGTCCAGCCAGATCACGCCCTCGTCGCGCAATTGCTTCGCCAGCTCCAGCGGCATCGTCGTCTGCAGCTTGTCCCACGCCTCGAAATCCGTGACGTGAAACGGCATCCCCGCCGCCTTCACGCGCTCCGTCACGTCGAGCCCGCTGTCGATCACCGCCCGCAGCTCCACCTCGAGCGGAATGTCCTGCCCGTCCACCGTGGTTTTGAAGTCCACGAAATTGGGCGCTGTCGGATTGGGCAAGGCCACCGGCGCCTCGCCGAACTCCCAGCCGATATCCGGCAGCGGAAACGCCACACGCGTCGTCACATCCGCGCCCGACGTGTTGCGGTAGACATACTTCACCCGCACTTCGCTGGTCGACAGGAACAGGTCCTCCGACATCATGTCGATCACATCGCTGCGCATCAGCTGCAGCCCGCCCGCCCGCAACTCGGCGGTTGAGTCATTCGCCGAAGCCGCGGATGCCAGCATCGCCACCGCGCTTGCCGCCGCGCAAAGCCCCGCCACGATCCGTCCCGCCATCGCCCGCTCCCTCGCCACACACGTCCCGGCGATCCTTGAAGCATCCCGCGTCCAGCGCGCCAAGGGCTCACGTGAGGCGCCGGGCTGCAGCCCTTGCAAACCCCGCCCGGTCGGTTCAACTGGCCCTTCCACGCCAGAGGGCCCTCCATGGAATTCGACGATGTCATGCTCGGCCGCCGCAGCATCCGCGGCTACAAGCCTGATCCCGTGCCACGGAAGCTGATCGAGGAAGTGCTCACGCTCGCCATGCGCGCGCCGACCTCGATGAACACCCAGCCCTGGCATTTCCACGTCATCGCCGGCGAACCGCTGAACCGCATCCGCGCCGGCAACACCGAGCGCAACCTCGCCGGCGTGCCGCACTCCCGCGAATTCCGCACTGGACAGGCCTTTGCCGGCAAACACCGCGAACGCCAGATCGGTGTTGCCAAGCAGCTGTTCAGCGCCATGGGCATCGCCCGCGACGACAAGGATGCGCGGCAGGACTGGGTGCTGCGCGGCTTCCGCCAGTTCGATGCGCCGGTGTGCGTCATCATCACCTACGACCGCGACCTCGACGGCAGCGACGACACACCGTTCGATTGCGGCGGCGTCGCCAATGCGCTGGTGAATGCGGCGTGGTCACGCGGCCTCGGCGCCGTCATCAACAGCCAGGGCATCATGCAGTCCCCCGTCGTGCGCGAACACGCCAACATTCCCGCCGATCAGGTCATCATGAAAAGCATCGCGCTCGGCTGGCCCGACGACAGCTTCCCCGCCAACGCCGTCATCTCGGAACGCAAACCCATCTCGGAAGCAGCGGTGTTCGTGGGGTTTGATGACTAACGCGATCCGCGTTTGCTGGGAGTTCCGCACTGCACGACGTGAGCGCTCTGCCCGCTACTCGGCAACGGCATACAACTCGATCCCATAGGGCTCTGCCAAGATCAAATAGCGTCCGTCCTCTGAAAAGGAGGCGTAAAACCAGTCTCCAGAGAGAATCTTGAATTCGATCGATCCTCGTTGCCCTGCACAGTCGTACTTCACTTTCACAGACTGCGCCGTTGAGTCGAAATTGAACCTGATACGACTCTCGCCCACACGATGAATTGAATTATCTCGTGCGCGTCCAATGAAGTCCGGTCGCTGCTCAACCGTCTCGGGATCAACGTCTATGAATTGCGCCTGAGGCGGGTCAGAGATCGCGATCTCAAAGACCTCGTCATAGTCGCAGACTAGGAACCTTCCATCCTTTGGAAGCGTGACGCCGATTACGCGCTCCGAAAGATGGGGCAGTGGGATCGGTTTCATTATCCGGCCTCCTGCGGAAAGCCGACGCGAAGCGTCAACCCGCGCTCTACTCCGCCGCCTCAGCCGCCGCTTTCGCCGCCGCGATGAACGCTGTCACCTTCGCGTGGTCCTTCACGCCCGGCCGCGCCTCGACGCCCGACGACACGTCGACCGCCGCCGCGCCCGATTGCCGGATCGCCTCGGCGACATTCTCCGGCGTCAGTCCGCCCGAAAGCGTCCAGTCCTCATGGTCGTTGACGCGAAAACCCTTGAGTATTGCCCAGTCGAAACTCTTGCCGTGCCCGCCCTCGCGGTCGGCGCCCGCCGGCGGCTTGGCGTCGAACAGGAAGGCGTCCGCCGCCTCGAACGCTTCCGCGTCGGCAAGGTCGCGCTTGGACGCCACGCCCAGCGCCTTGATGATCGGAACCAGCTGGTGCTTGCGCGCGAAGGACGCCACCTGCGCCGGGCTCTCCTTGCCGTGCAGCTGCACCGCGCCGATCTCCGGCGTCTCATCCACCAGCTTGCCGAGCCACGGTACCGCCAGTGTCGCCACGACCCACGGCTCGGCCCCCAGCTCGGCGGCCTTCTGGATCAGCGCCTGCGCCTTGTCGAAATTCACGAAGCGCGGGCTCGTCTCCACCACGACAAAACCGACCATGTCCGCCCCGGCCTCAATGGCCTGGGCAAGGTCCGATTCGTTGGTGATTCCGCAGATCTTGACGCTGATCATGTCCCGCCACCCGAAATTTATTCAGCGATTTCAGGGCCCTGAAACGAAGAAAGGGCGGCACTCAGGCCGCCCCTTCCGTACGCTACGAACTCTACACGTGGCAGCCGGATACCTCACCGGCCCTTGGCAAGCAAGTCCCGGATCTCGGCAAGCAGTTTCTCCTCGGCCGTCGGAACCGGCGGCGCCGGAGGGGCCTCGGCCTCTTTTTTCTTCATCTTGTTCATGCCTTTGACGACCATGAACAGCGCGAAGGCGACGATCACGAAGTTGATGATGAACTGGATGAACTGGCCATAGCGGATCTCGACGGCGGCCTTGGCCACCTTGGAGGGGTCCGTCGCGTCCATCACGGCCGGCGCCAGCACATAGGTCATCTTCGAGAAGTCGACCCCACCGGTGATCAGGCCGATGATCGGCATGAAGATGTCGGCGACGAGCGAATTGACGATCGCCCCGAACGCCGCGCCGATGATGACGGCAACCGCCAGGTCGACGACGTTGCCACGCATTGCGAAGTCACGAAATTCCTTGAGCACGCATGTCCCCTGTCTTGTTAGCAAGCCAACGATTTCAGGCGCCTGTGCGCGCCAAGCCTGTTGTCGCTCCGCCCCGCACGCCCGTCCATATCGAATCCGGCACGGGGGTTATTCCTCGATCGAAACCTGAAAAGCAAAACCGCGCGCTAGTCGCGGTCTTCCGGGTCATGCCCGTTGTTGAGCCGCGAGCGCAGCTCCTTGCCCGCCTTGAAGAACGGCACGTGCTTGGCCTCGACCGACACCGAATTGCCCGTGCGCGGATTGCGCCCCGTGCGCGCGTCCCGCTTGCGCACCGAGAACGCCCCGAACCCGCGCAGCTCCACGCGATCCCCGCGCTCCAGCGCACTGGCGATCTCGTCGAAGATCACGTCGACGATCCTTTCGACCTCCCGCACCTTCAGCGTGGGGTTTTCTTCGGCCAGCAGGGCAATGAGTTCTGAACGCAGCATGCGTACAAAATTGACCTAAGCGGCAAGAAAGACAAGAGTTTTTCGACGAGACCCGAATTGGGCACTGTCATTTCCGTCCCGGATCGATCCACCCCCGCCAGAATCCGACCGGAATCGCCGGGATTCGATATCCAGCCCCACGGAGTCACTCTCGGGTAAGCCGAAGGCGCATCCCGAGGGTCTCGGTTGTCGCCTGTGCGGGAAAGCCAACATTCCCATAGAAGCCAGCAACCGAGATTCTCGGCACAAGGCCGAGAATGACACCCGTGGGTCTTGCCTGCGTGCCCCTACCCCAAAAGCAAAACGCCCCCGCTTTCGCGAGGGCGTCTCACATTCAATCAGCAAACCCGAAAGACTTACTCTTCGTCCTTCTTCGTCGCCTGCTTCAGGGCCGCGCCGAGGATGTCGCCCAGCGAGGCGCCCGAGTCGGCCGAACCGTACTGTTCCACGGCTTCCTTCTCGTCCTTGATCTCCATCGCCTTGATCGACAGCGAGACCTTGCGGCCCGCCTTGTCGAACGCGGTGACGAGCGCGTCGACCTTGTCGCCCACAGCGAAACGCTCCGGACGCTGGTCGCCACGATCGCGCGCCAGGTCAGCCTTGCGGATGAAGCCTTTCAGCGCGCCGTCAGCGATCGAGACTTCGATGCCGCCGGTGGTGATCTCGATAACCGTGGTGGTGACGATCGAGTTCTTGCGCAGGTCGATCGACTCGGTCGGGTCCTGGCTGAGCTGCTTGATGCCCAGCGAGATACGCTCCTTCTCGATGTCGATGTCGAGGACGCGCGCCTGCACGGCGTCGCCCTTGGTGTACTTCTTGATGGCTTCTTCGCCCGGCACGTTCCAGTCGATGTCGTTGATGTGGACCATGCCGTCGAGATCGGGGCCAAGGCCGACGAACATACCGAACTCGGTGATGCCGCGCACTTCGCCTTCGATGTTCGTGCCAATCGGGTGTTCAGCCATGAAGGCTTCCCACGGATTGTTCATGACCTGCTTGAGGCCCAGCGAGATGCGGCGCTTGTCGGCGTCCACGTCCAGCACCATCACGTCCACTTCCTGGCTGGAGGAGATGATCTTGCCCGGGTGCACGTTCTTCTTGGTCCAGCTCATTTCGGAGACGTGGATCAGGCCTTCGACGCCATCTTCCAGTTCAACGAACGCGCCGTAGTCGGTGATGTTGGTCACGCGGCCCGTGAGCTTGGCGCCCACCGGGTATTTGGCCGAGACGCCATCCCACGGATCGGTCGCCAGCTGTTTCATGCCAAGCGAGATGCGCTGGGTTTCCGGGTTGATCTTGATGATCTGGACTTCGACTTCCTGACCAACTTCCACAACCTGGCTCGGATGCGACACGCGCTTCCAGCTCATGTCGGTGACGTGCAGCAGGCCATCGATGCCGCCGAGGTCCACGAACGCACCGTAATCGGTGATGTTCTTGACGACGCCCTTGCGACGCTCGCCCTCGGCCATGTTGCCGACGATCTCGGCGCGCTGTTCCGCACGCGACTCTTCGAGCACCGCGCGACGCGACACGACGATGTTGCCGCGCGGACGGTCCATTTTCAGGATCGCAAACGGCTGCATCTGGCCCATGAGCGGACCGACGTCGCGGATCGGACGGATGTCCACCTGGCTTCCCGGAAGGAACGCGTTGACGCCGCCGAGGTCGACGGTGAAGCCGCCTTTGACGCGGCCGACGATCGTGCCTTTGACGGTCTCTTTCTTCTCGGACAGGCGCTCGAGGCGCGTCCAGGCTTCTTCACGCTTGGCCTTATCCCTGGAGAGGACAGCATCACCGAGAGCGTTCTCGATGCGCTCGAGATAGACTTCGACGACGGCGCCGACGGTCGGCTGCGTTTCGTCGGTCGCGAATTCGCGGGACGGGATGCGGCCTTCGGTCTTGAGGCCGACATCGACGGTGATGAAATCGCCGGCAACGCTGGTGACCGTGGCGGCGACAACGCGGCCCTCGATCATTCCAGAGCCAGAGAAGCTCTCTTCAAACAGGGCGGCAAAATCATCGGTAGTCGGGTTAAGGGAAGCGGTAGCCAATCAATTCTCCAATGGATTTCGTCATTACAGGCCGGCCGGTTGACCCGGCGGTCTCGCCGCGGAATGCGGCGTGAATGCTGAATTTCCGCGGGTCAGCTGGGGATTTCGCGGTTCTTGCCGGCGAAACCGGCGCGACCACGAGAGCTGTCCTCATAGCGGGAGCGGGTCTCTAGGCGCTCAGGCCCCTGAAAGTCAAGCGAAAGCCCTCTGGACCGCCGGGCCCCCGCCCGGCCCTGTCCCACCCCGCGCCCCGCCCCGCTGCCCATCCGTGCGCCCAGCAAATTCCCGCTGATTGCCCGGTGGAAGTATCAAGGGCACAACGTTCCGGCAGGGGTCAGGGGCAATCATGGCGGGCGAAGTCTTCATCAGCTACCGGCGCGCCGACCAGGACAAGGCGCGCCTCCTTCACGCGTTGCTGAAACAGCGCGGGATCGATGCCTGGTATGACGGCCTCCTCGGCCCCGGCGACGACTGGCGCCAAAAGACCGCCCACGCCCTCGAAGCCGCCCCCATCTTCGTTCTCCTGTTCTCGAAAGTGGCGTCCGAAAGCGACGACATCTCCAAGGAGCTGGCTGCCGCGACCTTCTCGAAGAAGATGGTCATCCCCGTCCGTATCGAGAACATCAAACCGACCGGCGCCTTCCTCTACGAGCTGGCCTCCCGCAACTGGATCGACGCCTACGCGGACACCGAGGCGAGTTTCGCCGACCTGGCCGACAAGCTGGCGGCGCTGGTCAAGGGCGGCGCTGGCGCCCAGGTCGCCGCCTTCAGCCTTGGCTCAACCGAACCGCCCCCGCCCATGCCCGCGCGCCCCGCACGGGCCCTTTGGGTAAAGCGCCCCGCTATTCTCGCCGGCGCGGCTGTGCTTGGCGTCGCGCTGATTGCGGGCGTCGTCCTGCTGATGCGCGGGCCCGCCATGTCGGGAACGCCAGGTGGCGACGCTGAAAATGTGCGGATCGCCTTCTTCGGCTATACCTCGGACGATGATCCTGCCGCGAAGCAGGCTGCGGCCGTCGCAACCGAGGAAGGCTTCAAGGCGCTGTCCGCGCTTCGCCTCGATATCGTCAACCGGGTGGACACTGGCGAGGCCGGCGAGGGCTCGACGCTGGATCGCGCGGCGGCCCTCGGCGCCCGCCTGATGATCGAGGGGAATGTAAGTCGCGAGGGCGACAAGCTTCGGATAACCGGCCTGCTTGTCGAGGTGCCGACACGGACAACTATCGGACAAGGCACCAACACCCACCCGATCGAGGATGCGAGGTTCGCTGGCACGTCATCCAGTCAGGGAGCTGTAGCCGCCGCCAACTGCCTGGCGACGCATATCCAAAGCGCAGGCTTGCGTAGCCCGGACACGGCGACGGTATCGCTGTTGGGAGATGTCTGCCGCTCGGTTGCGGACCAGCGGGCCTCAGCGTTGCGTGATCTGCTCAAGCGACATCCCGAAATCGGCTTCCTGCATGCGCAGCTGGCCGACGCGCTCACATTCGCGATCCTCAACGTGCCGGCTGCACAGCGCCCGGGGATTGTTGCGGAGGCCGACGCAGCCCTGGCCGCAGCGGAAAAACTGGCGCCAGACAGCTATGCAACCGCTGCGGCGCGGGTTTCGGTCGGCATCGCCCATGATCGCCCTCCACTGGAATGGCTGCCACGGGCCGAGGCAGACTTGGCCCGACCGCCTTCGCGCAGTGAGTTACTCTACTACGCCAGCGCCAAGTCCTCGATCGGCATGGTGCTGTTTCAGTTCGGGCGCGCAGCTGACGCAGAGCTGTATCTTCGCGCCGCACACGACACCGGCCCGATAGACACGGTCACCCGCTACTATCATGCCCTTTTGCGCGCCGCCTCCGGACAGTATGGCGCGACGGAGAAGTTTGAAGCGGCCCTGTCACAGCGTCGCAGAGCCTACGCCTGGGAAGTGACGCTGGTGTCCGCCATCTTCATGGACACGATGGATCCGGAAACCGTCATCAAGGCGGCGCCGGAAGATGTGGCCACGGGCGTGCCCTGCTACCGTGATCTGATCGCGTCCTTGAAGGCGAAGGACTCCAGCACTCGCCTGGCTGGCGCCAAGCGCGCCGACGCCTGTCTGACGAAATTCGACAGCCCGCACGTGAACATTGTCGCGCAGGCCATCCTGGGCGACCTCGATCGCGCTTTCGCAATTGCAGACCGGCCCGATCTCACCCAGTTTTTCTGGAACTACTTCCCGACGCTGTTCCTGCCGCCCAACAGCGCCATGCGCGCCGATCCGCGCTTCCTGCCCCTGATGCAGAAGCTCGGCTATATCGACTACTGGAAGCAGACGAAGACCCAGCCCGACATCTGCGCCACGCCCGAAGAACGCGACATCCCGCTCTGCAAGGCGCTGCGGTAGCACCCGCCGTCGGAAGTTGGCCCCAACGGACAACGCCTCCCTACGGCGCCACCTTCTCGACGCGCGCCGCGCGGCGGCGCTTCTTCACCGGCGCCGGCAGCACATCGTTCGCCGGCAACGGCGCCACGATCTTCACTTTGCGGCCGATGGAGATGATCACCTCGCCCGGCTTGTGCTCGGTGCCCTTGCGGAACGACACGCGGGCCGCATCGAAGTGCACGTCCTTGCCCTTGCCCAACCGCCCGCCCAGCGCCAGCGCCACCAGCTCGTCGAACGTCGCCGCCTTGAACTGCCAGCTGTAGTCCTCGCCGCCAGCCGCGAACCGGAACTCCACCGTCGAGTCCGAGGCTGCATCGACACCGCGAAGAGCCAGGCGCGTTTTTCTTGTCATATCCGCCACCCCAGGGATGCACCCTGTGGGAGACAGGGAGCGCTGCTTCAATACGCGAGGCTTGACGCGCATCAATCGCCCAACTGCTAATGACCGCCGCGTTGTGCACGCGCGCCACAGTGAGTCGTTGCGCGTGGGTCGGCCAGCTGCAGTTCGGGCACGGAGTATCCGTATGAAGAGCGTCGTTGTCACGGGTGTATCGACGGGCATCGGCTGGGGCTGCGTGAAGGTGCTCGCCGCACGCGGGCTCCACGTGTTCGGAAGCGTTCGCAGACAAGCCGACGCAGATCGCCTCTCCGCCGAATTTGGTTCCAGCTTCACGCCACTGATCTTCGACGTCACCGACCCCGCCGCCGTCAGCGCAGCCGCCCGGCAGGTCCAGGAAAAGCTAGGCGCCACGCCGCTTTTTGGCCTCGTCAACAATGCGGGCATCGCCAATCCCGGCCCGCTCCTCCACATCGACATCGACGCCTTCCGGCAACAACTGGAGGTCAACGTCACCGCCCAGGTGATCGTCACGCAGGCGTTCGCCCCGCTCCTCGGCGCAGCCCCTGATCACCGTACGACAACCCCGGGTCGTGTGGTGATGATGAGCTCGGTCGGCGGCAGGGTCGCGATGCCATTCCTCGGTCCCTACAACGCCTCCAAATTCGCCCTCGAAGCCGTCTCGGAATCGCTGCGCCGCGAGCTGATGATCTACGGCGTTGACGTCATCGTGATTGCACCCGGCGCCATCGCCACGCCGATCTGGGACAAGGCCGACGCCATCGACGTCACGCGCTACGCCAACACGCCCTACGCCAAGTCACTCGACCGCGTGAAATCCTACATGACCAGCATGGGCAAGACCGGCCTGCCGCCCGAGAAGATCGGCGAAGCCGTCCACACCGCCCTCACCGCCGCCTCCCCCAGGACCCGCTACACCATCACTCCCCAACCCCTCACCGACTGGATGAGCCGCCACCTGCCCAGCCGCACGGTCGACAAGACCATCGCCAAGCAACTGGGGCTGATGCGGCAACCGTAAGGGCCCTACGCTTTCACCCCCGTCACCAGCCCCGCGCAGCCCAGCACGCGCCGTCCGCCCATGCCCCACGGGATCCGCACGCGCGCCGACAGCCGCACAAGCCGCACGTCGACAAGCCCCATCGCGCGCAGCCGCTCCACCAGCGTCTCCGCCTCGCCATAGACGCGCCGGTCGAAAAACATGTCCTGCACCGCCATCGCCCCGCCCGGCTTCAGCACGCGCACCGCCTCCGCCATCGCCCCCATCGCGCCGCCGCCATCCTTCACCTCATGAAACACAAAGTGGCTCACCACCGCCTCCATCGACTTGTCGCCAAACGGCAGCGTCGCCGCGCTCGCCCGCTCAAACCGCACGCGGCTGTCAACGCCCACGGCCCGCGCATTGCGCGCGCATGCGTCCTTCGAATATTCCCAGTCCGCCGCCCACAGATCAACGCCGACAACCCGCGCCTGCGGCCATCGCTGCGCCAGCCCCACCGCCAGCGCACCCTGCCCCGTCCCGATGTCCAGCGCCTCGCCCGCGCCATCCCACACAAGCGCGTCCAGCACGCTGTCCCACAGCCGCCGCTGCACACCGCCCGCGCCGAACATCAGGTAGACGTAGGTGAGATAAATCCCGATCCCCAGCGGCACAGCCGCCACCGCCCCCACCGCAATCCGCCACACCGGATCGCCCACCAGGAACGCGACGCCCGCCAGCGCCACGCCGATCAACAGGAACGTCACGACGATCCGCAACCGTATCCAGTTGCCGAACTCCGCTTTTCCGCTCGCCTTCGCTTTCATCTCCGCCGCGGCGCTTTCAGTCCGCCCTCCAGCACATCGATCGCCGCATTCATCCGCGCCTCGAGGCTGTCGCTCTTCACCGCCGGATCGGTCAGCCACAGCCGCACCGTCATCAGCATCGCCGAGACATAGACCTCCGCCGCCCGCTCCGGATCGAGTTCCGCGCGGATCTCGCCGCGCGCCTGCCCCGCCCGCATCACCGCCGCCACGCCGCGAAAGATGCCGCGCCCCAGCTCCGCCTGCCGCCCGCGCGCATCTCCAGACCCCGCACCAGACCCCGCAAACGGCCCGGCATGCGCGATCACCAGCGTCATGAACTTCCGGTCCGCCGCAATGGCCCGCGCCTGCGCCGACACATACGCCCGCGCCCCCGCCAGCACGGATTTCTTGCCCGCCCCGCCCGCAAGATTCGGCAACTCCCCTTGCCGCTTCAACCACGCCACCGCCAGCTCGGCCACCACCGCGTCCTTGCCGGCAAAATAGTTGAAGAACGTCTGCCGGCTCACCCCCGCCGCCGCCGCGATCTCCTCCACGCTGGTCGCGTCAAACCCCTTCGCGCGAAACATCTTCTCGCAAACCCGCAGGATCTCCCCCCGCACCTGCACCCGCTTGGCGTCCCGCAACATCATGATTTTAGACTAAGTACAAATTTGTACTGAGTCAAATGAGTGCCCAGAACACATCCTTCGAGACGATCGCTTCGCGATCCCTCAGGATGAGGCCGGTGGGCGTTGCGGCAGGAATGGGAGTCGATCAACACCCACCACCCTCATCCTGAGGGATCGCAGGCACACCGTCTCAACGGGTCAGACCCTTCGATGCGATCGTCTCGAAGGATGAAAGACAGAGCCCCGCTTGGCGCCACACGCGCGCAGCAGAAACCCTCAAGCCTTCAGCTTGTACCCGCGCTTCAAGAGCGCCCAGCACCACACGACCAGCGCCAGCGTGATCACCGTGCTCATCGCGCCGCCAAACAGAAGGTCGCTCTCGGCATGGCCCGTGAAGCCATAGCGGAACCCGTCGATGATCTGGAAGAACGGGTTGTAATGGCTGATCGTCACGAACGGCTCGGGCAGCCGGCCGATCGGATAGAACGTCCCCGACAGCATGGTCAGCGGCATGATGACGAAGTTCTGCACCGCCGCCATGTGATCGAACTTGTCGGCCCAGATGCCGCCGAGCAGCCCGACGGCCCCCATGAATAGCGATGCGATGACAGAGAAATAGATGATCGCACCGAGGTTCGCGATCTGGAACGGTGTGATCTGCATGATCCAGATGGCAGCGTAGGTGACGAACCCGACCAGCACGCCGCGCGTGACGGCGCCCGACAGGAAGCCCACGGTAAGCTCGCCCGGCGACAGCGGCGGCATCAGGAAGTCGACCGAATTGCCCTGCACCTTCGCGATGATCAGCGAGGAGGATGTATTCGCGAACGCATTGTTGAGGATCGCCATCATCACGACGCCCGGCGCGAGGAATGTCGCGAACGCCACGCCGCCCACCATCCCGCCATTGCCGCCGCCGAAGGCCAACTTGAACACGAACAGCATCAGCAGGCTCGAGACGACAGGCGCAAACAACGTCTGCATCCCCACCTTCCAGAACCGCCGCGTCTCCCGCAGGCACAGCGTCCACAGCCCCAGCCAGTTCACGGACCCGTACTGTCGCGGCCCCAGCATGGATGCGGGCGATTCAACGGGCGGCTTGGTGACTGTCTGATCCATCGCGCCTGTTTACGCCTCCTGCCTGCCCACGCCATGGAAATGTTGTCGCGAGCGCCATGCCGCAAGGCCCCTGGACCGCCGGGCCCCCGCCCGGCAGTTGCCGCGACAGCGGCAAGCCCGCCCCCATGGTTCGACAGACGGCCTTCGGCCTGCTCACCGGCCTCCCCAGCCCCCCGCAATTCCCGGGAATTGGCGTTTCACTTTCCCGGAACAAACCAACCAAAACCAAGGCGCTGCATCGCCGACACCCTGTATTTTGGAAACGTGCGTCCCACACCCCGGCCACCGGCCGCATACTGTGCGCATGACCATATTCGCGCGGCCCAACGCGGCCTTCTTCGCCTATGAACGCATGCTGGCCCGGAAGCCTCGCTCCTGGCCGCCCACCACCCATGACGCGCCCACCCTGTGGGGCCGCGCCCGTGCGCTGTGCGCAGAGATCGTCACCTTCGTCCGCTCCGCCGCCGCGCTCGGCCAACGCTGGCGCCTCGGCCGCAACGAACGCCGCGAGATCCTCAACCGCATCGACCCGGTCGAAAATCTTGTCCGCACCCTCTGCCTCGTCGAGGCGTCCAGCTGGCTGCTCACGCCCGAAGGCCGCGCCCTGCGCGCCGCCACGCCGCAAACCGTGCCGCCTGCGCCCCCGCCCGCCTTCGTCGCCAAACCGGCCCACAAGATCACCATCGCCTTGCCCGGCTGGCACACCATCGCCGCGCTGCGCCCGCGCATCGATCCGCGCGTCGTCGAACGCGAGACCCGCGAACGCGAAGCCCTCGAAGCCGCAAGCCAGTCCATCGAAGCGGTCGCGAAGCCCGCCCAACTCACGGAGTCATTCTCGGGCCTGACCCAAGAATCTTTCTGCGTCTCCCCACGCACGCCCACCGCTGCGAAGAAACACACGCGCCCCAAACCCCACACCCCACACCACCAACCGCCCCACGGCGCCCGCGGCTTCCAGATCGTCCGCTGGCAGCACCCGCAGCCCGAAACTCCGCCCCCGCCGCGCCCCCTGAAACGCCGCCTGCTCCTCGCGCTCCCCGCCGAGGACTCCACCTTCGATCTCCTCGGCGATCTCGCGCCCCACGCTGCCCGCCGCGCCCAACGCGAGGCCTGCCCCGCAGCCGCCGCCCTCGCCCGCCGCATCGATGCGCTTCAGCGCGTCCTGGCCGATCCCGCGCCGGCGATCCGCCGCCTCATCCGTTTCCTGGCCAGCATCCCGCAGCACGACCTGCCCGAACCCTGGCTCGCCCGCGCGCGCTCAATCGCCTGGTGGCACGGCGTCCCCGAAGCCCACAACGCGATGAACCTGCTCATCCCCCTGATGGCCGACGTCCGCGCCACCCATCCGCCCCGCCCCCATGACCCCGGCTAGCCGCCACCGACCGCAAGCCCGACCACCCCGCAGCCACCTGCGGGATCGCGCCCGCATGCGCGCGCGGCATGTGGTCCTCCCTCGCCGAAGGCGGGGGAGGTGGCGCGAAGCGACGGAGGGGGCTGACGCCGAAGGCGGCGGACTGCACGCTCCACAGCCGGTCCACTCCGTTCCCACAGCAAAGCGCAGCGAGTCCAAACCGAGTCCGCATCCGGAACTTCGCCTGAAAGGTGAGTCCCCGGCGCCACAGCGGGTCGAAACCGCCCCGCGACCGCGTGACTCAGTCGACCCTGTGTACAACCCCAATATATTGATTAAGCTGTTAGCAAGACCCCCAGCATATTGCGGCCGCTCACACGGCGGCTACTATTCCTAGGAACTGGGAACGGGGCGCGCGAAGACGCATCCTACATCTTGTGTCTTGCACGATTCCCCAAGGCTGTGGAGAGACATTCATGGGCTGGACCGAAGAACGCGTCACAGAACTCAAGAAACTCTGGGCCGAAGGGCACAGCGCCAGCCAGATCGCGAAGCGTCTGGGCTCGGTCACGCGCAATGCGGTGATCGGCAAGGTCCACCGTCTCGGACTCTCCGGCCGGGCGACTCCGTCCCGCCCGGTCAAGCG
>JAOATF010000019.1 GCA_030158285.1 Hyphomonadaceae bacterium
ACCAGCGTGATGCCGGAGCCGGGGATGAAGGCGCCGATGGGCGCGTAAGCTGTGACGAGGCCGGGGCGGGCGTTGAGGCCGCCGCAGACGATCTCTTTCATTCCGTCGACAGTCTCGACCTGGCAGACCTGCAGCTTGTCGGCGTTCGGGTGCTGCGCGGCGGAGACGATACGGCAGACGGTGAACTGCTTCAGCGCGTCCTTCGGATCGTGCGCGTCCTCAACCTCAAGGCCAGCTTGCGTCATGGCTTCGAGTATCGCGGGGAGATCCGCGTTGGTGTCGAGATAGTCCTTCAGCCAGGGGAGGGTGAATTTCATTGTGCGTTCCTAGCGAGCGGCTCAGCAACAACTCTTTCGAGGTAAGGCCCCGCGACGAGGTTACAGTAAGGGAGGTTTTCTGGAGCCCGGGGATGAACCATGAAGACCATGCCTCTCTTGGCGTAGTCCTCAGAAGTCTCCATCCAAGGCTGCCAGAACTTCCAACAGTCGATGCGAACGCGGCCCGAAACCACTACCGCTTCTCCTGGATCATCTCTGTCGTAAGTCTGGTCAGAATCGAGGTCGAAGTTAGTTGGGTCGAGATACAGCGAGCCCTCATGCACCGTCGAATCTCTTGGGTCTTCGGAAAGCTGAGCCGCGTTTGATTCAGTGTACAAGATCTGGTGTCTCTTGCTCAAAACTCCTCGCAGGCGGACCCATTTGCCGTCCCATGCTTTCGGGTCTGCCGCGATTATCTCGCCATCCGCATCCACGACGTGTTGTCCGCCGCGATAATTATCTGTCGCGGTGGGCGTCGTGCAGGCTGTGACAAGCAGCCCGATAGCGACGACGCAGCAGAGTGAGCTTACGACGCTCAACTCAACCCCCCGGTGACAGTCGGCAGGAGCCAGGGCTTGAAGCCGTAGTGTTTGATCCACTCGACGTCGGCTTCGAAATACGGACGAAGATCAGGCATGCCGTATTTGAGCATGGCGAGGCGATCGACGCCGAGGCCGAAGGCGAAGCCCTGGTATTTCTCCGGGTCGATGCCGCACGAGCGGAGCACGTTGGGGTGCACCATCCCGCAGCCGAGAATCTCGAGCCAGTCATTGCCTTCGCCGACCTTGATCTCCGCGCCGGAGCGGTCGCAGCGGATGTCCATCTCCGCGCTTGGCTCGGTGAAGGGGAAGAAGTGCGGGCGGAAGCGCGACGTCGTGTTCGGTACTTCGAAGAAGCGCGAGAAGGCTTCGGTGAGGCAGGTCTTGAGATGGCCCATATGGACCGTCTCGTCGATCACGAGGCCTTCGATCTGGTGGAACATCGGCGTGTGCGTCGCGTCCCAGTCCTTGCGGTAGACGCGGCCGGGCGCGATGACGCGGATCGGCGGCTTGTTCGCCAGCATGGCGCGCACCTGGATCGGCGAAGTGTGCGTGCGCAGGAGCTTCCGCGAGCCATCGACTGCGGGCTTCATGAAGAACGTGTCGTGCATCTCGCGCGCGGGGTGGCCGGGCGGGAAGTTGAGCGCGGTGAAGTTGTGGAAGTCGTCCTCGATGTCCGGACCTTCGGCGACGGCGAAGCCCATGTCGGCGAAGATCGCGGCGAGTTCCTCGAACACCTGCATGACGGGGTGCAGCGCGCCCACGGGTTCGTAGCGCGGCGGCAGGGTGAGGTCTTCGCGCTCGGCTTCGAGGCGGAGGTTTAGGGCCGCCATTTCCAGCTCGGCCTTGCGGGCGTTGAGCGTGGCGGTGAGCCGGTCCTTGAGGCCGTTGAGGGCGGGGCCTGCAACCTGGCGCTGCTCGGGGCTCATGCCGCCAAGCTCGCGCATCAGCAGGGAGACGCGGCCCTTCTTGCCAAGCTCGGCGACGCGGATCGCTTCAAGCGCCGCCTCATCAGAGGACGAAGCGATCGCCTTGCCGGCGTCCGCCTCGATCTCTGCAACCTGTTGTTCGATAGCCATGTTGGACTCGTGCGTCTGTTGAGGTCGCACGGGGCCAAAGTCCGCCCCGCGCAGCGCGGTCGGAACTAGCGGAGAAAAGCTTCGGCGATAAGTGCCGGCGGCGATTAAGCCGCCAGCGCTGCCCGGGCTTTCTCCACCAGGGCGGTAAAGGCAGCCGGCTCGTGCATGGCGAGGTCGGCCATGACCTTACGGTCAACGCCGAGGCCGGCCTTGGTCGCGCCGTCGATGAAGCGCGAGTAGGTCAGGGTCGGGTCGACCAGACGGACGGCAGCGTTGATGCGCTGGATCCAGAGCGAGCGGAAATTGCGCTTCTTCTGCTTCCGGCCTTTGTAGGCATTCACGCCGGCCTTGACGACGGCGGCCTGGGCGGTGCGGAAGGTATTCTTGCGACGGCCGTAAAAGCCTTTGGCGGCTTTGATGACCTTGCGGTGACGGGCGTGGGCCGGAACTCGGCCGCGGGCGCGGGGCATAGGAAAACTCCGATTATCTGATCAGGGGGCGCGCTAGCGCGTTAGGGAAAAGCTCAGCTCACGCCGTTCGGCAGGAACTGCTTCTTCACGCGGGGCGTATCCCGTTCCGAAACCACGACGGTGCCGCGGTTGGTGCGGATGTACTTCGAGTTGTGGCTGATCAGTCGGTGACGCTTGCCGGCAACGCCACGCTTGAGCTTGCCGGACGCGGTCATGGTGAACCGCTTTGCAGCGGCCTGCTTGGTCTTCATCTTCGGCATTTCGGTCTCCTGTTGGCGACAGTCCGACCCGGTAAAATCCCCCAATGAAATCAAGGGGAAAATCAACGGCGCGACGCCTGAAATAAGTCCCGGGAGGCATGCCATTAGCCTGTCCGGTCCTGTGGAAGGGGCGGTTTATACGCGGGAGTCCGGGAAAAGCAAGGCGTTAGAGTCGCCCCTCGGGACGGCTCCGGATCCCGGGACGCTCATCCGCAGTTGATCTTCCGGATGACCCCGCCCGCGTCGGCTTCGATGTTCATGCGCTGGGCGACGTAGTCCATCGTCACCTGCGTGCCGGGCAGGATGTGGCGGGTCAGGCGGCTTGCGGCGGGCACGCCCTTGCCGTTGATCGGCTGGCCGATCAGCGCGGCATACATGCTGGCGCCGCAGGTGTCGTTTGCGGCCGAGGGCGTGGTGACGCCCGGTGCGTCTGGCGTGGGCGGCGGCGCCGGCGTTGAGGTGCACGCGGCGGCGAGGATGAAGGCAAGCATCAGCGGTGCGGCGGGTTTCATGCCGTCATCCTTGTCGTGTGTGGAGGCCAGATCAGGTGCAGCGGAAGGCGACGATGTTGTCCTTGGCGTCGATGTCGATGTTCAGCCGGTCAGCCCGGAAATCCATCGTCACCTGCGTGCCCGGCCGCAGGTAGCGGACATTGGGGCCCTCAGCTGGAATGCCCGGTTCTGTGATCGGCTTGCCGACGAAGCTGGCGTATTGCGCAGCGCCACAGGCATCCGCGCCCGGATTGGCAGAATCCATGGGCGGCGCGGCTTCGGGCGTCACGGGCGCTTCAGCGGCCGGACCCGGCGTCGGGGCTGCCTGGGTGGTTTCGGATGACGGAGCGCACGCCATCAGCGCGAGCCCCGCCACAAGAGCGATGCATGTGTGTTTCATGCGGAGGAGAGTAGGCCGCTGGAAAGCACGGGCAAGTGACGGCTCAGTTAGCTGTTACAGGCCTGCGTCACGGCCAGCTGGATGATGCCCCGCATGGCGTCGACATCGAGGCGGATCAGGTCGGGCTTCCCGACCTCTTCCATGTAGAGGCGGATGTCGGGCTTCTGCCCATCGGTGCAGTAGGCCTTGCGGCGGGCGTCATCGATCTCGAAGTTGAGGTCGTTGGACATTTCCAGCGAGCCGTGGCCGCGGCCGTGCTCGGCGACCAGCTTCTGGATCACGTCGTCGATCTTCGCTGTGTTTCTGGCCCATTCACCGTGATCGGTGAGGCGGACGATCTCGTAGCCGGCGGGATACTCTGGGCGTGATCCGCCAACGGATTTTTCCGCGACGAGCGGCAGGGTGGTCTCGAACTGCGGCTTGCCGTCGAGCGCCACGACCGCCTTCATGTCCCACGGTCCCTTGCCGTGGAGGCCGGGCGGCAGGACCCAGACGAAGCGCTGTTTCGCGGGGTCGAACTGGCTGGCGACGGTCCCGAGGTCGGTTGTCTCGGTGGACGCCGGAGCGGAATGGGCTGCGCCCGGTTCCTTCAGCGGCTCGGCACGGGGCGGCGCATGCGGCGTCGACAGTTTTGGCTCGACGAAGGGCGGCGATTGCAGCGAGGGTTGCCCGCTGCCGATCTGCGCGGAAGCCGGCGCAGGGGCCGACGCGCAGGCGGCAACAGCCAGCACGGCCATAGCGGACAAGGTTATTCTCACCATGGGCGCGTGCTCCCGCTGCATATCGATTGCCGGCGTGCGATGGCCGATCGTGTCACACCGCTCAGCGCGGCGCGAGCACCATCACCATCTGGCGGCCTTCGAGACGCGGCTCGGATTCCACCTTCGCGACGTCAGCGAATTCAGCCTTCACCTTGGCAAGTAGTTCCATGCCGAGATGCTGGTGCGCCATTTCGCGGCCGCGGAAGCGCATGGTGATCTTCACCTTGTCGCCTTCCTCGAAGAAGCGGCGGATGTAGCGGCCCTTGATCTCGTAGTCGTGCTTGTCGATGTTCGGACGCAGCTTGATCTCTTTGAGGTCAGCCGACTTCTGCTTCTTGCGAGCTTCGGCTTTTTTCTTCTGCTCGGCAAAACGCTGCTTGCCGTAGTCCGAGATCTTCACCACCGGCGGATCGTTATCGGGCGCGACCATCACGAGGTCGAGGCCGACTTCCTTGGCGGCGTCGAGCGCGGCATCGATCGGCATCTCGCCCTGCTTTTCGCCCTTCTCATCGATCAGGAGAACGCGTGGCGCCCGGATGTCCTCGTTGATCTGCGGACCTTCCTTCTTGGGCGATTGGGCGGCTTGTGGACGCTGAGCGATGTTAGACTCCCTGGTGGCTTGAAGGCGTGAATATGCCTGCGATCAGCCCGTTTTTCAAGAATCAGCGCCGGACGCAAGTGCGCCGGGGGCTTCCTGAGGCGCCTCTGCAACGACTTCCTCCGCGGGAGGGGCCGGCGGAGCGGGGGGCGGCGGGGCCATTGCGGCCGGCAGGACGCCCAGCCCGAAGGCGGCGCGTTTGACGTCATCCAGCCCGATCGCCTCCAGCGTGGCGGCGTGGACAATCATCATCGGACCGCCCCGGGGGGCGGCGCGGCCGAGGCGGGTTTTGGGGCTCCAGACCGTGTGATGCTCGCGGGCGAGGTCGTCATTCCACTCCTGCGCGAACAGGCAGACACCCGGCGTGCGGGCGGCGGCGGCCAGGTGCATCGGGCCGGTATCCCCGCCAATGGCGATCGTTGCGCGCTCGGACAGGGTGGCCAGCTGGAACAGGTCGGTCCGTCCGACCACGTTCTTGGCGCGGGGTTCCTTGCGGCTGATCTGGGCGCCGATATCGCCCTCGTCCTTGCCGCCAATGATGACAGGCGTGACGCCGCCATCGGCCAGCCACGCCGCCAGCTTGAGGAATCGCTCCATCGGCCAGCGTTTTTCCGGGTGATCGGCGGACGAGCCGGGGATCAGCAGGGCGTAGGGGCCGTTGAGGCCGAAAAACGCCGGCTGGAAGCGCGGCGGGTCGCGGAAGGCGCCCCGCACCCAGTCGACGCTGGGAACCAGGTCCTGGCCGATGATCCAGCCGGTCGGATCGCCGGGAGGCTTGGGGCCGAGGCCGGCATGGACCAGCTGTTCGGCCAGCCGGTCGAAATTGTGCATGTCTGCGCGATCGGAATTCATGTGCTGGTGCGAGGCGCCCTTGGCGGCGCCCGACCACAACGGCTTCTTGCCGGTGAGGCCGATGAAATACTGCGCGGTGCGGTCGTTGTTCTGGAAGTCGTAGACCATGTCGTAGTTGGCGGCGCGCAGGCGGCGGATCAGGTCCGTCCGGCCCTTGATGTCGCGCGGGCGGCCGTCGGCTTCCACGATGTCGAAATAGGGGCAGGCCTTGGCGAAGGCTTCGAACGGTTCGGTCGTCAGAAGGGTGATGCGGGCGGACGGATGGGTCGCGCGCACGACCCGCATGGCGCCCAGCGCCTGCATGAAATCGCCCATCGCGCCGAGCTTGATGACAAGCACCCGGCGCAGCGTGTCGCCGGGATTCGGAGGTGGAACGAAGGACTCTGGAACACTCATCAAGACCGACCTGTCAGCCCCTCATAGACCGAGAGTGTCGCCTTCTGAAGAGCCGATGTGGTGAACCGCTCAAGAACACGGTTCCGGGCAGATTCGCCCATCGTTTTACGGCCTTCCGGACCCATGGCGAGCAGGCGCGCCATGGCGGCGGCGAGGCTGGGCGGGTCGGACGGGGGGGTGATGTAGCCGGTCTGGCCATCGACGATGATCTCGCCCTGTGCGCCGATCGACGATCCTATCGCGGGGAGCCCCATGGCGCCGGCCTCGGCGGCGACCCGGCCGAAGGCTTCCGGCTCGTTGGACGGGGCGATGACGATGCCGGCGAGGGCGAAGGCGGCGGGCATGTCGGCGCAGTGGCCGACAATGTGGATGCGGTTGCCCAGATCGTTGGCGGAGATGAGCTGGTGGAGTTCCTGAAGGTAACTCTCGCGGCCCTGATGGTCGCCGACGAACACCATGCGCCAGCCTTCGGGATGGTCTTGGCGGAGCAGGCTGGCGGCGGCAATCGCTTCACGGTGGCCTTTCCAGCCGGTGAGGCGGGCGGGGAGCAGGATAGTGACGTCGTTGCTGGCCGACACATTGGAAGCGGGAAGGGCCCAGCCGGCGGCGAGGGCGGCTTTCCGGTCGTTGCCGACGGCGCCGGGCGCGAAGCGGGCGGGGTCGACGCCGCGATGGATGGTGATGATCCGGCCCTGCGCCCACGGATGCTCGCGCAGGATGTGGGCGGCAGTGAAATCGGAATTGGCGATGACTTTATCGCCCCGCGCCATGACGGAGTTGTAGAGCCGCTTCAGCGATCCCTTGGCGTTGTAGACGCCGTGATAGGTGGTGACGAAGGGCAGCTTCGTTCGGCGCGCGGCCCAGAGCGCGCTCCATGCCGGGGCGCGCGAGCGGGCGTGGATGAGCGTGACGTTGCGCTCCTTCGCGACGCGCGCCAGCAGCCCGGCATTGGCGCGGATGGCGATGGGGTTCTTGGTCGGCAGATTCGCGATGCGGATAAGCTCGCCGCCGGCGCGGGAGAGTTCAGCCTCGAGGCGGCCGCCTGCGCTGGCGACCAGCGACTTTGCGCCGGCCGCGGTGAGGGCTTCGGTCACCTCTATGGTCGTGCGCTCGGCCCCGCCGGCGGCGAGGTGAGGAATGACCTGCAGGATCGTGGCCCCGCTCAACGACAAACAGTGTTTCCCTGCGATTCCCGACCCCGCGTCCCAATAGTCGCTTTTCAGTCCGGCGCAAACCGACCAGAACAACAGCCATGACGCAGGATGCACCGGACTTCATTGAGCAGGGCGGCGTGAAGCTCGCCTACAGGCGCACGCCGGGCGATGCGGGGCGTGCGGGGCCAGCACGGGCAGGCATCGTGTGGCTGGGCGGGTTTCACTCGGACATGCTGGGCGAGAAGGCCACAGTGCTGCATGCGCGGGCGCAGGCGGCGGGACATGCGTTTGTGCGGTTCGACTATCTCGGCCATGGCGAAAGTGGTGGCGCGTTTGCTGACGGAACGATCGGGCGCTGGCGCGAGGATGCGCTGGCGGTGATCGACCAGCTGACGGATGGGCCGCTTGTGCTTGTGGGATCCTCCATGGGCGGGTGGATGGCGTTGCTCGTTGCGCTGGCGCGGCCGGAGCGAGTGAAGGCGCTGGTGCTGCTCGCGCCGGCGCCGGATTTCACCGACAAGCTGATGTGGGCGTCGTTCGATGAGAGCCAACGGCGGCAGATCATGGAGGAGGGGGCGTGGACCCGGCCATCGGATTATGATCCGGCAGGCTATCCGATCACGCGCGACCTGATTGTCGAGGGGCGGCAGTGGAATGTGCTGGATGGCGAGATCGCCATCGATGCGCCCGTGCGCATCCTGCAGGGCGGGCTCGATCCTGACGTGCCGTGGACGCACTCGCTGGACCTGGCGGACAAGCTGCGCTCAAGCGACGTGGTGTGGTCGCTGATCAAGGATGGCGATCACCGGCTGTCGCGGCCGCAGGATATTGAGCGGATGGTGGCGACGGTGCTGGATGTGGCGGGGATGGTGGATAGTTTGGCAGCTAGCTAAGGAACAGAAATTCGCTGTGAGAGACACACGGCGGCTTTGACCTTACGCTTAAGAAAATTGGCCGGGGGCATCCGATGAGTTTTGACTATTTCGTAGCAGTACGTAAGGACAAATGGCCGAGCGCCAAGGCAGTTCAAGCGAGTCTGGAGAGGCTTGGTTTTCCGGTGACATTGGCCGTGAAGGCGGATCAGGCTTTTTCTGTTCAAGAAGGCTCCTTCAGTCTTCCCGTTTTCTTCGAAGGACGATCTGTTGTCCTCGAGGCAAGTATAGAGCAAGCGACCGATGTGGACGATGCCGAGTCGTTGTTCGGCTATATCGCCCAATGCGCCGCTCCGAACTTCGCAATCTCAAACGGTGACTATTTTCTCACTCTGACTTTTCGCTCTGATGCCGAGCAGATACGTGCGGGTCTTTACCTTGCTGCTGCATTGATCCTGAGCTTTGATGGCTATGGTTTCGAAAATCAGGCAGAGACTCACGGCGGCGCTACATTCGCCGATCAACTAGTAGCGGAAGCGTCGGACGCGTCAGCATGGAGTTAAGCAGGCCGCTGCCTTAAGCCAAATTCCGACCTTCAGCCCGCTGCGACCCTGCTGGCACAATCCCGCAGTCCCTCCCGATACGTCGGAAACATCGGCCGCCATCCGAGCATCGCTTTCGCTCTGGCGTTCGAGACGCGCTTGCATTCAGCGTAGAAGCGTTGCGCGGCAGGTGAGAGGCCAGCGTCTTCGAACTTCACGGCGGGTGGTGGTGCGATGCCGAGCAGCTCTGCAGCGTAGGTGAGAACGTCTTCCGACGGGGCGGGTTCGTCGTCGCAGATGTTGAAGGCGCCTGATGCAGATGGGGTGTGGAGGGCGAGGCGCAAGGCTTCGGCGATGTCGGCGACGTGGGCGCGGGAGAACAGCTGGCCGGGTTTGATGATGCGTCTGGCGCCGGGTTCGCGCACGCGGTCTAGCTGGGAGCGGCCGGGGCCGTAGATGCCGGGGAGGCGGAAGATGCGGGCGTTGAGCGTCTGCCACTGGGCCTCGGCGGCGGCGCGGTTGATGGCTTCGCGGCTTTGCGGGTTGAGGGGTGTGTCCTCGAAGGCCCAGCCACCGCCGAGATCGCCATAGACGCCGGTGGTGGAGAGGTAGCCGATCCAGTGCGCGGCTGGCGCGAGATGGCCGAAGGCGCGGAAGACGGGGCAGCCGTCTGCGTCGGGCGGGACGGAGATCAGCCAGATTGAATTGGGCGGGGGCGCTATCTCTGCAGCGGGCCAGATGTGGGCGGTGAAGCCTTCAGCGCGGAGCGGTTCTGCGGAGGCTTCGCTGCGCACCGTGCCGGACGCGGCGATTCCCGCGGCGCGGAGGTGGCGGGCGAGTTCGGCGGCGACATAGCCGAATCCGAAAGCGAAGAGCTGTGTGGGAGGCATGGTCCTGCCGTTTCTCGCGACGGCTTATGAACCAGTTTCTCCCACACAGCCAGTCGTCGGCGGTGTCAGAACGCCTGGGGGTCTACGGGTAGATCATCTGCAGGTTGAGGCTGACCGGCGCGGCAGCGACGGTGAAGCTGGTCTGCGCGAAGGTCGGCGCGGCGCGCAGCTGGTCTGCGTTCTTCATCGACCAGCCTTCGGCGGGCATGCCGTTGGCCATCTTCATCTGGTTGTCGCTGTTTTCATCGTGCAGCACGGAGACGGAGTAGGCGCCCGGCTCCACGTCGTGGAGGGTGACGGTGACCGTGCCGTCCTTCGCGGGAGCGGCGATGCGCGCGCCGTAGGTTCCGCGCGGCTGGAGGTAGTCGGCTTCGGTCTGGAGCGAGACGAGGACGTCGCCGCCGCGGGCTTCGACGCCGGCGATGGTGACGGTCACGTCTTCGGCGAAGGCGGGGGCCGCGAGGGCGGCGACAAGGGCGATGGGGAGGATGAGGCGCTTCATTCTTTGTTTCCTAAGAGTACTTTGTTTTACAAAGTGCTCTTTGTATATGACGCCAGAATGGGCTTGTAAAGAGGGAAAAGAAGCGGAGGCGTGGGCGCGATTTTCGCGCGGTCATTCTCGGGACAAGCCCGAGAATGACACCGTGAGTTAGCTCGCGGCGGAGATGTGGAGATGGCGATCCGTTCGCGCGGGGCAAGTGCAGCGCTGGCTGCGTCTTGGATTTGACGTATTGGGCGGCAGGGTGCGAGGCGTGCGCAAAGCGGCCCGGAGTTGTCCTTCCATGCGTTTCAGAATTGTCCTTGCCGCGCTGGCGTTTGCCTCCACGGCGCTTGCGCCGGCGGCCTTCGCGCAGAGCGAGGCCGAGAAGCTACAGGACTGTCGCGAGAAGATCGAAAGCGATGCGGACGCGGCCTACCAGGACGGGCTCAACTGGCTCGCGCGCGGCAATCGTCCGGCGGCGCGGCAGTGCACGGCGCTGGCGCTGATCGCGCTGGGGCAGGAGGCGGAGGGCGCGGCAAGGCTGGAGGAGCTGGCGAATGCGCCGGATGCGGGCGGGCTCGAGGAGCGCGCAATGTATCTCACGCAGGCGGGCAATGCGTGGCTGATGGCGGGCATGCCGGATGCGGCGGTGACGACGCTGACCAACGCGCTGAAGCTGTGGCCAAACGACGGCGAATTGTTCAAGGACCGGGCGCGCGCCTATGTGGCGTTGCGCAAGTGGCGCGAGGCGGCCAGCGATCTTGATGGCGCGATCGAGCTTTCGGCGGGCGATGCCGAGGCCTATCGCATGCGCGGGCATGCGCGGATGAAGCTCGGCCAGCTGGTCGAGGCGTGGGCCGATGTCGACATGGCGATCCGCTATGCGCCGGACGACATCAACGTGCTGGTGCTGCGCGGCGACGTGCGCGAGGCGATGCGCATGGCGGGGCTCGATGATCCCGCGGGGCTCGGCGCGGAGCCGGAGACGCGCGCGAGGATCGTGGGGAATTAGGCCGTCCGGAGGTCAGGGGCCGACGACGCAGGTGTCGAGTTTGTCGCGCTGGACCATGCGCATGAGCGACTGGATCTGGCGGTTGCGTTTGCCGGTGGCGTAGGGGCCGTTGACCTTCCACTTGTTCGGGCTCGGCAGCACGGCGGCGAGGGCGGCGGCCTGGCTGGGCGTCAGGTCTTTTGCGGAGACGCCGAAGCGTTCCTGCGCGGCTTGCTCGGCGCCGAAGATGCCATCGCCCCATTCGGCGACGTTGAGATAGATCTCCATGACGCGCGGCTTGGTCCACATCCATTCCGACACGACGGTGAAATAGGCTTCGAGGCCTTTGCGGAACCAGCCGCCGCCATTCCACAGGAAGACGTTCTTGGCGGTCTGCTGCGAGATGGTGGAGGCGCCGCGCAGGTCTCCGCCGTTTTCGGCGGCCTGCATGGCTTTCTGGATCTCCTTGAGATCGAAGCCATCATGCGTGCAGAAATTCTGGTCTTCGGAGGCGATGACGGCGCGCACCAGATGGGGCGAGATGTCCTTGAGGTCGACCCACGTGGTGCGGACCTCTGTGCCTTTCATGGCGACGCCGGCCATGTTTAGCGTGGAGGGCGGGCCGGTCCAGCCGATGACGAAAGCCGCCAGAAGGCTGATGGCAAAGAAGGCGGCGGTGAGGCCCGTGGTCCAGACGAGGATGCCGACGAGGATGCGCCGCCAGAGCGGCTTTTCATGATCGCGGACTTCGCCCTGCGCGGTGACGCCGGCGCGCCAGCGGCCGATGCCCCGGCCGGATGAGGCTGCAGGGGCTTCGGCGTGATCGGAGGCGTCGCCCGCCTGATCTCCCTGTCCCGAGTCTTCAGGCTTCTCGTCCAGCATCCCACTCCTCGCGGACCGCAGGGTCGGTTTCACCGGCCAGGCGTTGCGTGCGTTGTTCCTCGAAGGCGGCAGGAGACAGTCGACCCAGCGCCCAGATGGATGCGCCGCGAACCAGGGGCGAGGCATCCTCCAGTCTCTGGATACACAAGTCCGCGAGGGCCTGCGACCCCGAATTTCCAACCGCGATCATGACGTTGCGCACAAAACGGTCGCGGCCGATGCGCTTGATGGGGGAGCCGGCGAAAACCTCGCGGAAGGCAACATCATCGAGGGCCGCGAGGTCAGCCAGACGCGGGGCGGTAAGTTCTGCACGCGGATGAAAGGCAGCTTCCCGGGAGGCGCTGGCGAATTTGTTCCAGGGACAGATCGCGAGGCAATCGTCGCAGCCATAGATGCGGTTGCCGATGGCGCTGCGGAATTCGTGCGGGATGGGACCTTTTGTTTCGATGGTGAGATAGGAAATGCAGCGGCGGGCATCGAGCCGGTAGGGCGCGGGGAAGGCGTTGGTCGGGCAGATGTCGAGGCAGGCCTGGCAGGTCCCACATGAGTCGTTTGTGGAGGGGTCGGGGTTAAGATCGGCGGTGGTGAGCATCACGCCGAGAAAGAGCCACGAGCCATGGTCGCGGCTGACGAGGTTGGTGTGCTTGCCCTGCCAGCCGACGCCGGCGCGGTGGGCGAGGGGCTTTTCCATCAAAGGCGCCGTGTCGACGAAGATCTTCACGTCGTTGCGGGTGGAGGTCGCGAAGGCGGAGGCGAGCTGTTTCAGCTTGCGCTTCATGAGGTCGTGATAGTCGACGTTCTGGGCGTAGACGGAAATCGTCGCATGCTCGGGCCGGGTGAGCGGTTCGAGCGGATCAATCTTCGGGCCGTAATTGAGGCCGACGACGAGGGCGGACTTTGCCTCGGTCCACATATGGGTGGGATGCTGGCGGCGTTCGAGCGTTTCGGCCATCCAGCCCATCTCGCCGTGATAGCCTTGCGTGACGAAATCGGTGAGGCGGTCGCCCGCGGGCCAGGCGTCGCTGGCGCTGGCGATGCGCGCGACATCGAAGCCGAGCGCGCGGGCCTGCTGCTTGAGGGCGTCTTCGGGAGCCATGCGGGATGGCTAGAGCGGCGGAGGCGGAAGCGCAATCTGCCAGGCCGGCTGCTAGGCTGGCCTGTCCAGCTTGCCCATGCGCTGGAGCTGCCAGGCCAGTAGCCACCAGAGCGCGGACCATGCCGCCCCCAGCGCCCAGCCGGCTAGGACGTCGGTGGGCCAGTGGACGCCGAGATAGATGCGGCTGAGGCCGATCAGCAGGGTGAGCGTGACGGCGTAGGTCATGACGAGGAATTTGGTGCGGCGCCTTTCGTGGACGCGGGTGAGGAGGACGCCGAGCGTGAGGTAAGCGATCGCGGAGATCATCGCGTGGCCGCTCGGGAAGCTGGCGCTCTGCACTTCGGCGAGGTGGGCGACGAGGTCGGGGCGGGGGCGGGCGAAGCCGAGCTTCAGCGTTTCGGAGAGAACCGTGCCGCTGCCGACGGCGCCGACAACCAGCAGCGCGCTGCCGCGCTTGCCGGCCACGAAGAGATAGAGGGCGACGCCGACAACCAGCAGCGTGAGGATGACATAGCCGCCGAGCGCGGTGATATCGACGACCGCATGCTCGACCCAGGCTGGGCCGATCGGGTTGGCGGGGTCGCCGGGTTCGCGCAGGGCGAGCAGGATGGATTGGTCGAACCCGCGCGCATCGCCCTCGAAGGTTTCATCCGCCACAAAGGCGAACACGAGGGCGCCCAGCGCGATGACGCCGAGCGCAATGGTTGCCCCGATCTCGCTGAGGGCGAGGCGGAGCGCGTTGCGGAACAGGTCTTTGGGATGGGCCAGCTTCAAACGAGATCCTTGGGCGATCGTCAGAGGAGGATAGGCATCAACCCGGAAGCCTGCGTGGGAGTTCCCGCGTCGCGGCGAGGATGGCGCGCTGCAGCAATGAAATCTTGAGAGGATCAGGGCAGAAGGCAGTCTCCGGGGCTATCATTTTCCTGCTCAAAGATTAGGCAGGGATGGTCATCCCCGAAAAGGGGCGGGCGGGACACCTTCGCGGAAGCGCCGGGCCCGGCTAGGACTGGGGTCGCATGTACAACGAAATGTCCGCAGACGACCGTTCGGTCCGGGGTCCTTATGACAAGGTCGCGGAGTGGATAAACGCCACCGGGGTCGACCTGCTCAAATTGCGCCAGAGCGAGGCGGAGGCGATTTTCCGCAAGATCGGCATCACCTTCGCCGTCTATGGCGAGGGCGCGGACCCGGAGCGGCTGATCCCGTTCGACCTGATCCCGCGCGTGTTCGGCGCGAGCGAATGGCGGCGCATGTCGCGCGGCATCAAGCAGCGCAGCCGGGCGCTGAATGCGTTTCTCTATGACGTCTATCACCGTGGCGAGATCCTGCGCGCGGGGATCATTCCGGAAGAGCTGGTCTACCAGAACGAGGCTTTCCTGCCGGACATGGTGGGCGTCGATCCGCCGGGGCGGGTCTACAGCCACATCGTCGGCGTCGATATCGTGCGGACGGATGGCGACAAATTCCAGGTGCTGGAAGACAATTGCCGCACGCCGTCGGGCGTCTCCTACATGCTGGAGAACCGCGAGATCATGATGCGGATGTTCCCGCAGCTGTTCCAGGCGGGGATTGTCGAGGGCGTCGACAGTTATCCGAGCATGCTGAAGAAGACGCTGGAGGAAGTCGCCCCGATCAAGTGCGACGATGATCCGACCGTCGTGCTGCTGACGCCGGGCTCGCTGAACTCGGCGTATTACGAGCATTCGTTCCTCGCCGACCTGATGGGGATCGAGCTGGTCGAGCCGCAGGATCTCTTTGTCGAGAATGGCCTGTGCTGGATGCGCACGACGCGCGGGCCGCAGCGGGTGGATGTGATCTACCGGCGGATCGACGACACCTACATCGATCCGCTGGCGTTCAAGGCGGACTCGCTTCTGGGCGTGCCGGGGATTTTCGACGTCTATCGTTCGGGTGGCGTGACGCTGTGCTCGGCGCCGGGCGCGGGCGTGGCCGACGACAAGGCGATCTATGTCTTCGTGCCGGACATGATCAAATTCTATCTCGGCGAGAAGCCGATCCTCGAGAACGTGCAGACCTGGCGCTGTGCGCAGCCGGATGACTGCAAGTATGTGATCGAGAACCTCAAGGACCTCGTGATCAAGCGCGTCCACGGGTCGGGCGGGTATGGCATGCTGATCGGACCGCATGCGACGAAGAAGGAGATCGATGCCTTCCGGGCGAAGATCAAGGCCAACCCGGCCGAGTTCATCGCGCAGCCGACGCTGGATCTTTCCACGGCGCCGATCCTTGGCGCTGACGGGATCGAGGAGCGCCATGTCGACTTCCGGCCTTACTGTCTGGTCGGGAAGGATATCCGCCTGACGCCCGGTGGGCTGACGCGCGTGGCGCTGAAGAAAGGGTCGCTGGTGGTGAACTCCAGCCAAGGCGGCGGCGTCAAAGATACCTGGATCCTGGCGGACTGATGCGATGCTGAGCCGTACCGCCGAAAACCTGTTCTGGATGGGCCGCTACATGGAGCGCGCGGATGCCACCGCGCGCCTCATCGAGATGGGCTACCGCATGTCGATGCTGCCGGGGTCGAACGAGCAGGAGGAGTGGCGCTCGGTCGCCGCGGCTTCTGGCTCCGCGCCGGACATTGTGGAGAGCAAGACGCTGGATGCGGCGACGGTCGTGCAGCGCCTGTTGCTTGATCCGGACAACGCCTCGTCGATCCGGTCGTGCCTGACGTCGGCGCGGGCCAATGGACGCGCGATCCGGACGGCGCTGACGCAGGACATGTGGGAAGCGCTCAACGATGGCTGGCGCTCGCTGGGCCAGATGGATGCGGATACGGCGCTGAAGAACCTGCCGTCGCTGCTGGAGTGGACCAAGAACCGCACGGCGGCGTTCCGCGGCGCGTCGGAAATCTCGCTCTTGCGCAATGACGGATACTATTTCCTGCGCATGGGCGGACTCATTGAGCGTGCCGATATGACGCTCCGGCTGCTCGACGTGAAATACTATGTGCTGCTGCCCGAGACGGATGTGGTGGGCGGCGGGCGCGATTATCACCAGTGGACCAGCGTGCTGCGCGCGACATCGGCGCTGCGGGCGTATCACCACGTCTACAAGGGCGATTACACGCCGTGGGGGATTGCGGACTTCCTGATCCTCAATGACACGTTCCCGCGGTCGGTGGCGTATTGCTATCGCTCGATCAAGCGGTTCCTCGATGACCTCGCCGAGCTTTATGGCGAGGGCAGCGGGCCGCAGGGTGTCGCCAGCGAGATGGTGGAACGGCTCGACCAGATCGGCATCGAGGAGCTGTTCCAGAGCGGGTTGCACGAATTCGTCTCGGACGCCATTACCACCACGCGGCGCCTGTCCTCGGAAATCAGCAAGGCGTATCACTTCTGACCATGCGTCTCACCGTTCGCCACGCCACCACCTATGCCTACGAGCCGCCGGCCGATCGCTGTGCGCTGCGGTTGCGGCTGTATCCGCCAAGCTTCGACAGCCAGCGCGTGTTGAGCTGGAAGGTCAGCGTGAACGAGCAGGCGGTGCCGCCGCTGCTGTCGACCGCGTCGGGCGATCGCGAGGCGATCTGGACGTGCCTGGGCGGGGCGGCGGAGGTGACGGTCCTCGCCGAGGGCGAGATCGAGACGGGCGATACGGCGGGCGTGGTGCGCGGCTTGAAAGAGACCGTGCGGCCACAGGTCTTCCTGCGGACGACGCCGCTGACCGAGGCGGATGCGAAGATACAGGCGCTGGCGGCGGGCATCGCGGCAGGCAAGCCGCTGGACCGGATGCACGGGCTGTTCAACACGGTGGCGGAGGCGATTGCCTACAAGCCGGGGACGACCTCGGCGCACACCACGGCGGCGCAGGCGCTGAAGGCGGGCAAGGGCGTGTGCCAGGACCACGCGCATGTCTTCATCAGCGCGGCGCGGACGATGGGCGTGCCGGCGCGTTATGTTGTGGGGTATCTTTTCGCCGAGGACGGGAAGACCACCGAGACCCATGCGTGGGCCGAAGCGTTCGTGCCGGAAATCGGCTGGGTCGGGTTCGATCCTGCCAACCGGCTGTGCCCGACGGACAGATATGTGCGCCTCGCCTGCGGGTTCGATGCCGCAGACGCCGCGCCGATCCGTGGCAATGTGTCCGGAGCGCCGCAGGAGCGGCTTAGCGCCTCGGTCGACATTGCTGAGGCGGCAGGCCAAGTTCAGGCCCAGAATCAGGAAGGCCAGGTCCAGCAATAGGATCCAAGCCACGCCGGGGAACGGACGGACATGACCTACTGTGTTGGCCTCAAGCTCAAGGCCGGGCTCGTGCTCCTGTCGGACACCCGCACCAATGCGGGCGTCGACAATATCGGCCGCTTCAAGAAGATGTTCGTCTACGAGCAGCCGGGCGAGCGCGTGGTCGCGCTGATGACGGCGGGCAATCTGGGCATCACGCAGGGCGTCGTCACCAAGCTTGAGCAGGCGGTGAAGCATTCGCGGAGCGACACCGAGATCGAGAGCCTGCTGACGTGCGACACGCTCTATCGTGGCGCGCAGATGGTGGGCGAGGCGATGCGCGAAGTTCAGAAGCGCGACCGGGCCGAGATCGAGGCGCAGGGCGCGGCGGCGGATGCAACCGTGATCATGGCGGGGCAGCGCAAGGGCGGTGAGCTGCGCCTGTTCCAGATCTACACGGCGGGAAATTTCATCGAGGCGAGCGAGGACACGCCGTACTTCCAGATCGGCGAGCACAAGTATGGCAAGCCGATCCTCGATCGCGTGATCCGGCCGGACACCACGATCGATGAGGCGGTGAAGGCGGCGCTGGTGTCGATGGATTCGACCGTGCGGTCTAACCTGTCAGTGGGCATGCCGCTGGACCTGTGCGTGCTGCCGGTGAACGCGTTTCACGCCAAGACGCAGCGCATCGATAGCGACCATCCGGAGTTCAAGCAGATCAGCGCGAGCTGGGCGGCGTCGCTGCGTGCGGCGTTCAACAGCCTGCCTTCGGTGAAGCTGTAGGCTGGGCGCTTGCGCTGCAGCGGTGTCATTCCCGGGCTTGTCCCGGGAATCCCGGTTGCTGATTCCGTGGGATCGGTTGCGAGTCCCTTTGAGTTTTCCAACAGAGACTCTCGGCACAAGGCCGAGAGTGACCCCGTGGGTGTGAATTGCAGGTTCCCGAAAATTGGTCGAGAGCTGTGGGATGCGGGTTGGTTTGATCCTTCTGGCCTTGGCTCTCGCGGCGTGCGGTGAGGCGCGCGTGGCGGCGCCGTGCGCTAGCCAAGTGTTCGAGGGCGAGAGTTTCACCGTGTGCGCGTTCGATGCGCGTGTGCAGGAAGTGCGGCTGGCGTGGCGCGATGCGGATGCGAAGGCCTATCGCAGCTTTGCGGCGCTGGCGCGGGACGTGCCGGCGAGCGGTGTGGCGTTCGCGATGAATGGCGGCATGTATGACGATGCGGGCGCGCCGATCGGGCTCTATGTCGAGAATGGCGACCAGCGGCATGCGATCAGCACCACGGACGGGCCGGGGAATTTTCACCTGAAGCCGAATGGCGTGTTCTGGGTGGATGCGGCGGGCGATCCGCATGTGTCTGCGACGGAGGCCTATCTGGCCGGGACGCCCGAGCCGTTGTGGGCGACGCAATCGGGGCCGATGCTGGTGATCGATGGCGCGATGCATCCGGCGTTCAGCGAAGATGGCGAGTCGCGCTTCATGCGCAATGGCGTCGGCGTGACCAGCGAGCACGAGGCGCGGTTCGTGATCTCCGACCGGCCCGTGTCGTTCGGCAAGATGGCGCGGTTCTTTCGCGACGACCTGAAGAGCGCGAACGCGCTCTATCTCGATGGCACGGTGTCGAGCCTGTGGGCGCCGTCGCTGCAGCGGATGGATGGCGCGTTCCCGCTTGGGCCGATGATCGTCGTCATGTCCCCCTGATCAGGTGCCTTTGATGACGCCGGCGCCGAGCTGCGTGCGCCAGGCGGCGGCGCGTTCGGGCATCATGCGTTCGATGACGTGCACGTCGGATTCGGTGATGCGTTCGAGGATCGAATAGCTGAAGCTGGCTTCGCCATGCTTGTTCCAGGACGCCTGCACGTCCTTGTTGACCAGCATCTTGCCGCGGAGGCGCGTCCACAGCCCGTTCTGCTGCACGTCGAGATTCTTCGATGTGCCGACCCAGACTTCGCCGGACTTGGCATTGCGGACGGCGAACACGCCGTATTGCGGCGGGCGCTCCTGGTATTCGCGCAAGAGTTCTTCGCGCCGGGCCTTGTCGACCATGGCAGTCTCCCTTCGCCACGGATGTCATGCCCGGGCGAAGGGAGGAAAGCGCAGTCCTATTCGGCCGTCCAGACGTAGCCGCCGTCCTTGGCTGTGAACTTGCCGAGGCCGGGGAAGGGGAAGTGCACGGCGTAGATGCGCTGGCCAGAGGCCGCTGCGGACGTGATGACCTCCTTGCGGCTGGCTTGTGCGGTGGGGGCATCGCCGTCGAAGGCGATGGTCCAGTCGGGTTGTTGCACCGAGATGACCGAATGGTGGGCCATGTCGCCGATATAGAGCAGCGAATCGGCGCCCGAGCCGATCAGGTAACCGGAGTGGCCCGGCGTGTGGCCCTTGATGTCGACAGCTTTCACGCCCGGAACAATGTCGGCCCCCGGTTCGAACGTGGCGACTTTCGGCGTGACGGCAGTAACGAGCGCGGCGAGCGTCTTGTCCGCTTGCATCGCCGCCCATTCATTGACCGAGAGATGGACCGTGGCGTTGGGATAGGCGAGCGCGCCATCGGCCGTGACCAGGCCGGCGACGTGATCGCCGTGCATGTGGCTGATGAAGATGTCGGTGATCGCGCCGGGCTCGACGCCAGCAGCTGTCAGCGAAGCGGGTAGCTTGCCTGCGCCGGGGCCGAACGAGGCGGCAGCGCCGGTATCGAACAGCAGCACCTTGTCGGTCGTGCGCACCAGCAGCGGCTGGATCGACAGGGTCAGCTCCTCCGTCGGCAGGCCGTTGGCGGTGAGCACGGCATCGACATCGGCCTTGGTCTTATTGATCGCGACCGTCTTGTTGTCGTTGGCGAAAGCGCCGCCACCATCGCGCAGGGCGGCGGCCTGGAGCTCACCGATCGCGAACGGCTTCACATCGGCGCTTTCGGCGAAGGCGGCGATGGCGGGCGCGGCCGGCGTTTCGGCGACGGGCGCCTCTTCCGCCTTGGGCGCGCAGGCGGCGAGCGACAGGGATATGATGGATGCAGCAGCAATAAGGGATGCGTGGAATTTCATGGCAGCCTCCTCAGAGCCTGGCTGGAAATGAGGTGAGTGGTTCTGGGTGCTTTGTGATTCC
>JAOATF010000020.1 GCA_030158285.1 Hyphomonadaceae bacterium
GGCCGCCCTTGTCCCGGATGCGGAAGACAACGATCGGGATCTTGTTTTCCTTGAGGAGGCTGATGGCGGTGGCGTCCATCACCTTCAGCTCCTTCGAGAGCACTTCCATGTAGTCCAGCGTGTCGAAGCGCGTGGCGTCGGCATCGACCTTCGGATCGGCCGTGTAGACGCCATCGACCTGCGTGCCCTTGAGCATCGCATCGCAATTCATCTCGGCAGCGCGCAACGCTGCGCCTGTGTCGGTCGTGAAGAACGGGTTGCCGGTGCCGGCGGCGAAGATCACGACGCGGCCCTTTTCCATGTGGCGGATGGCGCGGCGGCGAATGAACGGTTCTGCGATCGACATCATCGGGATGCCGGACTGCACGCGCGTCGGCACGCCGATGCTCTCCAGCGAGTTCTGCATCACCAGCGCGTTCATCACGGTGGCGAGCATCCCCATGTGGTCGGCCTGCGCGCGTTCCATGCCCGCGTCCACGCCCCACTTGCCGCGCCAGATATTGCCGCCGCCGATGACGAGGCAGATCTGGCAGCCCAGCTCGATCGCGGATTTGATTTCTTCGGCGTACTTGGTGACCGCGGGGACATCGATCCCGTAGCCCTGATCGCCCATCAGGGCCTCGCCCGAGATCTTCAGGAGGACCCGCTTGAATCTGAGGCTAGCGTGATCAGCCATCTTTGCCTTCCTCCACCACCCGGGGCCGTTTGCGTGGACGGCCCGGACGCATGTTGCGCCGGGCCGTCAGACTCTATCCGCTAAACTGCGGATTCCGCAAAGGCTTTACGCCTTCGGCTGGCTGAAAGACGCGACTTCCGCAGCAAAGTCGGATGCGGCTTTTTCGATGCCTTCGCCGACTTCGTAACGGACGAAACCGATGAGTTTCACCGGAGTCCCGAATTCCTTGGCGTGCTTTTCGATGAAAGCGCCAACGGTGACGTCCGGGTCCATGACGAAAGCCTGCTCGACCAGGACCGATTCCTGATAGAATTTACGGATACGGCCTTCGACCATCTTCTCGATGACGGCGGCCGGCTTGCCCGACTCGGACGCCTGGGCGGTCAGGATCTGCTTTTCCTTCTCGACCACGGCGGGATCGAGTTCCGCAGTGGTGGCGGCGAGCGGCTTGGCCGAAGCCACGTGCATCGCGACCTTGCGGCCGAGATCGTTCAGGCGCGCCTTGTCAGCCGACGATTCGAGCGCAACCAGCACGCCGATCTTGCCGACGCTGTCGGCAGCGGTGTTGTGCAGGTAAGCGGCGACCACGCCATCGTTGACGGACAGGCTGGTCGAGCGACGGAGCGACATGTTCTCGCCGATCTTTGCGACGAGACCGACCAGCATTTCGCCGATCGTGTTGCCGGCGGACGAAGCCGCATGCAGCGTCTTGGCCGGGTCACCGCCATTGGCGAGCGCAGCGCCGGCGACTTCGCGGACAGCGCCCTGGAATTCGGCGTTCTTGCCGACGAAGTCCGTTTCGGAGTTCACTTCGACGAGCGCGGCAGACGTGCCTTTGGAAGCGAGGCCGATGAGGCCTTCGGCGGCAATGCGGTCAGCCTTCTTGGCAGCCTTGAGAATGCCCTTCTCGCGCAGCCAGTCAGCCGACGCTTCGATGTCGCCGTTGTTTTCGACGAGCGCCTTCTTGGCGTCCATCATGCCAGCACCGGTCTTGTCGCGCAGCTGTTTCACGAGCGCGGCGGTGATCTCGGCCATGTGTGTCTCCTGAGTGTTCAATTGCGCGCCGCGGGCGTTGAGCCGCACGGCGCGCAAGTTGGTTCAAACTGTTTTCGCGATCGACAGCCATGCGGGTGATCTGTGTCACCCGCATGGCCGCGATGCGATTTACTGCGCGTCTGCGCCGGTCGTGGCGGCGAGAGCCGGTTCGTTGACAACCGCGGCGGCGCCCAGGTCTTCACCCGAGGCCATCGACGAGTCGGCCATGCCATCGAGCACGGCGTCGGCGATGAGGCCGCAGTAGAGCTGGATCGCGCGGGCGGCGTCGTCATTGCCCGGGATCGGGAAGTCGACTTCCTGCGGATCGCAGTTGGTGTCGATGATCGCGACAACCGGGATGCCGAGCTTGCGGGCTTCCTTGACCGCGATCGACTCCTTGTTGGTGTCGATCACGAACATCAGGTCCGGCAGGCCGCCCATGTTACGGATACCGCCGAGCACGCGCTGCAGCTTTTCCTTCTCGCGCTGGACGCCCAGCAGTTCTTTCTTGGTGTGGCCGGTCTCGCCGCCAGCTTCCAGCATCTCGTCGAGTTCGCGCAGGCGCTTGATCGAGTTGGAAACGGTGGCCCAGTTGGTGAGCGTGCCGCCCAGCCAGCGATCGTTCATGTAGTATTGCGCGCAGCGGCCGGCGGCCTCCGCGATGGCTTCAGCAGCCTGGCGCTTGGTGCCGACGAACAGCACGCGGCCGCCCTTGCCAGCAACTTCACGCACCTTCACCAGCGCCTGGTGCAGCAGCGGCACGGACTGGGAGAGGTCGATGATGTGGATGCCGGAACGCTCGCCGAAGATGAAGGGCTTCATCTTGGGGTTCCAGCGGTGAACCTGGTGGCCGAAGTGGGCGCCTGCTTCAAGCAATTGGCGCATAGAGAAGTCGGGCAGTGCCATGTAGTCTCCTGATCCGGTTGGCCGCCGCGGACAGAACAGGCTTGCGCCCGCACCGGAATGGGTCCGCGTGTCGGAATGGCGCGGGTTATACGCGGTTTTGAACAGGCGGCAAGCCTGCCGTCGTCCGCCCGAAATTCCAATGAATTCAGGCATTAGGCAGCTGCCGGCCGGACCTGGTTGACGCCCGGAACCGACTTGAACGCCTGAATGGCAACGAAATCGACCGGGTATTTGCCCTCCAGCGCGATGGTCACGACCCGATCGCCCTCCAGCGGGATTTCGAGATGGATGGTCCCAAGGGCATTCTGCGACGGGCTTTTCTTGAGCCCCTCCACCACGCCGGCAATGCGGGCCATGGGAGCGTCGGCGCTCAGCCGGACCAGCAGCGTTTCGTGCGTGCCGATGGACGCCTTGGTCAGCTCCTTCACGCTGTCCATCGAGAAGCGGAGTTCTTCGTCCACCTTCCGGACGCGGACGCGGCAGATCACCCTGCCCCCGACTTCCAGCGTGTCGCGCGCCGTCTGCAACAGGTCGTCATTGACGAACAGCTCGTACTCGCCGGACGGGTCCGACAGGGTGACGATGGCAAACTTGCCGCCGGCCTTGGCGGGCTTTTCCACGCGCGCGCGCACGACCCCGATCATGTCGAGGAAGTTGCGTTCGTGACCCACGATCTCGCGTTCCGCCGCCAGCGTGATGCGTTGGCGCATGCTGCCGGTGAGCAGATCGTCGAGCGGGTGGCCTGATAGAAAAAAGCCGACGCTGGCCAGCTCGTGGTCGAGGCGGTCGGACTCGCCCCATGCCACGGCATCCGGCAGGCGCAGGCGTTGCGGCGGCTCGTCGGCGAAGAGGTTCACCTGGTTCGAGTTGCGTTGCTCGTCTGCCGCCGAAGCGACGGCCGACAGCATAGGCGCGGCGGCAAACGCCTTGGCGCGGTTCGGCTCGATCGGATTGAAGGCGCCTGCCTTTGATAGCGCCTCGAAGCAGCGGCGGTTCACGAGGCGCGGATCGACCCGTTCGGCAAAGTCCTGCAGGTCGCGGAACGGTCCGGCGTTGCGGGCCTCTTCCACCGACAGCATCGCCGGCTTGCCCACGCCCTTGATGGCGCCGAGCGCATATCGCACGGCCTCGCCCTCTACCGTGAAGTCGGCGCAGGACTCGTTGATATCCGGCGGGCGCACTTCAACGCCCATGCGGCGCGCTTCCTGGAAGAAGACCGCCAGCTTGTCGGTGTTGCCGGCGTCGAGGCTCATCGAGGCGGCGAGGAATTCGACCGGGTGGTTCGCCTTCAGCCAGGCTGTCTGGTAGGTCAGCAGGGCGTAGGGCGCGGAGTGGGATTTATTGAAGCCGTAGTCGGCGAACTTCGCGCACGCGTCGAACGTCAGGTTGGCATCGTCCTCGGAGATACCCTTCTCAAGCGCCCCTTTCACGAAGCGGACACGCTGGTTGTCCATCTCCGAGCGGATCTTCTTGCCCATGGCGCGGCGCAGAAGGTCAGCCTCCCCGAACGAGTAGCCGCCCATGTCGCGCGCCACCTGCATCACCTGTTCCTGATAGGTGATGATGCCGAAGGTCGGCTCCAGGATCGGTTGCAGCCACGGCGTCAGCGCATCGTTGAAATAAGTCGTCTCCTCCAGCCCCTTCTTGCGGTTGCAATAGGTGGGGATGTTGGCCATCGGGCCGGGACGATAGAGCGCCACGAGAACAATCAGGTCTTCGAACCGGTCGGGCACCATGTCGACGAGCGCACGCCGCATGCCCTGGCTTTCCACCTGGAACACGCCGACAACGTCGCCCTTCTGCAGCATTTCGTAGGTCTTGGCGTCGTCCAGCGGCAAGCGGGCGAGATCAACCGTCACGCCCTTGTTCGCGATCATCTGGATCGCGCGATCGATGACGGTCAGCGTCTTGAGGCCGAGGAAGTCGAACTTCACGAGGCCCGCGGCTTCGGCCCATTTCATGTTGAACTGGCTGGCCGGGATCTCCGACCGCGGATCGCGGTAGAGACCGACGAGTTCAACCAGCGGCCGGTCGCCGATAACGATACCGGCGGCGTGTGTGGACGCGTTCCGGTAGAGGCCTTCCAGCTGCTGCGCCGTCTCGAACAGGCTGGCGACGGCTTCGTCTTCCTCGATCGCCTCTTCGAGCTTCGGCTCCATCTCCAGCGATTCCGCCAGCGTGGGCGGCTTGGCGGGGTTGAACGGCACCAGCTTGGCGAGCTTGTCCACCTGGTGGAACGGGAGCTGCAGCACACGGCCCACATCGCGCAGCACGGCGCGCGCCTGCAGCGTACCGAATGTGATGATCTGCGAGACGCGATCGGAGCCGTATTTCCCACGCACGTATTCGATCACCTCGCCCCGACGTTCCTGGCAGAAGTCGACGTCGAAGTCGGGCATCGAGACGCGTTCCGGGTTGAGGAAGCGTTCGAACAGAAGGCCAAACCGGATCGGATCAAGGTCGGTGATCGTGAGAACCCACGCCACCAGCGAACCGGCGCCCGAGCCCCGACCCGGCCCGACCGGAATGTCGTTCGCCTTGGCCCACTTGATGAAGTCCGCCACGATCAGGAAGTAGCCCGGGAAACCCATCCGCTCGATGATGCCGAGTTCGTAGGCCAGCCGCTCTTCATAAACGGACAGCTCCGCCGCCGGGATGACGACCTTCAGGCGCTCCTTGAGACCAGTCTCGGCCTGCGCCTTCAACTCCGCCGCCTCGTTGCGGCCGCGTTTGGTGTCGAAAGGCGGCAGGATGGGCTTGTGTTTCTTCGGGCGGAAGGAACAGCGCCGTGCAATCTCGACCGTGGAGGCCAGCGCCTCGGGAAGGTCCGCAAAGACCGCCGCCATCTCCTCGGGTGATTTCAGATACTGTTGCGGCGACGCACGCGGACGATCCGCCTGGCTGACATAGGCGGAGTTGGCGATGCACATCAGCACGTCATGCACGCCGTGCTGCGACGGCTTGGTGAAGCGCGCGTCGTTGGTCGCGACCAGCGGCAGGCCAAGCTCATAGGCCAGATCGACGAGCACACCCTCGGCGGCAGCCTCTTCAGGTTTGCCGTGGCGCTGCAGCTCGACATAGAGCCGGTCGCCGAAAACCTCGGCCAGTTCCTTCAGGCGCTTGCGCACCTCATCCACGCGCCCGGTCGCGGCGCGCCGATTGAGCAGGCCTTCAGAGCCGCCCGTGAGACAGATCAGCCCCTCGGCATTTTCCAGAACGGTGGCCAGCATCACCTGTCCCTCCGGACCGGCGGGCGAGACGAAGCCCTCGGTCGAGAGCTTCATGAGGTTGAGATAGCCGGCCTGGTTCTGCGCGATCAGCACCAGCTTGCCGGTCTCGCCTGTCACGCCCGGCTCGAGCACGCTCAGCGTCAGGCCAGTGATCGCCTGCACGCCCAGCTCGGTGAGCCCTTCGGCCAGTTCCAGCGCGGCAAACAGGTTGACGTCCGTCACGCCCACCGCCGGCACAGCGTTGTTTGACGCCCACTTGGCGAGATCCTTCGGACGGATCATCGATTGCAGCAGCGACAGCGCCGTGCGGACCCGCAGGTGGATGAAGCGTGGGGCTTCCGTGGTCATCGTGGGCAGCTCCGGTGTCGTGTCGACAAGCCGAACCTAGACCGAGTCTGCCGCCGCGCGCTGCGGCGCCGGGCCAAGCAGGCCGTTCTGCAGGGCGAGGACGCGATCCATGTAGCTCGTCAGTTCCACGTTATGGGTCGCGACGAGCACCGCCACCCCTTCCTGCTTCGCGATGTCAAAAAGGCTCTGGAAAACCACGCGAGAGGTGTTGGGATCGAGGTTCCCGGTCGGTTCGTCGGCGATCAGGACCTTGGGCTTGTTGGCCAGCGACCGGGCGATAGCCACCCGCTGCTGTTCCCCGCCCGAAAGCTGGCCGGGGCGGTGATGGTCACGCTCGTTCAGGTTCATCATGCGCAGCAGTTCCTGCGCGCGCTTGCGCGCCTTGGAACGCGACTGGCCGTTGATCATCAGCGGCGCGGCGACGTTGTCGACCGCGTTCAGCTCCGGCAGCAGGTGGTGGAACTGGTAGACGAAGCCGAGCTGCAGGCGGCGCGCATGCGTGCGCGCGTCGTCCGACATCTTCAGCGCGTCCTTGCCGCCGAACATCACATGGCCGGCATCCGGCTTTTCCAGCAGCCCGGCGACGTGAAGCAGCGTCGACTTGCCCGAACCGGAAGGTCCGATCATCCCGCAGATTTCACCGGGAAAGAGATCGAGATCGACGCCACGCAGGACGTGCAGGATCCGGTCTCCGGATTTGTATTGCCGCGACACCTGGCGAAGCGACAGAACCGCGTCCGTTCGGGAAGCATTGGTATCGGTCATCATTCGAACCTGAGCGCTTCGACGGGGTTGAGACGCGCGGCCCACATGGACGGGATCACCGACATCAGCAGGGTGACGATGAAGGCCATGCCGGCGACCCAGCCAACTTCAGCCCATTCCAGCTGCGCAGGCAGCGAGTCGAGCTGGTAAATGCTCGGAGGGAAGATGCCTTCGAACTCAGGATTGAAGATGCGGATGAAGTCTTCGACAAAGTGCTGGATCGGCGCGATGAAGATCGCGCCCAGCGTTCCGATCGCGACGCCGACGGCAACGCCAGTCATGCCAAGCACCGTTCCTGTCATCAGGAATATCCGCACCACGCCGGCGCGCGTCGCGCCAATCGTGCGCAGGATAGCGATATCGCGCGCCTTGTTCTTCACCAGCATCAGCACGCCGGTGATGATGTTCAACGATGTGATGATCACGACGATAAACAGGATCAGCCGCATCACGTTCCGCTCGACGACAAGCGCGGACATGTAGGCGCCGTTGCGCTGGATCCAGCTCTGCATGCTGTACGGTTTTTCTTTCTCCAGCTTCTGGACGAAGTCGTCAGCGCCGTCGGGATCGGACACGCGCAAGCCCACCCACGGATAGCCCTGGTCATAGCCGAACAGCAGCTTGGATGCTTCGATCGGCAGGAACACGACGTAACGGTCGAACCGCTCGTTGCCGACATGGTAGATGGCCGAGATGGTGTAGGTCTTGGTGCGCGGGGCCGTGCCCAGCACCGTGCGGGCGCCGTTGGCCTGCGTCAGGGTAACCTTGTCGCCGACGCCGACACCCAGCGCATAGGCGAAAGCGTCGCCCATCACGATGTCCTGCGACAGCGCGCCTTCATCGCCAAAGCGATCGAGCGAGCCCTGTCCCACCGGCGTACGCGGCCATTCTGCGCCGGGCGTGTCGCGCAGCTTCTGGCCCTTGGCGACGCTGTCCGCGATCAGCTTGTTCTTGCGCAGGTCTTCCGGGCGGATGCCACGCACCTGGATGCCTTCGCTGCGGCCATAGGCCGACGCGAGGCCCGTGCCTTCATGCAGCGGCTCGACATTCTCCACGCCCGGGCGCGTGCGCAGCTCCTCGATCAGGGACTCGACGGCGCTCTGCGGAGCGCCGCGCGTGTCGATGAAGACGTGCGGTTCGAAGCCGACGATCTTGTTGATCAGCTCCAGGCGGAAGCCGTTCATCACCGACATCATGAAGATCAGCGCAGAGACGCCCAGCGTAATGCCGACGACCGAGACGATCGAGATGAAGGCCAGACCGCCATGCTCGCGCTTGGCGCCGAGATAGCGCATGGCGAGCATGCGTTCGAACGGCCCGAAAGGTTTCTCGACGATCCGCTGATCCTTCACCGCGCTCATTCGGCCTATGCCTTCCTGCCGGCGAGGCAGCGATTGATGGCGGCTTCCAGCGTCATTTCCTCGCTGCTGCCCGCCTTGCGGTTGCGATACTCGACCACGCCCGCTTTGACGCCCTTGGGACCGACCACGATGAGTTCGGGCACGCCGATCAGCTCCATGGTGGAGAATTTGGCGCCAGGACGCTCGGCCGTATCGTCATAGAGCGCATCGACGCCGGCGTTCATCAGCTGGCCATAGGCGCTTTCGCAGACCTTGGTGACGTCCGCATCGTCGGCGCGCAGGCTGACCACGGCGGTTTCGAACGGCGCAACGGATGAGGGCCAGATGACACCCTTGTCGTCATGGCTGGCTTCGATGATGGCGCCGAGAAGGCGCGAGACGCCGATGCCGTAGGAGCCCATCTCGACCGGGATGTTCTTCCCGTCGGACGTGGTGACTTCGGCCTTCATCGGCGCGGAGTATTTCGTGCCGAAATAGAAGATGTGGCCGACCTCGATGCCGCGCGCCGACAGGCGACGCTCGGCCGGCACTTCGCTTTCGAAGCGGGCCTGATCGTGCATCTCTTCAGTGGCCGCGTAGAGCTTCGTGCGCTTCTCCACTTCCGGCAGCAGGTCCTGCCAGAAATCGAGACCGGCGCCCGGCGGCGGCATGTCGACCAGCGCGCTGTCGCAGAACACGGCGCTCTCGCCCGTTTCCGCCAGCACGATGAATTCGTGGCTGAGATCGCCGCCGATCGGGCCCGTATCGGCGCGCATCGGCACGGCCTTGAGGCCCATGCGGCTGAACGTGTTCAGGTAGGCGCAGAACATCCGGTAATAGGATTGCTTGGCCGCATCCGCGGTAACGTCGAACGAATACGCGTCCTTCATCAGGAATTCGCGGCCACGCATCACGCCGAAACGCGGGCGCACTTCATCGCGGAATTTCCACTGGATGTGGTAGAGGTTCAGCGGCAGCTGCTTGTACGAGCGCACATACGTCCGGAAGATGTCGGTGATCATCTCCTCGTTCGTCGGGCCGTAGAGCATCTCGCGCTCGTGGCGGTCGGTGATGCGCAGCATCTCCTTGCCATAGGCGTCGTACCGGCCGCTCTCCTTCCAGAGTTCGGCCGACTGGATGGTCGGCATCAGCAGCTCGATGGCGCCGGCGCGCTCCTGTTCCTCGCGCACGATCTTCTCGATCTTGTGCAGCACGCGCATGCCCAGCGGCAGCCAGGAATAGATGCCCGCGCCGTTCTGTTTGATCATGCCGGCGCGCAGCATCAGCTGGTGCGACACGATCTGCGCGTCGGCCGGCGCCTCCTTGAGGACCGGCAGGAAATAACGAGAAAGGCGCATGCAACGTCCCGGAAAGCTTCAGTCTGGCTAGGCTGATAGCCCCCCATTTGCAGCCGCGCAATGAGGCCAATCTGGGGCTAACGCTTTGGAATCATGAAATCCAGCCAGTGCATATGGAGCGCCAGCCAGAGAAGGAAAGTGATCGCCGCGGCCCCGATCGTGGGGATCAGGAATTTCCACATCCACTTGATCCGGACGGGCGCCGAGCGGTCGGTCCCGGGAATCACGTCCCCGGCCTCGTGCTGGCTGCGCGTGCCGGCAGACAGCACCGGCAGGAAGATCACCCACCAGGCCGAGAAGAAAACGACAATCGCTTCGAAAATGCCCATGAGCAGAAGCTAGTGGTGACCCTTCGGGGTTTCCATGAGTTCGATCAGCACACCATCTGAATCCTTCGGATGGACGAAGATCACCAGCGTGCCGTGGGCGCCGATCCGCGGCTCGCCCAGCACCTTGGCGCCCTTGGCTTCCATATCCGCCTTGGCGGCATGGATTTCCGGCACCTCGAAGCAGACATGGTGCTGTCCGCCCTTCGGGTTCTTCTCGAGGAAGTTGATGATCGGCGACTTCTCGCCCAGCGGCTCGATGATCTCCAGCTGCGTGTTGGGGAGATTGACGAAGCCGACGCGCACGCCCTGGGCCGGCATGTCGAACGGCTGCACGAACTCGGTCGCGCCATAGAGCTTGCGATAGGTCTCGAAAGCCTTCTCGATCGACGGCACCGCGATGCCGATATGGTTCAGGCGACCGATGGTCATGGGCGAACTCCGCAGCTAGATCCTGTGTATCGTGACGTCGACGAGCGGGCGCTTGCCGAACTCGGTCTCCGCCGCCCGGCGAACGGCGCGTGACAGCGCCTTCTCGATCTTCTCGTCGTCGCCAAAATCGCCGCGCTTCAGGCCATCGAGCGCACGCTCAGCCGCCTCGTCGAGCGGCTCCAGCGATTCATCTGCAGGGCGCCCATCGGTTTCCGAGAAGCCACGCGCGACGATGATCGGGCCATCCTCGACCTTGCCCTTGGAGATAACGACGCTGATGCTGAGATGGCCGTTGTACGCCATCTTCTTGCGTTCCCACATGCCGCCGGCCTTGTCGGACGTCAGCACCTCGCCATCGACATGCAGGCGACCCGCAGGCACCTCGTCGATGACTTCCACCGAGCCCGGCGCGAGACGGATGATGTGGCCGTTGTCCGGCGTGATGGCTTGCGGAACCTGCAGCGACTTCGCAAAGCGCGCATGCTCCATGATGTGGCGGCGCTCGCCGTGCACCGGTATCGCGATCTGCGGCTTGGCCCACATGTACATCCGGCGCAACTCGTCGCGGCAGGGGTGGCCGGAGACGTGAATGTCGAACTGGCGATCCGTCACCAGCTTGATGTTGCGCTCCGCCAGCATGTTCTGGATCGCGCCGATCGACCGCTCATTGCCCGGGATGACACGCGAGGAGAAGATCACCGTGTCTTCGGAGCTGAGCTTCACCACCGGATGGTCGCCGCGCGCGATCCGCGCCAGCGCCGCATTCGGCTCGCCTTGGCTGCCGGTGCAAAGATAGAGCACGTTCTGCGGCGGCAGGTAGACCGCATCGCTCGGCTCGATGAACTTGATGCCTTGCAGCATGCCCACAGACTGGGCCGCCGCCGCCACGCGCACCATGGACCGCCCCAGCAGACACACCTGCCGGTTGTTCGCCTTGGCCGCAGCACACGCCGACTGCACGCGCGCCACGTTCGACGCAAACGCCGTGATCGCCACGCGACCGGTCTGTTCCGCAACAGCCCGCTTCAGCGCCTCGGCCGCCATGCCTTCGGAACCGGCTTCGCCTTCCTCGAACACGTTGGTGCTATCGCATACCATGGCGAGAATGCCTTCGCGCCCCAGCTGCTCGATCTTCGCCTGATCGAAATCCTCGCCGATGATCGGATCGGGATCGATCTTCCAGTCGCCCGTGTGCAGCACTGTGCCCAGCGGCGTGCGGATCGCGAGACCGTTCGGTTCGGGGATCGAGTGGGTGAGCGTGATCAGTTCCACCTCGAACGGCCCGAACTGGCGCTTGTCACGCAGTTGGAGCACATGCAGCGGCGCCACCTTGTCGAGCCCGCGCTCACGCAGCTTCTCGTTGACGAGGTAGGCTGTGAACGGCGTCGCATAGATCGGCGCGCGCAGCTTGGGCCACAGCCACGCGATGGCGCCGATATGGTCCTCGTGCGCATGCGTGAGGATGATCGCCTCGATGTCCTCGGCATAGCTTTCGAGATAGACCGGATCCGGCATGATGAGATCGACGCCGGGCGTCGTATCGTCGCCGAACGTCACGCCGACATCGACAATGATCCAGCGCCGGTTATCCGGCGGACCATAGGCGTAGGCGTTCAGGTTCATTCCGATTTCGCGGCAGCCGCCGAGTGGCGCGAAGATGAATTCGTCGCCCTTCATTTCAGCTCTTTGGCGGCTTGCGTGATATTGCGTTCGTACAGGATGCGAAGCCCCTTGATGGTGATGTCGCTGTCGAAATGGTCGATCTTCTGGGCGGCGCCTTCGAACAGGGAGGCGACGCCGCCGGTGGCGATGGCTGTCATCGGTCTGCCGTACTCGGCCTTGATGCGTTCGACCAGCCCGTCGATCAGGTCGATATAGCCCCAGAACACGCCGGATTGCATGGCTGTAACCGTATCCTTGCCGATCACGCTGGGCGGGCGCTGGATCGCCACGCGCGGCAGCTTGGCGGCGGCGTCGTGCAGCGCCTTCATCGACAGGTTGATGCCGGGGGCGATAATGCCGCCTTCGAACGAGCCATCTTCGCCCACTACGTCGAATGTCGTCGCCGTGCCGCTGTCGATCACGATCAGCGGGCCGGGATAGTTGCCATGCGAGCCAACGGCGTTGACGAGACGGTCCGCGCCGACCTCGGCCGGCTTGGGCAGGTTCACCTTCACACCCAGCTCGACATTCTCGCCGATCACGAAGGGTTCGACGTTGAGATAGCGGCGCGCGAAGTTGCGCTGGTTGAACAGCGACTGCGGAACCACGGTGGAGATGATGCAGTCGTCGATCTGCGACAGCTCGAGATCATGCAGCTTCATCAGGGTCGACAGCCACACGGCATAGTCATCCGCCGTCTTGGTCATGTCGGTGGACGAACGCCACTGCGCCCGCCAGTTCGCGCCGTCGTGGACGGCGAACAGCGTGTTGGTGTTGCCCGTGTCGATTGCCAGCAGCATGCGAACTTCCCTGCAGCGTGGACCCTGCGGCCCAGCCTAGCTCAATAGCGAGATTTCACCGGCGCGAACATGGGCTTCGATCCCATCCTCAAGCCGCAGGATGAGCGCGCCATCATCGGCGAGCCCCGTCATCTCGCCTTTCAGGCCATTAACCTCGATCGTTTGGCCGAGATACGCGGCATGGGCGAGCCAGTCTTCGCGCACTCGCGCAAAGCCCTCGGTCAGCAGGCTGTAAAGCCGCGCGCGGAATGCCAGGTCCAGTGCGGACAGCAGGCGCTGCGCCGTCAGCCCCTGCCCGCCCGGCAGGCCACTCAGGCAGGAAGTCGGGCGATCCGGCCGCTCCGGCGCAATCTCCACGTTCACGCCGAACCCCGCCGCCATCCAGAGCTTGCCATGCAACAGACCCGTCTCGATCAGGATGCCCGAAAGCTTGGCGCCGCCCGCCAATACATCGTTCGGCCATTTCAGCTTCAGCGTCGCCGTGTCGACGCCCGTCGACCGCGCCGCGTCGATGACGGCCAGCCCGGCCGCGAACGGCACGACGGTCGCCTCGGCCGCGGGACGGGGATAGGGCAGCAGCGCCGTCGTGTAGAGATTGCCCTGCGGCGATGACCATTGCCGCCCCAGCCTGCCCCGCCCGGCCGTCTGCGCTTCCGTCACCAGCCAACACGGGCCGGTGTCGCCCGCGACGGCGCGGCGGCGTGCTTCCTCGTTGGTGGAATCGATCTCGGCGAACCGGATGACCGGCCAGGCGCTCGAGAGCAGTTCGAGGGCCACCTCAGCCGCCGGCCGCGCGTGCGGCCAGGTCGAGCAGGAACTGGATCACGATGGTCAGCACCGGGAACATCAGCAGCGTCGAGATCGCCACCGTTGCGCCCACCGAGATGTCGGTCTTGTCCAGTGGCTCGCCGGCGGGCTTCATGAACATCGCCCAGACGAGGCGCAGATAGTAGCCCAGCGACACCACGCTCGCGAGACAGCCCACGAGAACCAGCCACAGCAGGCCGCTTTCGATACCGGCGGTGAACACCTGCAGCTTGCCCCAGAAACCGGCAGCCGGCGGAATACCCGCGACCGAGAAGATCAGCACCAGCAGACCCAGCGCCATGCCCGGCTTGGACTTCACGAGACCATTGAGATCCGAAATCTGGTCGATCGCCTTGCCGCCGCGGCGCAAAGCCAACACGCCGCCGAACATGCCCAGCGTCGCGATTACATAGAGCGTCATGTAGACCAGCACGGCAGCCGCGCCTGTCTCCGCGCCAGCGGCGATGCCGATCAGCGCGAAGCCGACGTTGGAGATCGAGGAATAGGCCAGGATGCGCTTGATGCTGTTCTGCATCAGCGCGCCGAACGCGCCGATCAGCATGGAAGCCGCAGAGATGATCGCGATGATCTGCTGCCAGGATTTGAAGTGCGGGCCGAACGCCGTGAACAGCACGTGCGCCAGCAGGCCGACAGCAGCGATCTTCGGCGCGGTCGAGAAGAACGCCACGACCGGCGACGGGGCGCCTTCGTAGACGTCCGGCGTCCAGATGTGGAACGGCGCGGCCGAAGCCTTGAACGCCAGACCGCAGATCACAAACACCAGGCCGACAATCAGGCCGACCGACGACGAGGATGCCGCGATGGTCGCGTAACCGGTGCCGCCCGAGAAGCCATAGACCAGCGCCGAGCCGTAAAGCAGCAGGCCCGAGGCCAGCGCGCCAAGCACGAAATACTTCAGGCCCGCTTCCGCCGACTTGATGCTGTCGCGCCGGAAGGCGGCCAGCACGTAGGAGGACAGGCTCAGCGTCTCGATGCCGACATAGAGCGTCATCAGGTCGTTGGCCGACAGCATCATGCCCGCGCCGAACGAACCAAACGTCACCAGCAGCGGATACTCATAGCGCTCCATCTGGGCCGACTTCAGCGCGCCACCCGACATGAAGAGCGCGAACGCCGCCAGGGCATACGTCACCGACTTGGCGAACAGCGTGAACAGCGTTGCCTTGTAGAGACCATCCGGCGCCAGGTCGGCGCTGACGAAGGCGGTGATCGCCTCGCCACGGCTGAACTGCATGAACGCGACAGCCGACGCCACCGCGAGCGCGGTGGCTGCAGCCAGGCGAAGCAGGCCGGAGATGCGGTCCCCGCCGATCGCGCCGAGCAGCAGGCCGATGAGACCGAAGCCGACGAGGATCGTCTCCGGCAGGGTGTTGGTGATGTCAGCCAGGAAATCCATGGTGCGTCCCTACTGCCCGATCATCCGGAGCACTTCCATGGACGACGTCTTGGTGAGGTCGAACACGATGCTCGGGAAGACGCCGAGGCCCAGCGCCGCGATGGCCAGAAGGCCGAGGATGAAGAACTCCTGCGCGGTAACGTCCTTGATGTCGAACAGCTTCTCGTTGGTCATCTCGCCGAACACCGTCCGGCGGTAGAGCGTCAGCATGTAGACGGCGGAGAAGATCACGCCGAGCGCCGCGCCAGCCGCAGCCCACGTCGAGGCCTGGAAGCCGCCCACCATGGTGAGGATCTCGCCGACGAAGCCCGAGGTTCCCGGCAGGCCGACGTTGGCCATCGAGAACAGCATGAACAGCGCGGCATAGACCGGCATGCGATGCACGAGGCCGCCGTAGAACGCGATCTCGCGGGTGTGCATCCGGTCATAGATGACGCCGACGCAGAAGAAGAGCGCGCCGGAGATCACGCCGTGGCTGATCATCTGGAAGATGGCGCCCTGGATGCCGGCCTCGTTGAACGAGAAGATGCCGAGCGTCACGAAGCCCATGTGCGCAACCGACGAGTACGCCACCAGCTTCTTGATGTCGGTCTGCCGGAAGGCGACCAGCGAGGCGTAGACGATGGCGATGACGCTGAGCGCGAACATCAGCGGCTGGAACAGCTGCGATGCCTCCGGGAACATCGGTAGCGAGAACCGCAGGAAGCCGTAGCCGCCCATCTTCAGCAGCACGGCGGCCAGAACCACCGAGCCCGCCGTCGGCGCCTCGACGTGCGCGTCGGGCAGCCACGTGTGCACCGGGAACATCGGTAGTTTCACCGCGAACGACGCGAAGAACGCCAGCCACAACCACGTCTGCACTTCCGGCGGGAACAGCAGCGCCCCCGTCTGCGGATTGATGCCTTCCTGCAGCGTCGGGATGTCCGTCGTGCCCGCGACGATCGACATGTAGATCAGGGCCGCCAGCAGCAGCAGCGAACCGAGCAGCGTGTAGAGGAAGAACTTGAACGCCGCGTACAGCTTGTTCTTGCCGCCCCACACGCCGATGATCAGGAACATCGGGATCAGGCCGCCTTCGAAGAAGACGTAGAACAGGATCAGGTCCATCGCGCAGAAGACGCCGATCATCAGCGTCTCGAGCAGCAGGAAGGCGATCATGTATTCCGCCAGCCGGTCCTCGATCGATTTCATCGACTGCAGGATGCACAGCGGCATCAGCGCGGTCGTCAGGATCACCAGCGAGATGGCAAGACCGTCCACGCCCATCTTGTAGGACGAGCCGCCGAACCATGGCGCGGAGTCGACAAGCTGGTAGCCCACCTTCGACGCATCGAACTGGCTCAGCGCCACCAGCGACACGACCAGCGTCGCCAGCGATGTCAGCAGCGAGATGCTCTTCGACGCGCTGGAGGCCATGCTGGCCCCGCCCACCACGCGCAGCGCGATGATGAGAAGCGCCCCTACCGTCGGCAGGAAGGTCGTCAGCGTGAGGATCATGGAACCAGTCATGACTTAGCGCCCCTGACCGAGAAGGACGAAGGCCGCGAAGACCACCGCCGACAGGAGCACCACGAATGCGTAGTGGAAGATGTAGCCCGTATGCAGTTTCGACAGCCCGCCCGCGCCCGCCTTGGCGACGCCGGTGACGCCATCAGGCCCCAGCCCGTCGATGATCTTCTTGTCGCCCACCTTCCAGAACAGGTCGCCCAGCGCGGCCGTACCCTTCACGAAGACGAAATTGTAGATCTCGTCGAAATACCATTTGTGCGACAGGAACGCGTGCATCGGCCCGCCATTCGCCGCCATGCGACGCGGAATGGACGGCGCCCAGAGGTAGAAGATCACGGCGCCGATGAAGCCCGTCAGCGTCACGATGAACGGCGCCCAGACGACCCATTGCGGCAGCTCGTGATGAGCCTCTGCGGGCGCGCCTTCAGCGGGCGCCGCATGCTCTGCCGTGGCGGCCGCACCATGCGCTTCCTCGGCGGGCGAGGCAGCAGCGTTCGAGATCGCCGGCGCATGCTCTTCCGCCGCCGGGGCGTGAGCCGCCGTGGTCGCTTCGCCGTACGGGTGGATGCCGTGCGGGCCGTAGAGCGGATCTGCATCGCGCACGATGACGCCCTGCCAGAAATTGTCGGCATTGCTGGTCAGGAATTGCGGCTTGAACACGAAGCCCGCGCCCACGGCGCCAACCGCCAGCAGGAGCAGCGGCACGAGCATGATCTTCGGCGATTCATGCGCCGGCGCGCGGCCATCCTTCGGCTTCGCGTGGCCGTGGTCATGAGCATGATCGTGGCCATGGCCGTGATCGTCGGCGTGCGCGTGATCGTCGTGATGTGCATGCGGATTCGGGCGGAACTTGCCTTCGAACGTCATGAACATCAGGCGCCACGAGTAGAAGCTGGTCAGCAGCGCGGCGGTGATCGAGCACCAGAAGGCGAACGGTCCGAAGGCGCTGTCGGAGGCGAACGCCGTCTCGATGATTGCGTCCTTCGAGAAGAAGCCTGCGAAGCCGATATCCGTGCCCGGGATGCCGAAGCCGATGAGCGCCAGCGTGCCGATCAGCATCATCGCCCAGGTGAACATCATGTTGGGGCGCACGCCGCCCATGAAGCGCATGTCCTGCTCATGGTGCATGCCGTGAATGACGGAACCCGCGCCAAGGAACAGCAGCGCCTTGAAGAAGGCGTGGGTGAACAGGTGGAACATCGCTGCGCCGTAGCCGCCAAGGCCCGCCGCGAAGAACATGTAGCCGAGCTGCGAACAGGTCGAGTACGCGACCACGCGCTTGATGTCGTTCTGCGCGAGGCCAACCGTCGCCGCGAACAGGCAGGTCACCGCGCCCACGACCGTGACGAGATTCGACGCCACATCGCAGACCGCGAAGATCGGCGAGGCGCGGCAGACGAGGAACACGCCCGCCGTCACCATGGTAGCCGCGTGGATCAGCGCGGAGACCGGCGTCGGGCCTTCCATCGCGTCCGGCAGCCAGGTGTGCAGGAAGAACTGGGCCGATTTGCCCATGGCGCCGATGAACAGCAGGATCGCCGCCATCTCGAGGCCCCAGACATGGACGCCAAGGAAGTCGAACGTCACCTGCTGGATCGGCATGGCAACCGTCTGCCCGATCACCTGAACCGGCGCGTTGTTGGCGACGATGGCGAACACCGTCTCGAACTTGATCGACGAGAATTCGTGGAGGCCGAACTGCGTATAGTCCACGCCGGCCGCCGGCTGGATCATGAACACCAGCGCCATGATGCCGAGCGCGAAGCCGAAGTCGCCCACGCGGTTGACGACGAAGGCCTTGATCGCCGCGCTGTTGGCCGACGGCTTCTTGTACCAGAAACCGATCAGCAGGTAGGACGCGAGACCCACGCCTTCCCAGCCGAAGAACAGCTGGATGAAGTTGTCCGCCGTCACCAGCATCAGCATGGCGAAGGTGAACAGCGACAGGTAGGCGAAGAACCGCGCGCGGTGCGGATCGTCCGACATGTAGCCGATGGAATAGGTGTGAACGAGCGCCGAGACGCTGGTCACCACGAACATCATGACAACCGACAGCGCGTCGATGCGGATCGCCCAGTCAGCGATGAACGTGTCGACGTTGAACCAGCGCGACAGCACGATGGTATGCGTCTCGCCCGATTGGCCGCCGAGCGACCAGGCGAAGAACTGGTAACCGGCCAGAACGGCCGCCGAGATCACGATGGTGGTGGTGATCGCCATCGCGCCCTTGTCGCCAAGGAAGCGCTGGCCAAGGCCCGAGACCGCCGCGGCAAGGCCGGGCGCCAGCACGATGAAGATCGCTGCGAGTTCCTGGAAGGTCACGCCCTTCTCCCCCTAACCGCGCAGCACGTTGACGTCCTCAACCGCGATTTCACCACGGTTGCGGAAGTAGACGACGAGAATGGCAAGTCCGACGGCGGCCTCGGCTGCGGCGACGGTCAGCACCAGCATCGCGAAGACCTGGCCCATGATCGTGCCGTTGAAGACCGAGAACGCGACGAGGTTGATGTTCACCGAGAGCAGGATCAGCTCGATCGACATCAGGATGACGATGATGTTCTTGCGGTTCACGAAGATGCCGAACACGCCGATGGTGAACAGCGCCGCCGAGACAGCGAGATAGTGCCCGAGGCCGAGTTGTGCGTAGTCCATCGTTAAATCCCCTGCCCCGGAGGAACGTCTTTCAACTCAACCGCATCCTTGCGCTTGCGCCCGGTCTGTTGAGCAATGTTCTGCCGCTTGACGTTCGGCCGCGAGCGCAGCGTCAGCACGATGGCGCCCATCATGGCGACGAGCAGCACGATGCCCGACATCTGGAACAGCAGCAGGTAGTCCGTGTAGAGCACTTTCGAGAGCGCTTCGGCGTTGGTCGCCGCGCCCGGACTCGGCTGGAAGGTTTCGCCGCTGCCGAACGTCGCCGCGGCCGCCACGATCCCGATCTCCGCCAGCAGCGCCAAGGCCACCAGCATCCCGATCACAAGGTAGTTCTGGAAGCCCTGCTTCAGCGCCACGAAGTCGATGTCCAGCATCATGACCACGAACAGGAACAGCACCGCCACGGCGCCGACATAGACGACCACCAGAAGCATCGCGAGGAACTCCGCCCCGATCAGCACCAGCAATCCCGCCGACGTGAAGAACGCCAGGATCAGCCAGAGCACTGAGTGCACCGGGTTTCTTGCTGCGACGACAAAGAGTGCGGAGAGCACCACAATCGTCGAGAGGATGTAGAAAGCGATCAGCGCCACGGCCTGCCTTCCCTTTCCTGTGTTCCACAAACGCGCCCCGGACGGGGCAGATGATCAGTTCAGTCCACAGGCTCGACTCGCGTTCGCGAGCCGCGCCTGTCTAGCGATAGCGTGCATCGAGTTCCAGATTGCGGGCGATCTCGCGTTCCCAGCGGTCGCCGTTCTCCAGAAGCCTTTCCTTGTCGTAGTAGAGTTCCTCGCGCGTTTCCGTCGCGAACTCGAAATTCGGGCCTTCGACGATGGCGTCCACCGGGCAGGCTTCCTGACAGAAGCCGCAGTAGATGCACTTCACCATGTCGATGTCGTAGCGGGTGGTGCGGCGCGAACCGTCTTCGCGCGGCTCGGCCTCGATCGTGATGGCCTGCGCCGGGCAGAT
>JAOATF010000021.1 GCA_030158285.1 Hyphomonadaceae bacterium
GAAGTCGACTCGATCCTGGTCGATGAAAGCCGCACGCCGCTGATCATCTCCGGCCCTACCGACGACCGTTCGGAGCTGTACCAGCAGATCGACGCGATCATCCCGCTGCTCGCCGACGAAGACTTCACGCTCGACGAGAAGCAGCGCTCGATCGTGTACTCCGAAAGCGGCAACGAGCGCATCGAAGAGCTGATGGTTCAGGCCGGCGTGCTGCAGGGCTCGCTGTATGAGCCCGCCAACGTCTCGCTCGTCCATCATGCGAACCAGGCGCTGCGCGCCCACAAGCTGTTCCAGAAGGACAAGGACTACATCGTCAAGAATGGCGAGGTCGTCCTGATCGACGAATTCACCGGCCGCATGATGCAGGGCCGCCGCCTCTCCGAAGGCCTGCACCAGGCCATCGAGGCGAAGGAACGCACCAAGATCCAGCCGGAAAACCAGACGCTGGCCTCGATCACCTTCCAGAACTATTTCCGCCTCTACGACAAGCTCGCGGGCATGACCGGCACGGCCTCCACCGAGGCGCAGGAATTCTCCGACATCTACAAGCTGGAAGTCACCGAGATCCCGACCAACCGCAAGGTCCTGCGGATCGACGAGGACGACGTCGTCTACCGGACCGCCAAAGAGAAATACAAGGCGATCATCGCCGACATCCGCGACTGCGTGCGCCGCAAGCAGCCCGTGCTGGTCGGCACCGTGTCGATCGAGAAATCGGAAGTGCTCTCCAACCTGCTGTCGGCCGAGAAGATCCCGCATCAGGTTCTCAACGCCCGCCACCACGAGCGTGAAGCCCACATCATCGCGCAGGCCGGCGTGCCGGGCGCCATCACCGTCGCCACCAACATGGCGGGCCGCGGCACCGACATCCAGCTCGGTGGCAACGTCGAGATGATGGTCGAGGATGAAGCCAAGTCGCTGGCCGAGAAGGCCGGTCGCGAGCTGACCGAGGACGAACTCAAGGTCATGCGTTCGCGCATCGAGGCGGAAGTCGCCACGAAGAAGGCCGAGGCGCTCGCCGCCGGCGGTCTCTACGTGCTGGCCACCGAGCGCCACGAAAGCCGCCGCATCGACAACCAGCTGCGTGGCCGTACCGGCCGCCAGGGCGACCCGGGCCGTTCGAAATTCTACATCTGCCTCGAGGACGACCTGCTGCGCATCTTCGCCGCCGAACGTCTCGACGCCATCATGCGCGGCCTCGGCATCAAGGAAGACGAGGCGATCACCCACAAGTGGATGAACCGCGCGCTTGAGACCTCGCAGAAGCGCGTCGAACAGCGCAACTTCGAGATCCGCAAGAACCTGCTGAAATTCGACGACGTCACCAACGACCAGCGCAAGGCCGTGTTCGAGCAGCGCATGGAATTCATGCGCGCGCCCAGCGTCTTCGACACCATCACCGAAATGCGCCAGCAGCTCATCAACGACATGTGCCTGCGTCACATGCCGGAGAAAGCCTACCAGGAGCAGTGGAACCTCACCGACCTCGAGGAAGAGGTCGGCGACATTCTCGGCTTCGACAAGTCGGCTGTCCCGGTGCGCGAGTGGGCGAACTCCGAAGGCATTGCTACCGCCGAAGTCGCGCAGAAGCTCAACGAGGTTGCCGACGCCTACTACGGGCAGAAGACCTCGCAGGTCGGCGAAGAGCGCATGCGCTGGCTCGAAAAGCAGATCCTGCTCCAGGCCGTCGACACGCGCTGGCGCGAACACCTCTGGCATCTCGACCAGCTGCGTTCGGTCATCCACCTGCGTGGCTATGCCCAGCGCGACCCGCTGAACGAATTCAAGAACGAAGCCTTCACGCTGTTCGAACGCCTGCTGAGCGATCTCCGCACCGACGTCACGCGCCTCCTGATGCGCGGCCAGTTCGTGGTGGAACAGCCGCCGGGCGCCAACGCCGACGGCAGCCGCCCGGGCCCGGTGCAAACCGCCTCGCGTCCGACCATCGCGCCGCAACAGGCCGCTCCGCCGCAACAACAGGCGCAGCTGTCTGACTCATCGTCGCCGGCTGCGTGGACCAACACGCCGCGTAACTCGCCCTGCCCCTGCGGCTCGGGCAAGCGCTACAAGAGCTGCCATGGCGATGTGAGCTCAGTCGCGCGGGCCTAGTCGCTGCCGGTCTTTCCCGAACAGGGAAGCGTCATATCTGACGCATCCGCCGGCTTCGCCGGCGGCCCCTTCCGTCACGCTTCGCGTGCCACCTTCCCCGCTTCGCGGGGCAGGACCACATACCGCGCGGTTTGTGGTCCTCCCTCGCCGAAGGCGGGGAGGTGGCCCGAAGGGCCGGAGGGGGCTGACCGCGAAGCGGGCGGACGGCCCCCTCACCGTCCACAAAAGCCCTACGCAGCCACCGCCACCTCTCCCGCAGGCTCTTCCCTGATCGACAACAGATGCCGCGTCAGCAGCGGACCGATGCCCAGCACGGCAATGCCCGCGCCTAGCATCACCGTGTTGGAAACGCCGATCGTTTCAGCGACCCATCCAGCAATCAGGATCGACACCGTCATGCCTGCGCCATTGACCACCTGGTTGAAGCCATTGGCCCGCGCCAGCTGATCCTCCGGCAACAGCTTCTGCTGCAGGCTCACCGCCAGCACGGTGAAGATCATGATGCCGAAGTCGCCGAGGAATTGCTGCGCCACGAGGAACGGGATTGCCCACGCCTTGAACGCCGCCGCCGGGATCAGCATGAGCAGGCCCAGCGTCGAGATGCAGAACGCCAGCACCAGCGCCGGGCCATAGCCCACCGCCTTCGCCAGCCTGCGCGCCATCAGCGATCCCAGCAGCGCGGACAAGCCGCCCACCGAGATGATGACGCCCAGCACGCTCGGCGACAGACCGAGATCGCGCAGCAGGAACACCATCAGCGTGGCAAAGAAGAAACCCGCCGAGATGTACCAGAACGCGGTCGCCGTGATGATCGCCCGCATCGGCGGACACCGCGCGATGGCCAGGAAGCCAACCACGATATCCTCACGCAGAGTCTGCAGCAGCGGCGCGCGCGGCCCCGCTTGCTGCTCTTCCGCTACAGGCTGCGTGTCGGCCTTCGGAATCTTCCACAGCCAGAACGCCGACCAGATGAAGGTGAACGCATCCACGATCATCGCGATCGGCGCCGTCAGCAGGTCGATCAGCACGCCGGCAATGCCGGGTCCGGTCAGCTCTGCAATCGATTCCGTCGCCTGCAGCCGCGAATTGGCCGCCACAAGATGATCCTTGCCCACAAGGCGCGGCAGGATCGAGACATCGGCATTCTGGAACAGCGCACTCGCCGCCCCCGCCAGCGCGGCCAGCAGGCAGAGCAGCGGGAAATTCAACAGGTTGAACCACCACGCCACCGGCGCTGCGATCACAATGGCGAAGCGGAACAGGTCCATCGCCACCATCAGTCGCGTCTTGTTGGCGCGCTCGACAAAGCCGCCGCCCAGCGCGCCTGCAATCACGTAAGGCGCATAGGTCAGCGCCGAGAGGACAGCCGCCTGCCAGGGCGAGACGGCCAGCGCGCTGACGGCAATGATCGGGATCGCCGTGCGCGTGATCCGGCTGCCGAACGCAGAGAGGATCTGCGCCGTCCATAGCCGGTTGAAATTGGCGTGGCCCCACAGGGGCTCTGAACGCCTGAGAAAGTCGAACATTTGGGATTCTTCGTATTTGGAATTTGCGTGTCGTCGCGAAAATCAGCGACCGCCAACGCGGGCCGCGTGATCAGAAAGCCGGGCTGGTTCCCGGCGTGCGGATGACGGTAACGCCCATGGCGTAACTCCAAGGAAGTGCGCACCTTGTGAGCGAGCCGACGCGCAAAGTCAATCCGCGCGGGACGCGGAGGCTATCAGCATGTCTTCGGAGAGGAGGCTTTCGTCCTAGGCCAGGCCTTCGCGGCCGATGGCGTAGAAACGTTCCTTGCGCTGGGCGCGCAGGTCATCCGGCGCCATGCCGGCCAGCTGATCGAGCGCCTTCTCGACGGCATCGCCCACCTTCTGGATCGCGGCTTTCGGATCGCGATGCGCGCCACCCATCGGCTCGGACACGACATCATCGACGATGCGGAATTTCAGCAGGTCCTGCGCGGTGATCTTCATCGCCTCGGCGGTGTCCTTGGCGCGCTTGGCGTCGTGGAACAGGATGGAGGCAGCCCCCTCCGGCGAGATCACCGAGTAAACCGAGTGCTCCATCATCAGCACTTTGTTGCCGGACGCCAGCGCCACCGCGCCGCCCGAACCACCCTCGCCCACGATCACCGACACCATCGGCGTATCCAGCGTCAGGCAGCTCTCGATGGCGCGCGCCAGCGCTTCGGCCTGTCCACGCTCCTCGCCGCCCTTGCCCGGGAAGGCGCCCGACGTATCGACCAGCGCCACCACCGGCAGGCCGAACCGCCCCGCCAGCTCCATCAGCCGCACGGCCTTGCGATAGCCCTCGGGCTTGCCCAT
>JAOATF010000022.1 GCA_030158285.1 Hyphomonadaceae bacterium
CCGACTTCACCACCTGCGGCAGGAACATCTTGCCGGCGCCGAACAGGTCGCCGACGATGTTCATGCCATCCATCAGCGGGCCTTCGATCACGTGCAGCGGGCGCTCCACCGTCAGGCGCGCCGCTTCCGTATCCTCGACGATGAACTCCGTGATGCCGTTGACCAGCGCATGCGTCAGCCGCTCCTTCACCGGTTTCTGCCGCCAGGTGAGATCGACCTTCTTCTCAACGCCCTTCTGACCACGGAATTTTTCCGCGATCTCCAGCAGCCTGTCCGTCGCATCCTCGCGGCGATTGAGGATCACATCCTCTACGCGCTCGCGCAGCTCCGGATCGATATTGTCGTAGATATCCAGCTGCCCCGCATTGACGATCGCCATGTCGAAGCCGAGCGGGATCGCGTGATACAAGAACACCGAGTGCATTGCCCGCCGCACCGGCTCGTTGCCGCGGAACGAGAACGACACGTTCGACAGGCCGCCCGAGGTGCGCGCATAAGGCAGGTTCTGCTTGATCAGCTTCACGCCCTCGAAGAAATCGAGCGCGTAATTGTTGTGCTCCTCGATCCCTGTCGCTACCGCGAAGATGTTGGGATCGAAGATGATGTCTTCCGGCGGGAAGCCGTTCTTCACCAGCAGCTCATACGCCCGCTTGCTGATCTCGTACTTGCGCGCGGCCGTATCCGCCTGCCCCACCTCGTCGAACGCCATTACGACCACGGCCGCGCCATAGCTGAGGCACAGGCGCGCCTGCTCGAGGAACTTCTCCTCGCCCTCTTTCATCGAGATCGAGTTGACGATCGCCTTGCCCTGGACGTTCTTGAGGCCTTCCTCGATCACGTCCCACTTGGACGAGTCGACCATGATCGGAACCTTGGCGATGTCCGGCTCCGCTGCGATCAGGCGCAGGAAGGTGCGCATCGCCGCTTTGGAATCGAGCAGGCCCTCATCCATGTTCACGTCGATGATCTGCGCGCCGTTCTGAACCTGCTGGCGCGCGACATCCACCGCCTCGGCGAACTTGCCCTCGACGATCAGCTTCTTGAACGCCGCCGAACCGGTCACGTTCGTGCGCTCGCCGATATTGATGAAGTTGGCTGTGGATCGGGTCATGGGGTCTACGCTGTTTTGAGAACTATCGGTTCGCCGGCACGGCGGCGGTGACTTCGACTTCCACGAGGATGCCCGGCCGCACAAGGCCTGCGACCTGCACGGTCGACCGCACCGGCCGGTTTGGCTGTGCATCGCTGCCATAATGGCGGCCATAGGCGCGCATCATGCCATCGAAATCCATGTTGCCGCCCGGCGTGGGCGCCGCGAGATAGACCGTCATCGCAACGACGTCGCCTTCACTGGCGCCCGCCTCCGCCAACGCAGCGGCGATCTTGCGGAACACGCTCTCGGCCTGTGCCTCGGTGTCTCCGCCGAACGCGGCTTCATCGGGAATGATCCCTGGCAGGCGGATGGTCGCATAGCCCGGCGGGATGATGATGCTCTTGGCGTAGAACGCCGTCGGCGATGCATACTGCCGCTGGATCGCACCGGGCGTTACCGCGTGCGAGACCTCGCTCACATCCGCGATCACGCAGCCGCCGAGGCTGAGCGATGCGATTGCAAGTGTTGCGAGCCGCGTCATCGTGTTGCCTCGCTCAGAATTTCACGGCGCCAAGCGCCCATTCATCGAACCCCGGCTTGCGGGCCCGCTCGATCAAGTAAGCGTAGGAATGCGTCTGTGCTAGCTTCCGCACGACGGCGCCGAACAGCCGATAGTCCGCCTTCGGTAGTCCGGCAATCACGGCGCGATAATCCGCTTGCGAGATCGCCTGCCCGTCAAACTGCCCGGCGGCCGCCACTGCAAATCCTTCGAAGAACCAGCGCGGCCCCATCGCGGATTTGTCGCCGCGCAGGATCGCCACATGCAGGCCGTGCACCAGTTCATGCGCCAGAATCCGCACATAGGCGTCGTGACTGTCGATTGCGGGGTTGGTGCGCCGGGCATCTGCCTCGGCCGTCGCCAGCAGCCGCCCATTGTTGAACACGGACACCACGTTCTCCGGCACCGGCGTCTGCGCCGGCCATTCGCCCGTCACCTGCAAGAAGCGATCGAACTCAGCCTTGGTCGCAAACACCTGCACCTCGTGCGCGATGCCGCGCGAATAGGCGTTCCCGAAATCATGGCTGAATGCGAACGATGCAATCAGCAGCTCGGCGTCATCCATGCTGGCGCGCGCCGCTTGCTCGGCTGCCGGAGACGGCGGCGAGACGAGCAGCGTCCATTTCACCGGCGCCGGCTTCGCGCCCAGCACGGGCAGCGCACACGCCGCCAACGCCGCGAGCAGCACCGTCAGCCCGAGCATAGGTTTGAACGCGTTCATTCCGCCGCCTTCGGCCGCTGCAACGCTGGCAAGCCATCGATGCTCTGCGCGTTCTTCGTCAGCCGGCTCTCATGCCAGGCGTCGACTTCCATGTGATCGATGTACCGGCGCAGCTGGTCGCGTTCGCCCTTGAACTCGTAGAACGGCACGGCCCAGCCGCAGCTGTCCTGCACCTGCGTGATGTCTGCAAAGATGATGTCGCGGGCGCGCTCATGCCCCGGCGGGAATTTCGCGATCTCGTCGGCAAAGCCCGGATCGTTGAACTGCATCACCGCCCCGCGCCCATAGAGCCGCATGATGTTCGGCGCGCCGTCATAGGCGCAGAACATGAAGGTGACCCGTCCATTCTCCCTCACATGCGCCACCGTCTCCGCGCCCGAGCCGCCAAGATCGGCATACGCCACGCGGTTGGGGCCGATCACGCGAAAGCTGTCATAGCCCTTGGGCGACACGTTCACGCGGCCCGCGTCGGAGAGCGGCGCGGTGGCGACAAAGAACATCTTCTGCGCCTCGATGAAGGCGACATGCTTGTCGTTCAGCGCATCGTAGAACTTGGCCATCGGCCACCCCCGTCATGCCAGCTCAAACGGCTCCAGCCCCGCCAGCCGCAGCGCATGCGGACGCTCCGGCGGCAAGCGTGGCGTGATGCCTTTCACATGCTCGGCGACATGGCGGATGTGATCCGGCGTCGTGCCACAGCAGCCACCGAGGATGTTCACCAGCCCTTCCTTCGCCCACTGTTCGACCGAGTGAGCGGTCTCATGCGGCTGCTCATCATACTGGCCCATTTCGTTCGGCAGGCCGGCGTTCGGATAGGCTGCGACCAGCGTATCCGCCACGCGCGCCATCTCGGCGATGAACGGACGCATCAGGTCGGCGCCCAGCGCGCAGTTGAAGCCGACCGCGAACGGCTTGGCGTGCTTCACCGAATTCCAGAACGCTTCCGTCGTCTGGCCCGACAGCGTGCGGCCCGAACGATCGGTGATCGTGCCCGAAATCCAGATCGGCAGGTGCTCGAGGCCCTCCGCCTCAAGATCCATGATCGCCTTGATCGCCGCCTTGCAGTTCAGCGTGTCGGTGATCGTCTCGATCAGGTAGAGATCCACCCCGCCCTCGTTAAGCGCACGCACCTGGTCGCGATAGGCGTGGTACACTTCATCGAAATCCACCAGCCGCGCGCCCGGGTCGTTCACATCCGACGACATGGACAGCATCTTGTTCAGCGGCCCCATCGAGCCCGCAAGGAAGCGCGGCTTGTTCGGCTCCTTCGCCGCGAACGCATCCGCCACCTCGCGCCCGATGCGCGCGCCCTCATAGTTGATGTCCCACACCGCTTTGGCGTCGAGCTTGTAGTCGTCCTGCGCAATCGTCGTCGCGGAGAACGTATTCGTCTCCGAGATGTCAGCGCCCGCCTCGAAATACATCGTGTGCAGCTGCGCCACGAGATCCGGCCGTGTCAGGCACAGGATGTCGTTGTTGCCCTTCATCTGCCCCGCATGCGTCGCGAAGCGATCGCCGCGATAGTCGGCTTCGGTGAGGCCCATCTTCTGGAACATCACGCCCCACGATCCATCGAGGATCAGGATGCGTTCTTTCGCGGCCAGCTTCAGCTTCGCGATGCGGTCTGCACGGGTCATTTCTTGACTCCTTCGCGCGGGGGTGGAACCGAAACCGCACCATTGGCGGCAAGCGGGAAGAACGGATTGTGGGCGATCTCCCAGAGGTGCCCCTCTGTGTCCGCAAAATGGCCGACATAGCCGCCCCATGATGTCTTGTACGGCGGCTTCAGGCTGACGGCGCCCGCCGCCATCACGCGGGCAAAGCCCGCATCGACCGTCGCCGCATCCGGCACGTTCCACGCCAGCGTCGCGCGGCGGAAACCTTCGCCACCGCCCGGCACGCCGGCGTCTTCGGCCAGCATATCGTTCGGGAACAGCGCCAGCACCACGCCATCCATGTCGTAGAAGTGGATCGTCGCCTGCGAGGCGCGCGAGCGCTTCAACCCCATCGCCTCGTAGAAAGCAGACGCCCGCGCAAGGTCCTCGACGCCCAGCGTCACCAGCGCAATGCGGATCGGAAGATCGCTCATGACGGTTGCACCTCCGGCTTGATGCCCAGCAGCCTGCACGTCGAGAGCGACAGGCCCGCACGGTTCATCGTGTAGAAATGGAAATGGTCGACGCCCTGCTCCGCCAGCCTTGCGCACAGTTCCGCCGCCACATGCGCCGTCACCAGGTCGCGCGTCTCCGCGTCGTTATCCAGCCCCTCATACAGCTCCGCGATCCGCGCCGGAATCGCCGTGCCGCACAGGTCCGCCATCCGCTTCAGGCCCTTGAAGTTGGACTGCAGCATGATGCCCGGCACGATCGGCTGCGTGATGCCCGCAGACCGCGCCGTATCGAGAAACTTGAAGTACACGTCGGGATAGAAAAAGAACTGCGTGATCGCCCGCGTCGCGCCCGCGTCGAACTTGCGCTTGAGATTGTCGATCTCCGACTTCAGCGACGGCGCATCCGGATGCACTTCGGGATAGCAGCCCACCGAAATGTCGAAGTCCGCGATCTTCCGCGCACCCGCGATCAGGTCGTTCGCATAGGCATAACCGCCCGGATGCGGCTCATAGCGCGTGCCGATGCCCGCCGTCGGATCGCCGCGCAGCGCCACGATGCGCTTCACGCCGGATGACCAGTAATCCCGCAGCACGCTGTCGATCTCGTCGCGCGAGGCGGCAACGCAGGTGATGTGCCCCGCCGGCTTCAGCGACGTCTCGTCCGCCATGCGCTTGACGATGCCGTGCGTGCGCTCGCGGGTGGAGCCGCCCGCGCCATACGTCACAGACACATAGGACGGGTTCAGCGGCTCAAGCCGCTTCACCGAATCCCACAGCTTCGCTTCCATCTCCGGCGTCTTCGGCGGGAAGAACTCGAACGATACGGACGGTGTCTTGCTCATGCTGCGGACCTCTTGCCGGGTTCTTTTTGCGCAGATGTCTGGGCGTCAGCCGACCACACCATGACCGAAATGCCGTTCTCGCCATCGGGCGAGCGGAACGTCCGCGCCGGCCGCGCCGCCAGCCCCGCCTTCTCCGCCCAGCGCACCAGGTCCTGCTCGCTGACGCCAAGATGGCGATGCGCATGTTCCGTGCGCAGCCGTTCCAGGTTGTGCGGCGCGAACTCCACCACCACCAACCGCCCGCCCGGCTTCAGCACGCGCGCCGCCTCGATCAGCGCACGCGCAGGATCATCAAGGAAGTGCAACACCTGATGGATGATCACCAGGCTCGCCGATCTGTCCGGATAGGGCGAGGCCGTCGCATCGCCATGGCGGACCGAGGCATTGCCCGCCCCCGCCTGCGCCAGCTTGGAACGCGCCACCGTCAGCATCTGGTGCGACAGGTCGATGCCTTCCACGCGCTTGGACCGCTCCGCAAACAGGGTCAGCATCCGCCCCGTGCCCGTGCCGAAATCGACGACAACCTCGAACGGCCCGGCGCCCGCCGCCGCGAGCACCGCCTTCTCGATCTCGTCCTCGGAATAGTGCAGCGCGCGCAGCCGGTCCCAATCGTCCGCAACGCGCGAGAAATACGAATCGGCCGCCGAGGCGCGCTCGCCCTTCACCTCCCGCAGCCGCTCGACATCGCGGCGCAGCTCCGGGTCCGCCGGATCGACCGCCGCATTCAGCGAATCGACCAGCGCCCGCGCCCGTCCTTCAACGGGGAGGCGATAGAACACCCACGCCCCCTCCGGCAGCCGCTCCACCAGCCCTGCCCCGGTGAGGAATTTGAGGTGCCGGGAAAGTCTTGGCTGGCTCTGGTTCAACACCTGTGCAAGCTCGCCCACGGAAAGCTCGCCATGCGCCAGCAGCGCCAGGATCCGCGCCCGGGTAATCTCCCCGGCAGCACGGAGCTGGGTCACAAGCTGGTTGAGGCTGATCTTGCTCATATAACGATATAAACATATCCTTATATGAATCTCAAGGTTCCACGCCCGCTTGGGAAATACTGCTTGGTTAATGGCCTGTGGCCATGGTGTCGCCATGGCCCGGGATATGCTCGGCCACAGGGGATCCCTTGAGAAAGTTAAGTCAACAGGTGTTGACCTGACCTTCCCGGGAACACATATCGCCGAAACGACTGGGAGCGTGGCTAATCATGAAGACCAACATGGCCATCCTGCGGGGGACCGCCTCAGCGCTTGCCGCCCTCAGCCTGTCGGGCTGCCTGACGGCCGGCCCCGACCCGGAAGACCCCTACGAGGATTTCAACCGCCAGATGTTCGCCTTCAACGAAGGGCTGGACCAGTCGGTTCTCGAGCCCCTCGCCCATGGCTATCGCACCGTGACGAACGAGCCGGTGCGTGAAGGCGTCGGCAACTTCGCCAACAATCTCAACGAGCCGCTGACGTTCGTGAACCACGTCCTGCAGGGCAAGCTGCCCGACGCCGGCGCAACGTTCAGCCGCTTCGTCATCAACTCGACCGTCGGCATCGCCGGCATCTTCGATCCCGCGTCCACCATGGGCGTGCAGCGCACGCAGGAAGATTTCGGCCAGACGCTCGGCACGTGGGGCGTCCAGCCCGGCCCGTACCTCGTCCTGCCGGTGCTCGGCCCGACCAACCCGCGCGACCTTGTCGGCAAGGGCGGCGACATGGCGCTCAACCCGCTGAACTATCCCGAATTTGAAAGCGACGACGAGATCCGCCTCGGCATCGCCGCGCTGGGCGGCATCAACGCCCGCGAAGGCGCGATCGAAGTGGTCGAGGAACTGCGGAACCAGGTGGACCCCTATACCACAGTCAGGCGTTTGTATGGCCGCACAAGGGCCGAAGACATCGGTATTCCCTATGTCGAACCGAATAACGCCGAAGAAGTGCCTGAAGACGAACTAGACTTCTGAAGGGTCGCAAGACCCGTGAACTGCCGAACGTGGAGGCAACAATGAAATATAAAAGCGCCCTCGCCGCCATTGCCATGCTCGCTGCCGCTTCCCCGGCAGCTTTCGCTGACAAGAAATCCGAGGCCTATGTGCAGGCCAACGCCAACTCAGTGTTGAGCGTGCTGAACGACAAGAGCATCTCCGCGTCTGCGCGCGAGAAGAAGTTCGGCGACTACATGAACCAGTTCGCCAACATGCCCTCGATCGCGCGCCGCGTGATCGGCGCCAACGCGCAGGGTCTCTCCGAGCCGGAGTTCCAGCGCTACTACAAGGCGTTCGAAACCTACGCGCTCGAAGTCTACCAGGTTCACTTCGACCAGTTCCGCGGCGAAGCCATTCGCGTCACCGGCTCGAAGGACAATGGCGCGCAACGCTCCACCGTTGAATCGCTGATCCGCTCGTCGACCACGGGCAAGGACACGAAGGTCTACTGGGACGTGCTGCTCAGCAAGGACGGTACGTCCTATCGCGTGCGCGACGTCGGTATCGAACTCGGCGGCTCGACGCTCTGGCTGGCCCAGGAACAGGCCGCGCAGTTCATCAACTATCTCGACCGCAACAACGGCGACATCGACAAGCTGATCGGCCGCATCAACGTGCTCCTCGCCGACATGGAAGCCCGCAAGAAGGATGGCCGCGGCTCTGCCTACAAGGGCTGAGCATCTTAAGGCCTCATCAGGAAGTCCAAACCGAATCGGCGCATTCCTTCACGGATGCGCCGTTTCTTTTGGTCCGCACACACGAAACTGCGGCCAGACCGCGCGACTCAGGAACCGTCACCGCAATCGCACGTCTACAAGACTGAGAGCGCAACGGGTGTTACAGTGAACGACCACATTCCGAGACGTGAACCTGTGCGGGTGTTGGCGCTGGCCCGGCGCTTTGCCGAGCCGCTGCGCAAGCAGTATCCGGTCGAAGAGGCACCGGTCGCCGACGAATGGACCGACCTGCTCGACCAGGCGGACCGCCGCCGCGGCGATGGCTCCGAATCCCGCGATTAGCCCGTGTTCACGCCGTTGTGTGGCCTTCCGGCTGCACAAACCCCGCCCCCGGGTACTCGACGGTTTCCGCCGGACAGGCTAGCTAGCCAGCGTCAAGCCAGCGCCAATGCAGGCAGACAGGGAGATACAACCATGATCCGCAGCCTCCTCACTGCCGCCGCCTTCGCCATCGCGCTGTCGCCGGCCGCCCTCGCCCAGGAAGCCCCGAAATTCTCAACCGCCGCGTCGACGATCGGCGCGATCCTCGACAACGCCGACGCCAAGGCCGCCTTCTTCAAGGCCTTCCCGGAAGTCGCCGACAATCCCCAGCTCGAAGCTGCCCGCGACATGACCCTGCAGGACGTCAAAGGCTACGCGCCGGAGATGTTCACGGACGAGAAGCTCGCCGCGCTCGACGCCGAACTGGCCAAGGTCAAGTAGTCAGGTCGACAAGACCCGAATGATGCGGCGCGGTCCTTCCGGATCGCGCCGTTTTCATTTGCCGCTGATGATGCCGCCCGGCCCGCGATGGCGCGGCTCGTCCACCTTGGCGACGATGACAACCATCGCCACTGTCATCGTGATCACCGTCGCCCATATCGCGACCGGATAGCCCCACACCAGCACCAGCCCCGCGCCCAGCAGCGGCGCCAGCGCGCCCATTGCGCCCTCGGCTGTGTTCGACAGCGCCATGCGCATCGGCACGTCATGCGGATGGCCGTATTCGAGCACGAGATTGCTCGTCGCCATCTGGAAGCCGGATTGTCCCGCCCCGAACAGGAAGAACGCGATCGCGAACAGCTCGATCGAGTTGCACACGAGCAGCGCCGCCACGCCGACAATGTTCAGCGCCGTCGAGATCACAAAGGTCGACCGGAACCCCTGCCGGTCCGCCATGTAGCCCCAGACGAGGTTCGAGATCGTGTCCGCGCCCATATAGGCCAGCGACAGCACCGCCAGCAGCACGCCGAACTGTTCCGGCTGCGCGATGGCGTCGATACCCAGCGTTACCGATGCGAACAGCACGAAGAACGGCTGGCCGATGCGTGAGCCCATCACCAGCGTGCGCGCCACCATGAACCACATGAAGCCCCTGTCATCGCGCACCAGCGACGGCATGTCCTTCACCCGCTCGCGCAGCGTCTTGCGCTCCCGCACCGTCGGCGGCTCCGGCTCGCGCATCAGCACCTGCAGCGCCATCAGCCCGAGACTGGTCAGCAGGAAGGCGACAAAGAATGTCGTCGCATAACCATTGCCCCACACATGGTTCGCCACCAGCCACGAGCCCGCGAAGTAAGACAGCAGCGCCGCGATCAACCCGCCCGTCAGGTTCCGCCACGCCTGCAGCCGCCCCCGCAACCGCACCGGGATCACCTTCGCCAGCAGCAACTGGAACGCAACCCGCTGCGGCCCCTGGAACACGCCCAGCAGGAACAGGAACAAAAGCGCCAGCGCCAACGCAGGCGGCCCCATCAGGAACCAGCCCGAAATCGCCAGCCCGAGAATCTGCACGCGCATCAGCGTGCCCAGCCACACCGACACCGGCAGGATCTTCTTGCGATGCTCGATCTGCTGCGCCCCGATGATCGGCGACACGATCCCGCCCAGCTGCTGCAGGCTCGTCCCGATGCCGACCCAGAAATCCGATCCCGAGATCGAATGGATATAGGCCGGCACAAAGGTCGGCGTGTTCACCAGCCGGAACCCCGTCATGCCCAGCATGCCGTGGACGTAGTGGCCGGCGTAGTTTCGCTTCAGGTTGTCCTCGACGTACTGGTCGTAGGCGGCGTCCGCCTCGACCACGGCCGATGATCCACGTTGGGGTGTGTCGCCCAAGGCGCTGCCCTTCCCGGCTATCTCCCCAATCAACCGGGGTCATGCCCTGAATCGCTTCTAGTCCTGCTTCGCCCCGACTTGAAGTGCGGCGCGTTGCAGCGTCAGGTTCGCTCGCGTTGCCGATAAGAGCTGATAGCGGCCAGACCCAACAAGGCGTTTCCCAGAACGAGCATTCCCACAAACATCTGCAGGACGGCAACATCCGTCGCGCCTAGCGTGGTTAGCCCAACGAAGGCGCCCAAGGTCGACAGGGTTAATATCACGGCGGCGCCGAACAGCAGCACGCCCTCATTCGGCCAACCGGATCGATACGGGCTTCCGGGCGGCCGGGTCTCGATGCCAACGGACTTCACTAGCACGACGAGCGAAGCCATCGGAACGACAATGGCCACTGGCCGCAACGCAGATAGCAGGCCGGCGACCGGCGAGACGACGACGAGAGCAGCCACTGCGAACGCGACTCCGGCCAGCGTGCCGATCAACTGCCGTTGCACAAGGCCGATGACGCCCCGGCGCCCCAGATCAAGTAAGGTCGCCACGGCAGCCCCGCTGAATTGATCTTGCATATCAGTGTATGTATCGCGTGAATGTGCAATGTCTTTTGCAGAACGCGGCAGAACGCGTGTCGGGAGATCGCCGGTCATGAAACGCCTGCTCACAGCACTCGCCGCCGCGACCATGCTTGTCGCGCCCGCCCTCGCACAGGCCGCGCCCAAGCCGACGCCCGAACAGCTGGCAAAAACCTATGAGGAAGACCAGCTCAGCCTCGAAAAGTGTGGCGTTCCGCGCAACGCGGCCGACGACTACCGTCCAACGCCGCTCCGCCCCGACCAGACCCGCGCCCCGCGCCTGACGTCCACCCAGAAGTTCCACGTCGAGACGGTCGCCACCGGCCTGCCCAACGCCTGGGGCTTTGCGTTCCTGCCGTCCGGCAACATCATCGCCACGATCCGCGGTTCGGGCCTGCGTATCATCCAGGCCGACGGCAAGGTCTCCGACACGCTTGCCGGTTCGCCCTACATCAAATCGTCCATCCCGCTGTTCGGCATGCACGAGGTGATCCTCGACAAGGATTTCGCGAAGAACCGCACGCTCTATCTCGCCTACGTCTCGACGCCCGCCGGCGCCGGCAACACCGGCTACATCGCCAAGGCGAAGCTCTCCGCAGACGAAAAGACGATCACCGACCTCCACGTGCTGAAGCAGGAGGCCAACATGGTCCCGCGCCGCATCGTGCAGGCGAAGGACGGCTCGCTCTTCGTCATCACTGCCGACATCCTCACCCCCTATGTCAGCGCCCGCTCCCTCAAGAGCCCGAACGGCAAGGTGCTGCACATCAACACCGATGGCACCACGCCGAAATCCAACCCGTTCCTCAAGGACGAAAGCGCCGACCCCACCGTCTACGCCGTGGGCGTGCGCGATCCGCAAGGCATGGCCTTCAAACCCGGCACGCAGGACCTCTGGATCATCGAGAACGAGCCGCGCGGCGGCGACGAGCTGAACAAGATCCAGCGCGGCAAGGATTACGGCTTCCCCACCATCAGCTACGGCCGCGACAATGACGGCAAGCTGCTCAACAACGGCCTCACGAAACAGGACGGCCTCGAACAGCCCGTCTATTTCTGGACGCCCTCCGTCGCCTTCTCCGGCATGAGCTTTTTGAGCGGCAACAAATATCCCGGCTGGAAAAACTCGATCTTCATGGGCGGCCTCTCCGGCCAGCAACTCGTCCGCGTCGAACTCAACGCCCAAGGCCGCGTCACCGGCGAAGAAAAACTCCTCCGCGACCGCTGCCAACGCATCCGCGACGTGCGGCAGGGCCCGGATGGCTTGCTGTATGTGCTGACGGACGCGGCGGCTGGAGAGTTGCTGCGGATCGTGCCGGAGTAGGCATCCGCCCGCTTCGCGGGGCAGGAACACAAACCGCTGTCAACGTGGGGAAGTCCTCCCTCGCCGAAGGCGGGGGAGGTGGCGCGAAGCGACGGAGGGGGCTGACCGCGAAGCGGGCGGATAAACCTACGCGCTCAAACCCGGCGCCTGAACAGCAAGAAAAGACCGGCGACAAGCGGCGCGGCGCCAAGAAGGGTCGCGACAACCAGAACACCGATCACGTTTGGCCAATTCGTCTCGCCGCCGATATCGCCGAAATAAAGCACGAGTCCAAGAACGGAGTTACACCACCACGTTGAAGCGCTGAGTGTCGCAACCCCGATCGCAATGAGCACGTAAGCAAGGATGCGCGGCTTGGCTTGATGTGGCTGCGTCATTCAGAGCCCCCCTTCACGCGACCGCGCGCTACGCCAACCCCAACGCCTTCCGCATCGCCTCGGCCGCTGCCTCAAACGCCAGCATCGTCGACGTATGCCGCGGCGGATAGTCTTTCACCGGCGCCAGATGCCGAAGTTCCCAGAACACGCCGCCCGGCGGCTCTGCGCCCTCTTTCAGCATCGCGCGCAACGCATCGCGCGCCGCCTCGATCTCTTCCAGCGAGCGCCCGATGGCATGTTGCGCCAGGATCGCCGTCGCCGCCTGCCCCAGCGCGCACGCCTTGGGCTCCACGGCGATCTCCGCGATGCGGCCCTCCGCGTCCAGCTTCACATCCACCTCCACGGTGGAGCCGCACACGCGCGAGACTTTCAGCGATGTTCCCTGCGCATCGGCCAGATGCCCGACATGCGGGATATCCGCCGCCAGCTCCAGGACGCGATTGTGATACAGGTCACCGAACATGGCCGTTATGTCGGGCGGAACGGGGCGAGGATCAAGGGCTGTCCCAGCTACAGCGCCACATACTCCGAAACCACCCGCATCGGCCGCTCGCCCGTGGCGGGCTTGTCGAGCCGCACATGCCAGCCCTCGCCCAGCAGGCCGTTGACCTCGATCACGTCATCCACGCTGACAAAATTGTCCTTGTGCCGTCCGATCCATTCCGGCGAGATCGCGCGCGCCCGGCTCCAGACCTTGGCTTTCTCCTCGCCTGCGAGAAACAGATAGTTGTGCTGCTCGCCGAACAGCGCGGGCGTGTAGCCGCCAATGTTCACGAACCACAGCGCGCGGCCCTGCTTCGCCGGCGCCGCACCCTGCACGACCTCCACCTGCCAGCCATCCACCTCTGTCAGTTCGGCATAGCCATCGATGTGCAGCGACCCCGGCTTGCCGCACCACGCCGCGCGCAATTGCGGGATCGTCGCCTCCAGCGTCTCGCCGACGACAAAGCGCATGTCATGCAGCTCGATATTCGCGCGGGGATGTCCGCCACCGATGAACACGGCGAACAGCTTCACGGCCCTACTCCGCCAGCACCGGCGGCGTCAGGTCTTTCATCCACGCTTTCGGCTTCTCCGAGAACAGCGCCGCCCCCGCCGCGCGCGCGCCCGTCACCAGCGATTTGCGCCGCGCCTCCAGCACTTCGAGGAAACCCGCCGGCCGCTCGCGCCAGCCCTTGGCGCCGGCCGCCACAACCTCGATGTCCTGCACTTCGCCCAGCAGCTCGGCGAGATCGCGCACGCCCGCCACGCGCCGCTCCAGCGCATCGGGAAACTGTTGCCGCATCAGGCGCGACTGCAGCGCGTGATACTTGGCCTGCTTGCGCCATTCGTGCAGCAGCTCGGGCTTCTCGTGCGCCAGCGCCTCGCCCATCGTCTCGCGCGCAAGCCGGTAGGTCTCGCCCAGCCCCTTCACCAGGTCCTCGCGCCCGCCGCGCTCCAGCACCGGCACCAGCGTATCCGCGTAATCATCCAGCCCTGCGATGAACATCGCGATCGCCGCCGTCGCATCCAGCGTGCCGCGGCTCTTCTGGAAACGCTCCTCCAGCCGCCGCGTCGCTTCGCTGCCGATCCGCGTCGCGAGGAAGGGCCGCAGCGAATCCAGCGCCTCGATCCGCGCGCCTGCGTCCCGCAGCTCGGACAGCAGCCGCGCCTGATCCCGCCACCAGCGGTTCTCGACGCGGAACGCCTTCTCGCCCATCAGCGGTTTCGCCAGACGCAGCGCCGCGCGGATGCGCTTGCACCGCACGCGCGCCTTGTGCGCGAAGGCGGCCTGATCCTCCTGCGCCTCGGCGCATTCAGCCGACAGCTTCTCCACCTGCTCGCGGACCACCCGCGTCAGGCCCTCGCCGGGCGTCTCATGCGGGGCAAGGACGAAGCTCACCTCAGCGGTTTTTCGACTTGTTGTTGTAGTTGAGGTTCGGGTCGCGCATGTGCAGGCGGATATAGTGCGCCTCCGGCCGGTCCTGGTTCGGCCAGAATTTCACCACCCACGAATGCACGTTGTCGTCTTCCGAATAGACCCGCTCGCATTCGAGGTTCGGCACGGCCGTCGCCTCGGGCCGGTTGCCGTCCTTGCAGGTAAAGCCGTCCTGCTCCAGCGCCTTGCGCGCCTCGGCCTCCTGCCCCCTCGCCCAGCGGCCACCGATATAGCGGCGGAAGCCCTGGTCGACCGCGCCCTCGGCGTCGCGATCCCAGAAGCCGAAATTGGTGCCGGTCGGTCCCGGCCCCTGCGGCGGGCGCGGCCCGCCCGTCTGCACCATGTTCGTCGAACACGCCGCCAGCGCCGCCGCCACAATGGCCACGCCTGCCAGCCTGAAGCCCGCGACCGTCATTGCCCTGAAACTCCCATCAACCCGACCCGAGTGTTGCACCAAGCATAAACCCCGCCGCCGCCCCGTCAAACGGCCGCCTTGCAGCTAACCGTCGCCTATCCCCCGAAACCGAGGGTTCTCTGCAGCCAGCCCCACAGCTCCGGCAGCGACTGGATGAACACAAGTGTCACAAACGACACCGCGATCATCGCCACCACCGACACCACCAGCCCCAGCAGCACCAGCGCCCCGTCCCGCTGCGCCAGACCCAGGCCAAGCACCGCGCAGGCCAGCGCCGGCGGAAAATTCCCGCCCGGCGGCAGGGGCAGGATCAGAACAATCGCCATCACCAGCACGATCACGCCGATGAAGATCGACCCTATCCGCCCTGTCATGAACAGCAGGCGCGGCTTCATCACCTTCTCGATCACCGCCAGCTTTGGCGCCAGCCCCTCGAACGCGCCCACCAGCGATTTCCGGTCAAAGCTCTGCTTCGACAGGATGCCCGGCAGCCACAGATCCTCGCGGCCGAACGTCATCTGCACCGACACGATCAGCAGGATGATGCCCACCACAGTCGGCACGCCCGGCGGCATCGGCACGACGGACGGCAGCGCGAACAGCAGCACGGCCATCCCGAACGAGCGAGCATCCAGCGCATCGATGATCTCGCGTACCGTCACCTTCTCGCTCTCGCCGCGCACCGCCTTCAGCAGCAGCTGCGAGGTCGCATCGCTGGAGGGCACATGCGGCTGGTCCTTGGCGGGCTCGTCGGTCAGGCGCGCCTCCTAGACTCGCCGCCAGGTCGAGCCCTGCGGCCCGTCCATGATCTCGATGCCTTCGTCGGCTAGCGCCTTGCGGATCTGGTCGGCGGCCGCGAAATCCTTCGCCTTGCGGGCGTCGATCCGCTGCTGCACCAGTGCATCGATGCGCTTGGCGTCGCCTGCATCACCGCGTGCATAGGCTTCCGGGTCCTGCTGCAGCAGGCCGAGCAGGCGACCCGCCGCCAGCATCCGCCCTTTCAGCTTCGGCCATTCCGGCGCCTCGGCCTTGTTGGCTTCCGTCGCCAGCGCAGAGAGTTCGGCCAGCGCCAGCGGCGTGTTGAGATCGTCGCACAGCGCCGCCATCACGCCCTTCGGCGCATCGACGTCATCCGCCTCCACATCCATCCGGCGCAACGCATTGTAGAGCCGGTCGAGCGTCGCCTTGCTCTGGTTGAGCAGCGCCTCGGTCCAGTCCAGCGGCTGGCGGTAATGCGCAGACATCAGCGCGAACCGCATCGTCTCGCCGTCATAGTGTTTCAAGAGGTCGTTGATCAGCTTCACATTGCCGAGCGACTTGGACATCTTTTCCGAGTCCATCGACAGGAAGCCGTTGTGCAGCCAGTAGTTGGCCATCGGCTTGCCGTGCGCGCACTCGCTCTGCGCGATCTCGTTCTCATGGTGCGGAAAGATCAGGTCGAGCCCGCCCGCGTGAATGTCGATCGTCTCGCCGAGCACGGCCTTCGCCATCGCCGAGCACTCGATATGCCAGCCCGGCCGCCCCTCGCCCCACGGACTATCCCACCGCGCCTCTTTCGGCTCGCTAGGCTTGGCGGCTTTCCACAGCGCGAAGTCCGCCGGGTCTTTCTTGCCCGCGTCCACTTCCACGCGCGCGCCTGCGATCATGTCATCCCGATTGCGGCCCGACAGCTTGCCGTAGTCCGCCATCGACGGCACGTCGAACAGCACGCCGTCCTTCGCGGGATAGGCATGGCCCTTGTCGACCAGCGTCTGGATGATCTCGATCATGCCGCCGATATGCTCGGTCGCATGCGGCCGCAGGTTGGGCTCGATCACGCCGAGGGCCGCCAGGTCCTCGTTGTAGATCCGCTCGTAAAGCGCCGTGATTTCCCCGACCGGCCGGCCGGTTTCCGCCGCCGCCGCGATGATCTTGTCGTCCACGTCGGTGATGTTCGAGGCGTAGAGAACGTGGCTCTCGCCGTATTTCGCCCGCAGCAGGCGAAACAGCACGTCGAATGCGACCGGAGGCCGCGCATTGCCGATATGGGCGTACGAATAGACCGTCGGTCCGCACACATACATCGTCACCCGCTGGGGGTTTTGCGGCGAAAAGACCTGCTTTTCGCGTGTCAGCGTATTGTGGAGACGGAGGTCCATAAGGCCGGTCTTTTCGTTCCGTTAGGAATATTCAATAAGGGTTTGCGGTACGGCAGGCTGGCGTTTTCGCAAGAGGCGCCTATGTGTCACCAACACCCCGCCTGATCAATGTGGACCGGCGGGGCATTCATTTTAAGGGCGTCGTGATGCCCGGGTTCGGAAACCGCCGCGGTTTTCGACCCCAGTAACGGAAGGACCGGCCATGGACGCCGTGACCAAAGGCAAGGCCAAGGCCGACCTGCAGACCTCCAAGCGCCCCTCGCGGGACGAGGCGGAAGATGCTGTCCGCACGCTCATCGCCTGGGCCGGAGACGACCCGAAGCGCGAAGGCCTGATCGACACCCCCGGCCGCGTCGTCGAAGCCTACGAGGAATGGTTCAAGGGCTACGGCGAAGACCCCAACACCTACCTCTCCCGCGTGTTCGACGACGTGAAGGGCTATGACGACATCGTCATGCTCCGCGACATCGACGTGGAATCCCATTGCGAGCACCACATCGCCCCGTTCCTCGGCAAGGCCTTCGTCGCCTACATGCCGCTGGATCGCGTGGTCGGCATCTCCAAGATCGCCCGCGTGGTCGAGATCTACGCCAAGCGCCTGCAGACGCAGGAGACCATGACCTCGCAAATCCTCCATGCCATCCAGGACTCGCTCGCCCCGATGGGCGTCGCCGTCCTGATCGACGCGAAGCACGAGTGCATGACGACGCGCGGCGTCCACCACCCGAATGTCTCCACCATCACCACGCAGTTCTCCGGCGTCTTCAAGACCGACAAGGAACTGCGCGAACGCTTCCTGCGTCTCGCCGGCCGGTAGTTATCCGGACCGCCGGGGCACTGTTTGCCGCGCCGAAGCGCGGAGCGCGTAGGGCGGCCCGGCAGTCGCTGCGCAGCAGCGAAAAACAGGTGATCCATGCCTGACCCGATTTCCTGCGACCGGCACGGCAGCAACACTGGGACGTACGTCTGCCGCCATGTCGCCGCAGCCAAAAGAGACGGCCCCGTCGATGGCTTCGACGCTTTCATCGACGAGGAAGGCAATTGGCAGGCCATGTGCGGCGCATGTGGCGACACCATGATCGGCTTCAAGGGCGATGACGAAGCGCGCGACGCCTTTGCCGGCGAGGTCGGGAGGCTGATCTGCCTCGACTGCTTCCGCGAGGCTGCAGCGATCAATGGCGTCGAAATACCCTGACGCGTGTGCAGCCACGCGCCAGGGCCTCCGCTTCACTTCCCCAGCACCATGTCGCCGCTCTGCAGCGGACGCGGATAGTCTGCGTAGGGCAGCTCGATATTCGTGAAATTGATCGGGATGCCCGCGCACGCCAGCGGATCCGGGCGGTCACACACCTGGAAGTGCAGGTGCGGCTCCGTTGAATTGCCCGACGATCCCAGCTTCCCGATCATCTGCCCCGCCTTGACCACATCGCCAACCTTCACCGTCTCGCTGCCCGACTTCAGGTGGGCGTACATCGAGAACTCGCCATTGCCGTGATCGATCACGACATGGTTCCCCGCGATCGCGCTCATGTCGGTCGTCACCAGCTGCATCTGATACGCGCCCGAACGTTCGCCATACGCGTCAAACGTCTCGCCCGGCTGTCTCAACGTCGCCGGATCCTCGACCAGGTCACGCTTCACCACGACAACCTTGCCATCCGCCGCCGCAAGAATGTCCGCGCCATAGGCGTAGTAATCCTCGAACTTCGTTCCATCCCCGCGATGCGAGCTTGTGCCATCGCCCAGCCGCACGATGTCGAACGCGAACTCTTCCGGCAGCGCCCAGCGGTGCGCGGTATGCGGTGTCGGACCAACCGCCGCGAACCACATGCCCGTCATCGGAAACTGGAACGCCGTCTTCGACATCGCGGAGTTGATCGGCAGGCTCGCGCGCGTCTCCACCGTCTTGCCCCCACGCACAAACTGCACCCGCACGCGCACGGCATCCCGCGCGCCCTTGTAGGCAAACGGCTGCCCCATCAGCAGGAACGCTTCCTTGTCCTTCAGCACCGGCCCCGCCAGCGTCACGCCGTCGGGGATCAGCGCACCCGAGCAGAACTGGAACGCCATCATGTCCATCATGCCGGAGGCCTGCACGCGCGGCCCCGACGCCGCCGCCGCCGTCAGGTCAGCCCCCGCGATGCGCCGCGTATCCTTCACCTCGCCGCCCGCCATCAGCTCGACGTCGACGCCGACGATCTCCACCGGCGCAGAACCGCCATGCGACACCAGCACGTTCTGCAGCACAAGGCTCTGTATGTTGCGTCGCGACTCCAGCGGATAGGTGCGCACCTGCTCCACCGGGCAGAACTTCACCGTCACGTCGGAAGCCTTGCCATCCGCATGAGCCATCGCCGGCATCAGGGCAGCCGTCAGCAATCCCGCCGCAACAGCGGCAGCGTACACGATCTTCATCTCAGTCTCCGGGTGTTAGAATTCGCTGGAAGGGTTAGCGGGCGGCGGCACGCGCGGTCTCTTCACGCGCCCATACGCCCAGGTAATTGCGAGGTAGAGAACAAGCCCCGCCACGATGGCGAGCGGCGCAAACCACCCACCGAGAAGATCGACGCCATCGACATTGCTGTCGGCGCCGATGAACAATTGCCCGGTGCTGAGCCGGAACACGCCGACATCCTGGTTTGTCGTGAGCTTCAGGATGCCAAGGAAGATCAAAACCGTGGCGACGATGTAGCCGAGGCTCATCACGATCGCCGTCACCAGGCCGCGTATCCCCGTCACAGCCGTACGCAGGATCGCGGATGCGACATCGACAGGCCCGAACGTCCGCCCCGCGCGTGCGCGCAAACGATCCGCCACGAGCTGCGGGAGAAACTCATCCGGATCGCCCAGCTGCTCCAGCGCCGCCTTCGCATCCGCCTCGCCCGCCGGCGTTCCCGCCATCGCATCGAG
>JAOATF010000023.1 GCA_030158285.1 Hyphomonadaceae bacterium
GTAGCTCAGTGGTAGAGCGCATCCTTGGTAAGGCTGAGGTCGGGAGTTCAATCCTCCCCGGCAGCACCATCCCGCTCCTTCCGAAAAACCGACTATCGCGCGCCCGGCAGGGCCTCCAGCCAGTCGATGATGAGGCCCGCCAGCCTGATCCGCCGGTCGGACCAGTTGTGGTCGGTGGCTTCGTGGGATGTCTGGACCTTTCCGCCCGCATCCCGGATAGCCGCCGCCAGCGCATCCGTACCCGGCGCCAGCCCATCGTCCGACGACAGGATCAGGACCGGGATTTTCGCGAGCCCGCCCGCCGTGTCCTTCAGCGAGAGCTTGCCGAGGGTGGTTGCCAGCTCGTCGGCCATCTTCTCCGGCGTCGTCGCCAGCGTCTCGGCATTCTCCGAGGCAGCCTGAACCAGCGCCGCCCGTGGCCTCGCGGCCAGCCCAGCCATGTCCGCTGCCGAGATCAGCACAGCGCCAATCAGCTGGGGATCCTTTGACGCGACATTGGCCGTGGCCCAGCCGCCCATGCTGTGGCCGGCAATGGCGATCCGCGCGGGGTCGACGCCCAGCTTCGCCGCCACGTCTGGCCTGCGCAGCCACGCAATCACATTGGTCGCGTCTTCGGGCACCTGGACAAAGTGAAAGTCGCCGGGGCTGCCCCAGCTGCCGCGATAGTTGAAGGTGACAGCGTTCCAGCCGGCGCGCCGCACCGCCTGCGCGAGATCGAGGTTCTTCTCGTTGCCCGGCCAGCCGTGGGCAATCACCAGCGTTGGATGCGGGCCTGCGCCGGCGGCGACATAGGCGACGCCATTGATCTCCACGCCGCCGCTCGAGATGTGCAACACCTCCATGCGCGCCGGATGAGCGGCGTCACGTGGCGGATCAACTAGCATGGCGGGCAACGGCGCCGACTGGCAGCCACTTGCAACCACCACCGCAGCGATCAGCGAAACCAGCAGACTGCGCATCTTGGCGACTCCTTGGCCAGCCGTCCTAGTCATCCACCCGCACGCCCGGCGACATCGCCAGAATGCGCGCGGCGTCTTCGTCGGTCATGTAGACGTCGAGCCTGAGATCGCTCTCACCCACCAGCTGTTCGGAGGTCACTTCGCAGTTCGTATGGATCCAGGCGTGCAGGCGCCCGTCCGCCGCCGGTATGGAAACCACGCGGGGACGGCGATTGCCGAACAGCATGCCCTCAATGAGGAACAGGAGCTCGTCCATCCTCTGTCCTGCCGTTGCCGACACCATTAGCGCGGGCGGTGCGTGTGTCGCGGCGCGGCTGGCCAGCACGTTGCGGGTGGCTTCATCCAGCAGGTCGGCCTTGTTCCAAACCTCGATCACCGGCGGACGGTCCAGCTTTGTCTCTTCCTCGAGCTGTTCGAGGATCGAGTAGACGTCGCTCGACTGGTACTCGGTATCCGGGTGGGCGATATCGCGGACGTGGATCAGCAGGTCTGCCTCCATCGCTTCTTCCAGCGTGGCACGGAAGGCGGCGACGAGCGTGGTCGGCAGGTCGGTGATGAAGCCCACCGTATCGACCAGTGCGATCCGCCGCCCCGATGCGGCGACGATCTCGCGGGCTGTCGGATCGAGCGTGGCGAACGGCATGTCCGCCGCCAGCACGTCGGAGGACGTCACCCGGTTGAACAGCGTGGACTTGCCAGCGTTGGTGTAGCCCACGATCGCGGCAACCGGCGCGCCGCGGCGCGCCCGGCCATCCCGCTGCAGGCGCCGCGTGCGGCGGACGTCGTCGAGTTCGCGCCGGAAGCCTGCGATGCGCTTGTCGAGCAGGCGGCGGTCGGTCTCGAGCTGGCTCTCGCCCGGGCCACCGAGGAAGCCGAAGCCCCCGCGCTGGCGTTCAAGGTGGGTCCAGGTGCGCACGAGGCGGGACCGCTCATAGAGCGAACGCGCCATCTCCACCTGCAGGCGGCCCTCCGCCGTGCGAGCGCGCAGGCCGAAGATCTCGAGGATCAGCCCGGTCCGGTCGACCACCTTCAGCTGCAGCTCGTTCTCGAGGTTGCGTTGCTGAACGGGCGTCAGCGTTCCGTCGACAATGAAGAGCGTGACGCCTTCCGCACGGAAGCGCTTCTGGAGCGCATCGAGCTGACCCGATCCCAGCAGGCGCGCCGGGTGTGGTTCGCGGACGTTCAGCTGTTCGGCAAAGGCCAGCTTCACGCCAAGCGCTTCAGCCAGACCAGTGCTTTCCTCGAGGCGGGAGCGCGCGACATCCGCCCCGCCGATGACAGGCAGAACGACCGCGGCGACATCCTCTGGTGGCCTGCGGTCGATCAGTTCGCGGGCCACTAGTCCTGATCGTCTTCGTTTTCGAAGAGATTGACCGGCGCGTTGGGCGCAATGGTCGAGATCGCGTGTTTGTAGACAAGCTGCGGCGGGCGGCCTTCGCCCTTCAGGAGTACGCAGAAATTGTCGAACCAGGTCACGATACCCTGGAGTTTAACGCCGTTCACAAGGAACACGGTCAGGGGTGTTTTCCCTTTCCGCACGGCATTGAGGAAAATGTCCTGCAGGTTTTGCTTCTTGTCAGCCGACATAGGTGTTGTGAGCCTTCTCTTGCTGGGGCCTTGACTGACCTTTAGCGCCTTCGGCCCGGAATGAGCAATGGCTTGCCCATCGGCATTCACGTGACGCTGTCAGCCGCCACGCGCGGCGGCGCCGCGCTGGTTTGCGACAGTCGCCGTCAGCGCAGGGTCAGCCCTGCGTTTCCTTCAGGCCGAGGCTGGTATCCACGCCCAGCGCTTTGAGCTTCCGGTGCAGCGCCGAGCGTTCCATCCCGATGAAGGCTGCCGTGCGCGAGACGTTGCCGCCGAACCGCGTGATCTGCATCGACAGGTATTCGCGCTCGAAATGCTCCCGGGCATCCCGCAGGGACATGGAGATCATCTGCATGGAGCCCGCCTGTGACGCGCCGCCGCCCTTGGAGTCGCTGGGCAGGTGATCCGCCGTGATCGGCCCGGCCGGTTCGCCATTGGTGAGGATCAGCAGGCGCTCCACCACATTGCGTAGCTGGCGCACGTTGCCCGGCCATTCGCTCGCCTGCAGCACCGCCACCGCCTCGTCCGAGAACGGACGCGGTTGAAGGCCCGTGGCATCGGCCACGCGCTGGATGAAGTATCGCACCAGATCCGGGATATCTTCGCGGCGACGGTCCAGCGCCGGCACGTCCACCGGCACCACGTTGAGCCGGTAGTACAGATCCTCCCGGAAGCGACCCGCCGCGATTTCGGAGCGCAGGTCCCGCGCCGTGGTCGAGATCACGCGCACATCCACCACGACATCGTCCGCGCCATTGCGGCGGCGGAAACGCTGATCGACCAGCACGCGCAGGATGCGCGCCTGCGCCGGCAGCGGCATGTCGGAAATCTCGTCCAGCAGCAGCGTGCCCGCATGCGCCTGTTCGAACAGGCCGATCTTCGGCGCCTTGCCGTTGCCGAACTCCTCGCCGAACAGCTCGGATTCGACCCGCTCCAGGTCGATCATGGCCGCGTTGACCACGATGAACGGCCCGCTCGTGCGGTTGGATCGCTCGTGGATCAGGCGCGCAACCAGATCCTTGCCCGAACCCGGCGGGCCCGAGATCATGATGCGACTGTTGGTCGGCGCCACTTTGTCGACCGCGTTCGACAGCTGCGCCATGGTCGACGACTTGCCGACCAACTCGTGCGAAGACGCGGACCGCGCGCGCAGCCGCGAATTCTCGCGCTTGAGCTCGGCATTCTCCAGCGCCCGCTGCACCGTGACGATCAGCTTTTCCGACTTGAAGGGCTTTTCGAGATAGTCGTAGGCGCCGCGGCGGATGGCCTCCACCGCCGTCTCCACCGTACCGTGACCCGAGATCACGACTACCGGCAGGAACGGGTCCATCTCCTTGAGGATGGACAGGATCCCCAGACCATCGAGGTCAGACCCCTTCAGCCAGACATCGAGGACAACCAGCCGTGGCGCCCGCGTGCGGACCGCCGCCAGCGTGTCGGCAGAATTGCCCGCCGTTCGTACGACATAGCCTTCGTCCTGCAGGATTCCGCCCACGAGCTCGCGGATATCGGCTTCGTCATCGACAACCAGGATTTCGGTAGACATTACGCTACTCCTTCGCCGGCAAGTGGCGCTGACTCTTCAACAGGCTTGGGATGCAGGGGCATCCGGATATCCACGCGAGCGCCGTTTCCGGCGAGATCATTGTCGCCGAGCCAGATTCGGCCGCCATGGTCTTCAACAATGCGGGTAACAATGGCGAGGCCGAGGCCAACGCCGTTCTTCCGCGTCGTCACATAGGGTTCGAGCAGGCGCTCGCGGTCCTCGACCGGGAAGCCGGCGCCATTGTCGCGTACGGTGATTTGCACTTCCTCGCCATCGCGGAACACATCGATCGCGACAGAGCCTTTGCCCGGCGCACCCGCCTCGATGTGCCGTTCAACCGCCTCGGCGGCGTTCTTGACGAGGTTCGTCAGCGCCTGCGCCAGCATCCGCTCGTCGCCCTGCACTTCCACCGGATGTGGCGGCGCGGTGACCGACACGGATGTGGTGGGCGTCGTCATGCGCTGCGAGAACGCCACCGACTCCACCATGTCCACCAGGTTGAACTTGCCGAATGTCGGCTTGGGCATGCGCGCGAAGCCGGAGAACTCCTCCACCATGCGCCCGATATCGGTGACCTGGCGGGTAATGGTGTCGGTGCATCGCTCGAACGTCTCGCGATCCGTGGTGATCTGGCTCGAGAACCGCCGCCGCAAACGCTCGGCCGCCAGCTGGATCGGCGTCAGCGGGTTGCGGATCTCGTGCGCAATGCGCCGCGCCACATCCCGCCACGCGGCCTGGCGCTGCCCCAGCACGAGGCGCGTCGTGTCGTGGAAGGTGATAACCGCGCCGGCGCTGTCAAGTTCCGGCGACACCCTCACCTGCAGGTGCATCGTTCCGGCATCCGTGGCGCGCTTGAAACTGGCGTCCACCGACTGGCCCGTCTCGATCGCGCGGCGCGTCGCCTGATAGAATTCCGGCGCAATCTCTTCCAGCGGCGTTTCGCTGCCCGGCCGGTGCCTGAATTCCAGCAGGTCTTGCGCCGAGGTGTTGGCGATCGTCACGTTGAACGATTCATCAACCCGAACGACGCCCGCCTCCACGCCGGCCAGCACGGCCTCGATGAAGGCCGAGCGTGTTTCGGCGTCGATCCTCGCCCGGTCCAGCGCGCTCGTCTGCCGGGCCAACCGATCCGTCATCTCGTTGAAGGCGTCGGCGAGGTCCGCAATCTCGTCACGCACGGTTGGGCGAAGCATCCGGACCGACAGGTCGCCGTCGCGAACCGCGCGCGCGGCGCCGGACAGCGCGCCAATCGGCATGGCGATCCGCGCTGCTGCGGTCATGCCCAGCCACGCTGTCCCGAGCAGCATCAGCGCCGCCGCCTCGACATAGCTCAGCGTCAGAACGATGCTCAGTGCGTACCGGCGGGCCTGCGCTTCTTCGAAGGCTTTCAGGGAGGCGTCAGCTTCCTTGAAACGTGCGCTCACCTGCGGCGGAATGGATCGCGCCATCTGAACATAGACGTTGTCGAAGATCGGAGCCTTGAAGAACACGCGGATGGCGCCGTCGGCGTCTTCGCGCACGTTGATCTCGTCGGCTTTGCCGGCGTCCCAATCCTGCTGCGTCGGCTTGGCCGAAGGCGGCGCCTCGGTTGGATCGGCCACCTGGAACAGCAGCGCACCCGAACCGTCCAACAGCTCGACCCTGCTGAACAATCCACGCGCGGCGCTGCGCTGCTGCAGGTAAGTCGCGAGCGCGTTGATCGGCGGTTGCGTCCCATCCGCCGGCGGATCCGAAGCCGCGATGTCGCTGTGGATGCCCTTGGCCTCCCGCTCCACTTCCGTCCGCAGGTCGTCCATCGCCGCGCGCGCCGCATCCTTGCCGCCCTGCACGATGTTGGTCACCGGCCGCGAGAACCAGCCATCGACCGACCGGTTGATCGCCACGGCGAGGAAGCCGGCGACGAGGATCGTTGGAATGGCGGCGGTCAGCGAGAACAGGAAAATGATGCGCAGGCGCAGGCGGGCGCCGCCATTTGTTTCCCGGTTCTCTTTCACCAGTTGAAAGACGCGCAGGCCCAGCACGGTCGCCACGCCGGCGATAAGCACGAGATTGGCGAGCAGAAGCCACAGCAGGCCCGGCTGGGCGGCGGCGTTCGGGCTGTTGTCCGTGACTGCGAGGTAGGTTGCCCCCGCCGCAATGACGACCGCGAGGCCGAACAGCAGCTTGAACATGTTCGAGGTGGCTCGTCCGAGCCTTATCCTCGCATCCCTGGCTGCGGTGGCAGTATCAGGCATCCGCTACTCTACCCACCGTCCCAGCGGTCGCTGCCGCACCCCCTGACCTTGGGCGGCCCCCGACCGGGACGAACAATCACCACGTGCGCCTGCCACCTGCCCTGGAATGTGCGGCGGCTGGGCAACACAGTGTGGCGAACAAAGCACACTGTGATGCACGGATGCAACAGATTTCCGTTCGGGAACTGCTTTCTCGCCGGATGGGCGAGCTCAATCACCTTCGCCGACACCCAAGCCATTGATCTTGGAGCGAAGCGTATTCCGGTTGAGGCCCAGCAGGGCCGCCGCGCGAACCTTGTTTCCGTTGGTCGCCGCCAGCGCCAGCTTGATCAGCGGACGCTCCACCTGCTCGATCACCGTCTGGTAGATTTGCCCCGCTTCCGGGTCCTTGTCGGGATCGGCCGACAGGGCCGAGATGAAGTGCCGCGACAACAACGCCTCCACCTCTGCCTCGAACTCCCGCTCCCCAGCCACCGTGCGCGTGTTGGAGCGCAGCTCGCGTTCCACCTCCCGAGCCGAGATGATCGGCTCGGGGCTCAGGGCCGAGAGGCGGCGGATGACGTTCTCGAGCTCGCGCACGTTGCCCGGCCAGTCATAGGCGACCAGCAGATCATACGCGCTCTTGTCGAGCTGCTTCTCGGGCAAGCCCTCCTTCTTGGCGCGGATGAGGAAGGCAGAGGCGAGATCAGGAATGTCTTCCTTGCGCTCGCGCAGCGGCGGCAGCTGCAGCGCCACCACGTTAAGCCTGTAATAGAGGTCTTCGCGGAACAGCCCCTGATCGACCAGAGATCGCAGGTCATGCTTGGTCGAGGCGATGATGCGAACGTCGAGATCGTCGCCCGAGCTCGCAAAGCGTCCGTCCTGCAGAAAGCGCACGAGACGCGTCTGTGCTTCGAGCGGCATGTCGCCGACCTCGTCGAGGAACAGCGTGCCGCCATCTGCCTCGCTCACCTTGCCGCGGCGCTTGCCCGCCGCGTCACGGCCGCCGCCGAAAAGCTCTTCCTCAACCTGGTCACGCTGGAGCGCCGCCAGGCTGACCGCCACGAACGGGCCGGACTTGCGCTTGCCGAGCTGGTGGATGGCGCGCGCCGCCAGGTCCTTGCCTGTGCCGCTCTCGCCCTCGATCAGTACGGTGAGGTCGTTGTTCATGATCCGCGCGATGACGCGGTAGACGGACTGCATCGGCTTGGAGCGACCGATCAGCGGCAGCGTCTCGTCCTTTTCGGCGCGGCGGCCAACGGGCTCCTGCCCGCGCACCGGCTTTTTCTGCAGCGCACGGCGAACGGTTTCAGCCAGCTTGTCGATGTCGAACGGCTTCGGGAGATAGTCGTAGGCGCCATGATCGGACGCCATGGCGGCGGTAAGCACGGTGGACTGGGCCGAGATCACGATGATCGGCAGCTCGGGACGCGTGCGCCGGATCTGCGGCAGCAGGTCGAAGATCGACTCGTCCGGCATGTAGACGTCGGTGATCAGCAGGTCGCCCTCGCCCGCCTGGATCCAGCGCCACAGCGCCGACATCGTGTTGGTGGCCCTGACGTGATAGCCCTCCTGCGCGAGGGTCTGGCTGATTACGAGACGTACGCTGGCGTCGTCATCGGCGACCAGGATTGTCGGACCGCTCATTTGGCCGCTCCTTTTTGGCGCGCAATCGGGAACAGCAGGCGCAGGGAGGCGCCGCTTGCGCTGTTATCAAGCACCACGAAGCCGCCATGCGCCTGCATGATTTCCGCGACCACAGCGAGCCCGATGCCCGCGCCGCCAGCTTTCGTTGTGAAGAAGGGTTCGAAGATGCGCGCGACGGATGCTTCGGGCACGCCCGGCCCGTTGTCCGTCACCGCGATCTCAAGCGCGCCGCGTGCGCGTGGGCCGTCACGCCCTGCAAACCGGAAACCGGCGCGATAGCGCGTGGCGATTGAAACGCGCGCCTGACGCGCGCTGCCGCTGGCCGCCTCGATAGCATTCTTGACGAGATTCAGCGCCGCTTCGTGCAGGTGGTCGGGGTCAACCTCGATCTCGGGCAGCGAGGGGTCATACTGCATCTCGATCCGCGAGGTCGCGCCGAAGCTGGCCTTGGCGAGATCGATCACGCTGTCGAGCACGATATGCACGTTGGTGATCCGCGCGCGCGGCGAGAAGAACGTTTCGAACGCCGTGAACCGGTCGACGATCCGCGTGATGCGTGCCCCCTCTTCCCGGATAAGAGTCAACAGGGGTTGTTGGTCGTCCTTCGCCTGACGCGCCAGCAGCTGCGCGGCGCCAACAATGCCCGCCAGCGGGTTCTTCACCTCGTGACCAAGCATCCGCGCGATCTGTGCAAACGCGTTGACCTCGGCATTCTTGGATTCGTCCTGCACCGATCGGATGGGCATCAGCGTCAGTACAAGGCCGCCATCATCGCCGTCCGGCGAAGCGGTCACATCCATATCCACCGGCGCGATGTGCGGGCTGGCCACGCGGATCGAGCGCGCCGACATCACGCCGCCCTCGCGGCGGACGCGGGTGATGAAATCCATCAGCGGCGAGTCTTCCGGCAGCAGGTCCGTCAGCGGCCGGCCACGCACCAGCGGCGCAGATCTCTGCAGCAAAGTCTCAGCGGCCGGATTCACGAAACTGACCACATCGCGCCGCGTCAGGCCCACAACGGCGAACGGCATTGCGTCAAGCACACGCAGCGCCAGCGCCGAACCATCCTGCGCAGAGGTGATCATGCAGCTGCCTTCCAGTTTCCAAGCGCCGCTTGCACCCCATCAAGCAACGCTTCCGCCGAATCCAGCTTGCAGAGCGCGACACGCGTCTCCGGTATCATCGGCAGGCCATAATCCTCGCACCACGCATCGACGAAGGCGGCGACGTGCTTGCGCACCACGCGCACGCCGAGCTTCTCGTCATAGAGCGCCACAGAGGCGCGGATCTGCGCGAGCAGCGACTCCAGCTTCTGCTCCGCCGTCGGCGCCGAATACGGCGTGCCGAACAGCGCATGCGAAATTTCAGCGAGCCGCCACGGGCGCCCTGTCGCGCCGCGGCCGACCATCACGCCGGTTGCGCCCGATTCGGTCATGGCAGTCTGCGCGCTGGCGGCATCGACAATGTCTCCATTGGCGATGACAGGCAGGTCGATGCCTTCCACCACCGCCGCAATCCGCGACCAGTTGGCATGCCCATCGTAGAACTGCATCCGCGTGCGGCCGTGCACGGTCACCATCTGCGCGCCCTCGCCTTCAGCGATGCGGGCGATCTCCGGCGCGTTGAGCGAGCCATCGTCCCAGCCGAGACGCATCTTCACGGTGACCGGGCGTTTCGTGCCGGCGACCGTCGCGGCGATCAGTTGCCGCGCCAGGCCCGGTTCGCGCATCAGCGCGCAACCCGATTGTCCGCCCGTGACCTTCTTGGCGGGACAGCCCATGTTGATATCGATGATGTCGGCGCCGGCGGCTTCGCTCAGCTCAGCGCCAATACGCATCCACTCCGGCTCACGCCCGGCGAGCTGAATGATGAAGGGACCCGATCCATTGTGCGGCGCAGCGCGGCGAACAAAGTCCACCTTCTCCCGAGCCAGCTCCGAGCCGGCCACCATTTCCGTGACAACCGCGGGAGCGCCGAACCTGTCGGCCTCGGTGCGCGCAGGCGCATCGGTAACGCCGGACATCGGCGCCAGGAAAACTGGCGCGGCGATCTGGACATCACCGATCCTGAACACGAAACAGTCTCCGACCTACCCGCCAGCATGCCCAATTGTTAGGCATTTTGGACCCTACACGTAGACCGCGTCCCTGCAAAGGCGTCAAGAATGCACAATCAAGAGGCGTTTTTGGTCTCAAAAGCCGCCGCGATCATTGTCGCCGCTGGGACCGGGTCTCGTCTCGGCGGGGATGTTCCGAAGCAATTCCTGATGCTTGGCGGCAAGTCCGTACTGCGCTGGAGCGTCGAAACCCTGCTGCGCTGCAATAAACTTGCGTCGGTCGTGGTCGTCGCGCCGCCGGACGGTGTCCAGCGGACCGCCGCCGCCCTGCCCAACGACCCCCGCCTACAGATCGTCGCAGGTTCGCTGGTTTCAAGGACCGAGTCGGTCCGGAACGGGCTGACAGCCCTGAGCGGGACGCCACCGCAGGCGGTGCTCATTCATGACGCCGCCCGCCCCGGGATCAGTAGCGAGGTGATCGAGGAATTGCTGGCAGCACTGGCTGCGGCGGATGCGGCTTGTCCGGCGTTGGCGGTGGCGGATGCGCTGAAGCGGACGGGGGATGAGGTTCGGTCGGTGGATCGGGAGGGGCTGGTCCGGGTGCAGACGCCGCAGGCGTTCCGTTGGGACGTCATCATGCGCGCTTACGAAACGGCCACGGCTGGCGCTGTGGACGACCTGGCTCTGCTCGAGGGAACGGGCGCCAAGGTCGTGCTGACGCCAGGCCGGACGGAGCTTATGAAAATCACCTATCCGGAGGACCTGGCCGTGGCCGAGAAGCTGATCGCCGCCCCTGCCCTGCGCGTCGGCACGGGCTTTGACGTACATGGCTTCGAGCCGGGTGATGCGGTGATCCTGTGTGGCGTGCGTATTCCGCACACGAAGAAGCTGGAAGGCCATTCGGACGCGGATGCGGCCTGGCACGCCCTGACCGACGCCATACTCGGCGCACTGGCGCTCGGCGACATTGGTGATCACTTCCCGCCGTCCGACCCGCAGTGGAAAGGCGCCGCGTCGATCAAGTTCCTGCAGCATGCTGTGAAGCTGGCGCAGGAACGCGGCTTCCGGATCGCCAATGCGGACATCACCATTCTCGCCGAGCGGCCGAAGATCTCGCCGCACAAGGAAGCGATGCGCCTCGCCACCGCCGAAGCCATGGGCGTTTCGGCAGACGTTGTGAGCGTCAAGGCCACGACCACCGAGAGGCTGGGCTTTGTCGGACGCGAGGAAGGTATTGCGGCGCAGGCCAGCGTGCTGCTGTCGACCTGAAGGATCCGCTGATCCACCTTCCCTTCGCGGCATGGATTGTCGCGACTCCCGTCTTGCCGTATGTCCGCGCCTCCCGGCCGCATGGCCATGACATGGAGACAAACATGAAGCGCATCTCGCGCCCACGTTTCAGTCTCCCTTCGGATGTTGGCTGACGCGCATCCTGAAGGGAGCGCTTCGCCTTTTCTTGCAATCCAATCCGAAGGACGCGCCCCCAACGGGCGCGGCATCATCATGTATGTGCGGTTCGTCACGCCGCTCATCGACCCGGATGCCCGGGTCGAGTGCGGCTTCTTCAGATCCTACTGGTATGTGGAGCGTCTGGGCGCTCCTGAATGGCTGATGCTGGAGCTGCGGATCCAGTTCGCCTGGTTCAACGATGAGCTGGATGCGCCCGGCCGCGTCGTGCGCCATTTCCGGCGGCGGCGCAGCCTCTATGGCGTGTGCTGGTTCCGGTCCTCGGCGCGCGAATGCATTTCGCGAGCGCGTTACTGTGCGTGGCTGATTTCCGAAGCAGGGCTGCCAGTGGAGGCGATCACGGCGCACTGCCTGCGCGAGACGATCTGGCAGGATGACCTCCAGGTGGTCGCGCCCGCGCGGATGGCCCCTCGCGTCTTTGACCACAGGCTGCTCGCAGCCGATGTGCAATGACGCAGCCAGACACCCCGCCGCCGTTGTGGAGTCACACGGCGGCGGGCTAGGCTGACTTTCCGGGAGGCCGCCCATGTTCGACGACAACCTGCTCATGCTTGCCCGCCTCACGCTGGACGAGGCACAACAGAAGCGGCTGAAAATTGCGACGGCCGAAAGCTGCACGGGCGGCCTGATCGCCGGGCTGTTGACCGAAATCCCGGGCTCGTCGGCCACGGTGGAGCGCGGCTTCATCGTCTATTCCAACCGGGCCAAGGAAGAGATGCTGGGCGTACCCGGAGACTTGATCGCCGATGCCGGCGCGGTATCCGAGCCTGTCGTGCGCGCGATGGCCGAGGGTGCGCTGGAGGAGTCGCGGGCGAACCTGGCGGTCGCCGTAACCGGCGTGGCTGGACCAGGCGGCGGCACGCCGCTGAAGCCGGTCGGCCTCGTTCACATCGCCGTGGCGCGCGAGAACAAACCCATCTTCCATCAGGTCATGCGCTATGGCGACATCGGCCGCGAGCGCATCCGCCGCGAGACGATCGTCACGGCGCTCGAGATGCTGCGCAAGATGATGGCGTGATTAGCGGCAATCACGCGGCGAGAAGTCGTCGGCGTCGGTCACACGGCCATTGTACGACGTGAACCCAACGCAGCGGTCCGAGCGACCATTGTTGTCGTAAAAGAGATCCCACTGCTGGCCGCCAATGCGGATGTTGCGGGCGCCGCGGAAGCCGGCGTCGGCGAGCGAGCGCTTGGCCTGGTCGACGCTCAACCCTTGAAGGTCACGCGCGTCGATGCTGTAGCCATAGCCCGGCGTGCCGTTGGTGCTGCACTCATTGCCACGAAAGGGCTGCGCGGCGGAGACCGTGCCTTTGTAGGAGGTGAAGCCGATGCAATCGCGGCCACGGTTGTCGAGCCACAGGTCCCACTGCTTGCCGTTGAGACGGACATTGCGGGTGTTCGAATAGCCATGGTCGCGCAGGTTGCGCTTCGCGTCGTCGACACGCATGCCGTTGAGGTCTGACGGATCTAGGCCGCGACCACCCCAGCCACCGCCGCCACCGCCGCTCACGACGCCGCACTCGGAGTCGGAGAAGGTGCGCACGTCGGTGACCGCGCCCTTGTAAGAGGTGAAGCCGACGCAGCTGTTGCGGCCGCGGCCATTCGACCAGAGATCGTACTGGCGGCCATCGTAGCGGATGTTCCGGGCGGCGTGGTAGCCGGCGCTGGCCAGTTGCTGCTTGGCCGAGTCGACCAGGAGGCCCTGGAGCTGGAGGCCGTATCCGCCGCCATAACCACCACCCTGATAGCGGTAGTCACCACCCGGCTGGGCAGTGGCGGGGGCGGCCATAGCGAGAGCGGCGGCGAGTGCGAGGGCGGCGACGGCAATCTTCTTCACGGTCATCACCATTCATGGCGGAGGGCCGTATCGGCCCGGTCTCAGGTTGCAACCTGACAAGCCGGACATGAACGGCGGCTGATCAGGCCAGTCAGGAACCATTGACCTGCGGAGACGGTTCCGGCCGGCGCGCCGCCTTCATGGCGCCATGAACGCCCGTGATTCCTCAAACCATCCCGACCGACAGAAGCCGGAAAACAAAGGAAATCCTGATGCGTGTTGCGAACCTCCTCGTCCTTTCCGCCGCCGGCATGCTGGCCTGGGCCTGCGCGGCCAGCGACCTCGACGGCAACAAGCCGGCTTCTGTGGAAGTCAGCTCCAATGACTGCGCTGTTCTCGCTGCGGTTGCGAAGGAGCACTACAAGTTCGGCCCGGATAACCCGCCCCCGCCGCTCAAAGGGCTGGGCGATGCGGGATGGCGGCCCCAGTGCAACTGGAGCCAGCACGGGCTGAGTTTCGAGGATTACAACGACACGGCGGCCAATCAGGCCGACCCGCGCCAGCGCCTGAAATGGGTGACGTTCCAGAAGCCCGCCTATGACGGCAATGGCGCGACCGTGCAGACTGAAATCATGCATGGACCGCTGGCGGGCATGGGATATGAATGCCGCCTGCACTCGGGTATCGCCGGGTGGACTGTCGGCGAGTGCAAGGTGAACTGGGTATCGTGATGAAAAGACTGGTTCTTGCGGCGTGTGTCCTTGCTCTGGCGGCCTGCGAATCCGGGCCGGAGGAGAAGATTCCGCCCCGCGAGGCCCTGTTCGTCACGGATGACTGCGCCCTGCTGAATGCGGTGGGTCGCGACCAGTACAAGCTGAGCAACGACGACGCCCCGATGACCGTGCGGCTCAACGGCGAAGATGCGCCGTGGGCGCCCGGCTGCGACTGGAAAGGCATGGGCTTCAACCTGACGCAGGTGAGCGGCCCGGAAGGCGAAGCCGCGACGGCCGGCCAGAACCGCCTGACATTCATGCGCCCGCGTTACGACACGCTGGGCGCCTTTGTGCGTACCTCAATCACCACCGGGACCGAGAAGACTCAGGCGCTGTGCCGTCTGGCGCGCGAGGGATCGGGCTGGGCCGTGGAATCGTGCGGGCCAGATCCGAAGTTGACGCAGCCGCGCGCGACCGCGCCGAGCCCCGCGGATCAGACGCCGGATAGCCGCCTGCCGGTCGCGCCTGCTAACCCCGACGCCAGGCCGCGTGACGCGATCCTGCAGTCGGCCGACCCCGGTCAACGCCCGGGCGACAACTAGACCGACCTGCCCGGCTCCACCTTCGTATAGCGCCGACCGGCTTCGGTGATGAAGGCGTCGATGACGCGTTTCACCGCGAATGCCTTGTTGGTGTCGGCGACGGCCTGCAGCACGAAGTTGCGGAATTCGAACTGGATCGCAAACTCCACGCGCGCGCCCGCCTCAGTGGGGCTTATGCGCCAGGTGTTGGACAACTTGCGGAACGGGCCGCGCACCAGCGACACGTCGATCGACAGGGCGCTGCGGCGCGCATCGACATCAGAGACAAAGGTCTCGCGAAACCCCTTGAATCCCACGGTGACTTCGGCGCGGCAGCGCAGGCGATCCGGCTCTTCCTGTTCGCTCATCACCTTCAGCGACTGAATCCAGGTGATGAAATCCGGATAGCGACGCACGTCGGATGCAAGCTCGAAGAGATCCTCCGGCCGATAGGGCAGCTGCAGTATCTCGCGGTGCGTAGACAAATCAACGCCTGGCCAGCTGCGCCTCGCGGGCTTCGCGCAGGCGGGCAAAGTCTTCGTCGGCGTGATAGCTGGAGCGTGTCAGCGGCGAGGACGAGACGAGCAGGAAGCCCTTCGATTTGGCGATCGTCTCGTAGGTGGCGAACTCATCCGGCGTGACGAAGCGTTCGACGGCGGCGTGCTTGCGCGTCGGCTGCAGGTATTGGCCGATGGTGAGGAAGTCGATGCCGGCGGACCGCATGTCGTCCATCACCTGCATCACTTCTTCCTTTGTCTCGCCGAGGCCAACCATAAGGCCGGACTTGGTGAACTGCGAAGGGTCACGCTCTTTCACGCGCTCGAGCAGGCGGAGGGAATGGTAATAGCGCGAGCCGGGCCGGATTGAGAGATAGAGGCGCGGCACGGTTTCGAGGTTGTGGTTGAAGACGTCCGGCTTCGCATCGATGACGATGTTGGCTGCGTCGCCCTTGCGCAGGAAATCCGGCGTCAGGATTTCGATAGTGGCCTTCGGCGCCTTTTCGCGAATCGCGCGGATGACCGCCGCGAAGTGATCGGCGCCACCATCGGCGAGATCGTCCCTGTCCACCGACGTGATGACGACGTGGCCGAGGCCCATCAGGGCGACGGTTTCGCCGACTCGGCGCGGTTCATCAGAATCAAGAGGCCCCGGCATGCCGGTGCGCACATTGCAGAACGAGCAGGCGCGCGTGCAGGTGTCGCCCATGATCATCAGGGTGGCGTGCTTCCTGGTCCAGCACTCACCGATATTGGGGCAGCCTGCCTCTTCACAGACTGTATGCAACTTCGCGTCGCGCACGAGCTTCTGGGTCTCGAGATACCCTTCGCTGGTGGGCGCCTTGACCCTGATCCACGACGGTTTTCGTAGTAAAGGCGTATCTTCCCGGCCCTGCTTTTCAGGGTGCCGGGGCCGGTTGCCAGTGGTGTCGAGAAGCGTGGCCATGGGCCCTGTTACCTTGAATTGTCAGCCTGCGAAATCGCCGGTACGGACCGACTGAGCCCAAGATTTGTGCTTTCTTGGCAACAGGCTATGTTACACCCGTGTAAAACAAGAACGCCGGTGGGGCGTCACGAGGGAGGAGTTTCGAATGGCGTCGCTACGCTCCGCGTACGATCCGCGCCACGCAGATACCGGCGTCTTCGCCGCCCTGCTCGCGGCCCGCAAGGAATATGGTGGCAAGAAGATCGTTATTCACGACGCCGACGACAGAAAACTATCCTACGACGACATCATTCGTGCAGCCTTCGCGCTGGGCTCCGCCCTGAAGAAAGGCACGCGCCGCAAGGAAGCGGTTGGCGTGATGCTGCCGACGGGCGCCGGCGCGATCATCAGTTTCTTTGCCCTGAGCGCCTATGGCCGCGTGCCGGCCATGCTGAACTTCACGGCGGGCGCGCGGAACGTCCGCGCCGCGCTGAAGGCGGCGAAAGTGAAAAAGATCGTCACGGCGCATGCCTTCATCGAGAAGGCGGAGCTGGACGGCCTGGTTGGCGAGCTGAAATCGGACGCCGAGTTCATCTACCTCGAAGACGTGCGGGCAGCGCTGGGTGTCAGGCAGAAGGCGGCGGGCGCTCTTGGGCCGGCCGCGCCCTGGGCCTTTGCGTCGTCGGTCGATCCGAACGATCCGGCGGTGATCCTGTTCACCTCGGGCACCGAGGGCGACCCCAAGGGCGTTGTCCTGTCTCACCGCAACATCGTCGCCAATATCCATCAGATCCTGACGCACGTGCCGGAAGCGCTGGGGATGGATGATGTGCTGTACAATCCGCTGCCGACTTTCCACTGCTTTGGTCTGACGGCCGGGGCGCTGCTGCCCCTGCTGGGCGGGATGAAGGCGGCGCTGCACCCTTCGCCGCTGCAGACCAAGATCATCACCAAGCGTGTGGAAGAAACCGGAGCGACCATCCTGTTTGCGACCGACACCTTCCTCAACCAGTACATTCGCGCCTGCTCGGGCAATGAGCTGGGCAAGCTGCGGTTTGCCGTTTGCGGCGCCGAGCGCGTGCGGGACGAGACGCGGCAACTGGTGCGCCGTCGCTTCAACGTTGAACTGCTGGAAGGTTATGGGGCAACGGAAGCGGCGCCCGTGATCGCGGTGAACCAGCCGGGCCACAATCGACCCGGCACGGTGGGCCGCATGCTGCCCGGCATGGAAGCGCGGTTCGAGCCAGTGACCGGCATCGACACAGGTGGCCGCATGCTGGTGCGCGGGCCGAACGTGATGATGGGCTATCTTTCGCCCGCCAAGCCCGGCGAGCTGCAGCCCCTGCCCGGCGGCTGGCATGATACGGGCGATGTCGTCTCGATGGATGAGGACGGCTACCAGACGATCAAGGGCCGCTTGAAGCGCTTTGCCAAGATCGGCGGCGAGATGGTGTCGCTGGCGGTGGCCGAGAATTGCGCCTCAACGCTGTGGCGCGAGCACGACCATGCGGCGGCGGTTCTACCGGACAAGCGCAAGGGCGAGCAGATCGTTCTGCTGACCACCTTCCCGGGCGCCGATCGCAGCGACCTGCAACGCTGGGCGCAGGACCATGGCGTCAACGAGCTGTCGCTGCCTCGCAAGATCTTCCAGGTGAAGGCCATCCCCGTGCTGGGCACGGGCAAGATGGATATTGGCGCGGTGCAGAAGCTGGCGCTGCAGATTGCAGAACAGAACGATGCGGGTGGGAAAGCGGCGGCGGAGTAGCTGCGGTTGGGGGCCTTCAATACTCTGCACGCGACTTCACCGGTCACGGGTCAACAGATCCGCATTCAATTCAAGTACGGCGTACGGTATCAATACGACTACAAGATTGGCGACCGTATCGCCTTTCCCGCCGAGACATTGATGGCTGATACGCGCGTCACGCTAGTTGGTGGCTGTACGGCTTATCCCAAGTCGGCAGACGAGCCGGAGCACTACGAAATCCGCTTTGAGTATGGCTTCGCCGCATCCATCCGCGCCATCAGCGAGGACGAGTACGATCAGCTCGAAATCGGTCGCTCCTAGCTGCGTGCTATCGCGACACTTGTTGTTTGCGCCCACTGGATGACCGGGCGGGAATTGAACCCGCTGTCTTCGGGTTTGCTGCCCGACGCCTCTGCCGTTTGGCTTCCGGCCAGTTCAGGTGATGGAGAACCGGGTGGGATTCGAACCCACGGTTAGCGGATTAAAAAGCCGCTGCCTTTGACCACTTGGCGACCGGTTCACACGCGGCGCCGCGATCGCCTCTTACGCAGCAAGAGAACGCGACAAACCGCTGTTCAGCGCATGACGTTGTGGGGATGATCGGACCAATGAACCCGAACGCCCTGCCAATGCTCCGCAACCGGACGACCTTGCGGTCGTCAGCTACAGAGAATGGCGGCGGTCTTTCGAAGCATGGTCATGCGCAGGCATATGTCATGCGTGCGCGGCATTTTCAAGGCGTGACGCGCGACGACGTCAGATGTGCAGTGGCTTGCCGTAAGCGGACAGCACGCTCTCATGCATCATCTCGCTGAGGGTCGGGTGCGGGAACACCGTTTCCATCAGCTCGGCTTCTGTGAGTTCGCCCTGGCGGGCGATGCAGTAGCCCTGGATCAGTTCGGTGACGCCCTCGCCTGCCATGTGCGCGCCGAGAAGTTCGCCGGTCTGTTCGTCGAAGATCGTCTTGACGATGCCTTCGGGTTCGCCGAGCGCGATGGCCTTGCCGTTGCCGATGAAGGGGAATTTGCCGATCTTCAGTTTGCGCCCGGTCTTCTTCGCGGCTTCTTCCGTCAGGCCGACGCTGGCGACCTGCGGATGGCTGTAGGTGCAGCCGGGAACGTTCCACGGATCGAACTTGTGGCTCGGCGCTTTACCCTGCATGCCCTCGACGACGATGACGCCCTCGTGCATCGCCTTGTGCGCCAGCCAGGGCGGGCCGCAGACATCGCCGATGGCGTAGAGGCCCGGCACGTTCGTCTTGCCAAAACCGTCGGTGACGATGTGGGTCTTCTCGACCTTTACGCCCAGCGCCTCGAGCCCGAGGTTCTCGACATTGCCGACGATGCCGATGGCGAGGATGACTTTATCGGCCTTCAGCGTATGCGTAGCGCCGCCGACAGCGACCTCGGCCGTCGCGACGCCCTTGTCGACCTTCAGCGACTTCACCTGCGCCGACGTCAGGAATTTGATGCCCTGCTTGCCGAGCTGCTTCAGCATGAAGGCGGAAATCTCCGCGTCTTCCACCGGCAGGATGCGGTCGAGGGCTTCCACCACGGTCACCTCTGCGCCGAGCGTGCGGTAGAAGCTGGCGAACTCGATACCGATGGCGCCGGAGCCGACGACGAGCAGGTTTTTCGGCATCTCCTCAGGCACCATCGCCTCGCGATAAGCCCAGACGGTCTTGCCGTCGACTTTCAGGCCGATGTCGGGAATTTCACGCGCGCGGGCGCCGGTGGCGAGCATGACGTTCTTCGCCGTGTACGTGCCCTCGCCCTTGCCCTTCTCCACGATCACTTTCGGGGCGGCCGCGCCCTTCTCCAGCCGCGCGGTTCCTTCCAGCACATCGATCTTGTGCTTCTTCATCAGGAAGGTGACGCCGGTGGACAGCTGTTTCGCCACGCCGCGCGAGCGCTTCACGATGGCGTCCAGCATCACCTTCGGGTTCTCGACCGAGAAGCCATAGTCTTTCGCGTGTGTGATGAAGTAGAACACTTCGCTGGAACGCAGCAGCGCCTTGGTGGGGATGCAGCCCCAGTTGAGGCAGATGCCGCCGAG
>JAOATF010000024.1 GCA_030158285.1 Hyphomonadaceae bacterium
GCTTCGGCGCGGAAGGCGGAATAGGCGATGATGCAGCCGGTGCTGGTGGAGGCAGCGCAGAGGGGGAGCGTGCGGAACGTGCCGCCGACGGCCTGCCCGACCGGCGTTTCGACGGCGCCGCCGACGAGGATGGCGGAGATGAGCTGGCTGCGGATGGGCTGTCCGTCGATCTCGGACGCAATGAGGCGGGTGAGGATGCCGGCGCCCTGATCGTGGCCGATGAGCACGACGCCGCGGCCGGCATTGTCGGTGGCGAGGTAGTGTTTCCACGCGGCCTTGATGTCGGCGTAGGCGAGCTCGCGGTCGGTCGCGACGTCTTCGCCGCGGCGGAGGGCGTAGAGGGCGGTGAGTGTCACTTGCCGGTAGGTGGGCGCGTAGAGGCGGCAGGTCGCGCCGAAGCGAGCGAGCTGCTGGCGCGCGATCTCGCGCTCTTCCGGGCCGAGCGTGGTGTCGGCGTTCGGCGAGGCGTCCTGCGAGATGGTGGGGTACACATAGAAGCAATCGACGGGCGCGTCGGCGGCGGGGGTGAAGGGTTCGGGCTTCAGTGTTCCATCGGCGGAGACGATGATGGCGGAAGCGTCCTGCGTGCAGGCATCGTCGCGGCCGGGGCGGCAGAGCCAGTGATTCATGTCGGCATAGTCGAGCGGCGTGGCCGGGGCGATGGCGGGCGCAGCGGCGGTGGCTTCGTCTACAGGTTCGGCTGGGGCGGGCGCTTCCTGGCTGCACGCGCCAAATGAGAGCGCCAGTGCGAGGGCGAGCAGACATCGTCGATACATCGAGGCTTCCCCTCTCAAACCGGCGATGGCCGTTGTGTGCATTGTGACGCGTGGCGCGGCGAGGTCAAACACATCCGCGCGATCCGTGGCACGGCTGCCCTAGGCAACGCATTCCCCTTGGGGCAGGTTGCCGGCCAAACAACGCAGCGGCGGAAAAGTCGCGCGGCTTCGGGAGGATATGCATGCGTAAGGCCCTGCTCGGCGGCGCTGTCGGCTGTGTTTCGATGCTGGCGCTGATGTCTTGCGCGACGCCGGAACCGGTGGCGCCGGCTGCTCCTGCAGCTCCCGTTGCACAGGTTGAGCCCCCTGCTCCGGCAGTGGTTCCGCCGCCTGTCGTGGTGGCGGCCGTGCATCCGGGCGAGGCGGTGTACAAGCAGAGCTGCGCGATGTGTCACGACAACGCGGAAGCGATGCGGGCGCCTTCCCGGGACAACCTGAAGGGGATGAGCTTCCAGTTCGTCAACTACGCGCTGACCAACGGCAAGATGAAGGACATGGCCGCGAGCCTCAGCGCGGAACAGCGCGCGGCGGTGGTGAGCTATGTCACGGGACGCGACACGACGAAGACGGTCGACTGGACGCCGAACCTGAAGTGCACGGGCGCGCGGGCGGCGGTGGATCTGGGTGGGCCGGATGACGCGACGGCGACGCACTTCGGCTTTGACTGGCGCAACACGCGCAAGCTGACGGCGAAGCAGGCGGGGCTGAAGACCGATCAGTTCGCGGGCATGGAGCTGGCTTGGTCGATCGCCTTCCCGGACGCAACGATCATGCGCAGCCAGGGCGCGATCGTGTACGATAACCTGTTCTATCCGGTGGCGGAAGCCGGGAAGCTGTATGCGCTCGACCTCAGCGATCCGGCGAAGCCGTGCGTGCAGTGGGTCTATTCGACGCCGGGCGAAGCGCCGCTGCGCACCAGCGTGGCCTATGGCGTGCTGGGCGACGGGACACCGCTGCTGGTGTTCGCGGGGATCGACTCCACCGTGCATGCGGTGGACCCGCGCAATGGCAAGGCGCTGTGGACCAAGCCGGTGGGCGAATACTCGCACTCGATGACCACGGGCACGCCGAGCATCCTGAAGGATCGCGTGATCGTGCCGGTGGCGCAGTTCGAGATTTCGGTGGCGGCGGACAACGCGCACGATTGCTGCACCAACCATGGCTATGTGCTGTCGCTCGATCCGAAGACGGGCGCGCAGCAATGGCGCTATGACACGATGGAAGACGCCAAGCCCCTGCGCGACAGGGGCGATGGCAAGATGCTGAAAGGCCCGTCTGGCGCGCCGATCTGGAATTCGCCGGTGGTCGATGAGACGCGCGGGCTGGTGTATTTCGCGACGGGCGAGAGCAACTCGCCGCCGGCGCACAAGAACACCAACGCCGTGATCGCCATCGACCTGAAGACCGGCAAGGAGAAGTGGAGCTTCCACGCCACGCCGAACGACATCTACAATATCGGCTGCGACCTCCATTCGAAGAAAGAGCTGCTGAACTGCACGAGTGCTCCGGAAACGGTTTATCGCGACGTGGACTTCGGCGCCTCCGTGATCCTCGGCACGCATAGCGACGGCAAGCAACTGGTCTATGCCGGGCAGAAATCCGGCTCGGTGTGGGCGTTTGATCCGGCGACGGGCAAGGTTGTGTGGCGCAAGGCGCTGGGCACCGGCGGCGCGCTGGGTGGCGTGCACTGGGGCATCGCGTACGACAACGACACGGTGTTCGCGCCGATCACCAGCGTTGGCGTGGCCATTCCGGGCGAGTGGGATTTTGATCCCAGCATCAAGTCGGGTCTCTATGCGCTCGACGCCAAGACCGGTGCGATCAAGTGGCAATTCAATCCCGAGCCGCCGCCGGGCGTGCAGCCGGGCCGCCGCGGCTACCTGCCGGCATTGTTCTCCACGGCGCCGACCATCGTTGATGGCGCGGTGATCGCGGCGGGGCTGGATGGCACGGTCTATGTGATGGACAAGACGACGGGCAAACTGCTCTGGAGCTACGCCACGGCCAAGGACTATGACGGGATCAACGGCGTCAAAGGCAAAGGCGGCTCGATCGATAGCAACTCGATCACCGCGATGAACGGCCTGCTGCTGGTGAACTCGGGCTATGGCATGTTTGGCCAGGCGGGCGGCAACATGCTGCTGGCGTTCAAGCCGAAGAGTTGAAACGTTGAAAAGGCAAGTGATTTTGTCATTTTATGCTATATACGGCATGAATATATGATAATTTCATAACCTATATACTATTTTTTGATGGACATTTTATGCCTTATATGGCATGAAATGTCCATGTCGGATCAAACGCCTGCACGTCGAAACCTGGAGCAACGCCTCGCGGCGTTGCGTGACAATAGCGGTCTGGCGCGGCCGCCACACGGCTGGGTCAGAGCAATCCGCGAAGCGCTTGGCATGACAACAACGCAGCTGGCCCGGAGGCTTGGCGTTTCTCAGCCCCGCGCCACGCGGTTGCAGCAGGACGAAGCGGACGATGCGATAACACTTCACAAGTTGCGCGAAGTCGCAGCGGCGCTGGACTGCACGCTGGTCTATGCCCTGGTGCCGAAGCGACCGCTAGACCAGATGATCGCATCACGCGCATGGCTTGTTGCTGAAGAAGACCTCAAGCGCACGACGCATACAATGGCGCTGGAAAATCAGATGCTATCGATTGAGCGGCAAGAAGCGGAACGGCTGCGCATCATGGAGTCCTTGCTGAAGGGACCGTCCAAACGCCTCTGGGACGATCCGTGAGTAACGATCATATCCCTCCAACCGAAGATGACGCGGCAACGCCGCTGACACGCGAAGAACGCGCTGATCTGATCCCTGCTTACATCACGCTGAAACAGGAGCTGAACGAGGCTGAGCAGATCGGCATTGATGAAGCCGACCGCTGGGCCTTCAGTCGCAAGCGCGACGTGTTGTCAGATGCATTCCTACTTGGACTGCATCGCCGCATGTTCAAGGATGTGTGGCGTTGGGCGGGGAGTTACCGGAAGACAGAACGAAATATCGGCGTAGATCACTGGCTGATCGCCATCGAGCTGAAACAGATGTTGGATGACACTCGCTTCTGGATCGACAATCACGTATACACGTCAGACGAGATCGCAATCCGCTTTCATCACAGGCTTGTCCTGATCCATCCCTTTCCGAACGGGAATGGGAGACATGCGCGGCTTGCGGCGGACCTGTTGATCGTCATGCTTGGCGGACAGCGCTTCAGCTGGGGACGAGCAAGTCTCATCAGCGCGGGACAGACCCGACAGGCCTACATTGCCGCGCTAAGACAAGCGGACCGGTACGACGTGATGCCGCTGCTCTCCTTTGCGAGATCGTGAGCAACCCTTGCCAACGCGTGAGTGGTTCTGGCTTGCGGTTGAGATCGCTTCGTTGGATCGTTGCAGCATGGTCGGGGTCCGGACAATTCTTGCTGTCATGCTGCTCGTCACGCTTGGCGGGTGCGCGCTGGTCAAATCAGCGGAGCGGCCGGGTCTGGACGTCCTGAACGCGGCATTTGCCCCGGAACGCACCTTTGCCGGAGATCTGGCGGAGAGCATCGATGACGAACCCGTCCTGACGGTTTGGGCGAGCGCGCGAGACGACTACGCTCCATTTTACAGCCTCGCGATAGCGTTTCGGTGTCATCCTTCTGACACGCCGGGAGTGTCGCAGTGCGGCTATCAGGCGCGAATGCTTCGCACCGCATCAACGATCGAAGAAGGTTTTGATCGAAGCCTGCTGCTCTTCACGCAAGCTGAAGCGGCTCAAAGCGCGTCAGATATGAGGGGCCATCTCGATCAGGCGGACCTCCAGTGGCTAGAAACAGATGTCGGCGCGTGCCCAAACGGCATCTTCGCGATGGACTCCATTCGGGTTGCTGACTGGAACCCTGATATCCATCGCGGCCTTCGAGAGGTCGAAGATCGCACGCTCATCCTTCACCCCGCTCAGATCAAGGTGACGATGCGCGGCTCATATACGCGATCGACATACAAGGGCTGGGTGCTGGCTCACGGCGTTCCGGCCGCTGTGCGTAACCTTGTTGAAACGCTGGAACCCTGCTGGAAGCCTGCAACGTCGCCGCGACCCTGGCGGCGGTCCGGCAATATATTCGTGGAGTGACACTGGCTCAGTGAGTGTCGGCGAAGGCGCAGGCCGCGCCCTAGTGTTGTGACAACCGTTCCTTCCTCAGCGCCGCGCGTCTCACCTTCCCTGCCTCGTCCCTCAGCGGTTCGCTGACGTATTCGAACGTTCTCGGCGTCTTGTAGCGGACGAGGTGTTGGCCGAGGTGGGCGGCGAGCGCTGCTGGGTCGGCGGGGCCTTCGGGGCGGTCGATGATGGCGTGGAGGCGGTTGCCGGTATTGTCGTCGGGCAGGCCGATGACGGCGGAGGAGCGGACGCCGGGGAACGCATCGAGCGCGGCTTCGACTTCGGCGGGATAGATGTTGGCGCCGCCGACGATGACCATGTCGGAGAGACGGTCAGCGAGATAGAGGAAGCCATCGGCGTCCATCCAGCCCATGTCGCCGAGGCTTTCCCAGCCGCCTTCGATCGCCTTCGCTTCGGCGCCGAGATAGCGGTAGGTCGTGCCGGCGCCGGCGAGCGGACGGAGGTAGACTTCGCCGATTTCTCCGGGCGGAAGCGTTTCGCCTTTTTCGCCGACGATCTTCATCTCGCAGGTGTCGACAGGCTTTCCGACCGAGCCGCGATGGTTGAGCCAGTCCGTGCCCTGGATTGTGGTGGAGCCCTGCCCTTCGGTGCCGCCGTAGAGCTCCCAGATCACAGATGGGCCCAGCCATTCGATGAAGCGCTCCTTGAGCCAGGCCGGGCATGGCTCGGCCAGATGCCAGAGCGTGCGGAGGCTGGAGAGATCGAAGCCCTGCCGCACGCCTTCGGGCAGCGCCCAGATGCGGCGCATCATGGTGGGGACCATGTAGACCGTGTCGACGCGCAGGCGTTCGATCGTGCGCAATGTCTGTTCGGCGTCGAAGCGCGTGGTGATGCCGACGGTGCAGCCCTTGAACAGCGCGTACATCGCCCAGAGGAAGGGGCCGTTATGGTAGAGCGGCCCGGGCACGAGCATCACGCCCTGGTTCTCGATCTCGAGGATGGGCGTATCGGGATCGTAGGCGCTGGGCGCCTTGGAGACGATGAGCTTGGGACGGCCGGTTGATCCGCCGGAGGTCATCGCCTTCAGCGAGGCTGCGGTGCGTTCGGGCAAGGCGTCGCCGGGGAGGCTGGCGTCCGGTGTGAAGTTTTCGGGGACGGACGGCGTGGTGGCGTATTCGTTCGGGGCGCAGCCGACAACGAGCGCGGGCTTTGCCAGATCGACGATCTGGTCGCGTTCGAGCTTTGGCAGCTTTGCCGAAATGGGTTGGGGCGTGGCGCCCAGCTTCCAGGTTGCAAGGCTCGCCTCGATGAACTCGATGCCGTTGGGCAGCGCGATGGTAACGAAATCATCCTGGCGGACGCCCAGCGCCGCGTAGGCGCGGGCCAGCCGGTTGGTGCGCGCTTCCAGCTGCGCCCATGTCACCTGGGCACCTTCGTGGTCGATCGCGATGCGGTCGGGCTGTTGATCGGCCCAGAAGGCGATGATGCGTGACATCGAAATCACAGGCATGGAGGTCTCCGATCGGGCGTGCGCGATCGTTCAACGCCTGCCGTGCGTTGGCAAGGTGTGCGATGTGGGGAGGTCAGTGGCCGTTGGCGAACACGACGCCGACGATCACGGCGGCGTATTGCACCGCAGCGGCAGCAACGACATGGCCGTGCCAGACGGCGCGGCGGAAGTGGAACGTCTTCATCAGGTAGAAGATCACGCCGGTTGAATAGACCACGCCGCCGATGCCGAGCAGCAGGAGCGCGACCCAGCTGACGCCGTCGAGCATCGGCTTGAGCGCGATAAGCACGATCCAGCCGAGCGCAATGTAGAGCCCGACCCAGAACTTGCGGCCGAGACCGGGCAGGAAGAGTTTTCCCGCGACGCCGAGCAGCGCCAGCGTCCACACCGCGGCGGTCATGCCGATCGACCAGGCGCCTTCGAGGGTCTGGGTGGTGAAGGGCGTGTAGGAGCCGGCGATCATTAGGAAGATGGCGGCGTGATCGAACCGGCGCAGGACCGGCCGCCACGACCATTTTCCGAAATTGTAGGCCATGGAGCAGCCGAACATGGTCATCAGCCCGACCGTGTAGATCGCCACGGCGGCGGTCTGGCCCAGCGAGCCGAAGCCTACCGACAGGCCCAGCAATATCCCGCCGCCGAACAGGGCGAACGCCAGTCCGACAATGTGCACGATCAGGTCGGCGCACTTGGCGGCGGAGGTCGGATAGTGGGTGGCGGGTTTGTCGATCATGGGGGGATGCTAGCGAAGGCGCCGGTCGGGCGGAAGATGCGCAGGCGTGCAAAACTGATGGCAGATTGTTGCAGAACACGTCCGGCAGAGCTGATTCATCTATTCCTTGAACGCAGACGCGAACATCGCCGCGGCAGCCGCTCCGTCAGCGAGATAGTCGAAGACAATTGGTTCCGGCAGGGCGTCACCCTTGTGCGGCCGCGCAAGCAAAAGTGCGACCCAAGCATCAATCACTTGTTTGGCTTGAGCCACTGAAAGCAGGGCAACCCATTCCTGGTAATCATGATGCAAAAGCACCATGCCACGTCCCATCTCGATGTTTGCGCCCTCTTGATAGTAGTAGCACACTGTCCGTTCGGAGCCGTTGCCGACCTCGTCTATCTGCTGCAACGTCGCTAATGCGTTTTCGTGCAGCTTCGGCCACTTGCGGTCGATTTTGTGGCCACCCCAAAGTTCACAGACGATATGGGCCTCTGTTGGTGATGCGCCCGCGTACAGGCCAATGTGCCAGTCTGGCCCTTCGGTCACGCGGTGGAATTCCAGCTGTCCCTTCATTCCCAAGCGCGTAGCCAGCATGTGCCCGTTGAGCAAGGCCAATGGTTTCCTGACTTTGAAGCGGCCCACCTTACCAGTTGACGCGGGCGTCATCGCGGGTCGATTGTCCGGCCAGTTGCGGCGTCGGCGGCGATAGATCGTACGCGCCCTGCGGGAGGGTATACCATGCTTCGTAAGCTCGCTTCGGCGGTGGCGGTGTCCGTTATCGCGCTGGCCGCATGCACCACGCCGGAGACGCAGCAGACGGCGGATGTGGCGCCCCAGCAGGTTGTGCCGGCGGGGCCGCATCCGGGCGAGGCGATCTACAAGGCCAAGTGCGCGGCTTGCCATGACAACTCGGAGGCCACGAAAGCGCCCTCGCAGCAGACGCTGGGGCGGCTGACGCCGGGCCACATCACCAATGCGCTGATGACGGGGATCATGATCCCGCAGGCGGTGGGGCTGAGCTCCAAGGATGTCTCGGACGTTTCGAACTATCTCGGCCATGGCGGCGGGCAGGACGACAGCTGGGTCACCGCGATGAAGTGCACCGGCGCGCGCGCGACGCCGAAGCTGGACGCGGCGCCAACCGTGGCGACGTTCGGCTTCAACACCAGCAACACGCGCACGCTGGACCCGGCAAAGGTCGGGCTCGCGGGCAAGGACCTGACCAAGCTGGAGCCGGCATGGGTGGTGGCGTTCCCGAACGCGATCACGATGCGGAGCCAGGCGGCTGTCGTCGGCAACACGCTGTTCGTGCCGGTGGGCGAGAGCAACAACCGGATGTTCGCGTTCGACATCGCGGACAACGCCAAGCCCTGCATCCAGTGGGTCTATGAAGGCAACCAGACGCTGCGCACCAGCGCGGGCTTCGGCACGCGCAAGGACGGCAAGAAGGTTGTCATGGTCGGCGACATGGGCGGGTTCGTGCACATGATCGACGCGATGAACGGCAAGGAACTGTGGTCGCAGCACATGGGGCTGTTCCCGGGATCGATCTCGACCGGCACGCCTGTGCTGGTCGGCGATAAAGTGATCGCGCCCTCCTCCCAGTACGAGATCATGCTGGCGGGGCAGGACAGCCATGAGTGCTGCAAGATCCATGGCGGCGTGGTGGCGCTCGATGCGATCACCGGCAAGCGCGTGTGGGAAGGCCACACGATGGAGCAGGCCAAGCCGCTGCGCGATCGCGGCGACGGCAAGATGATCTGGGGACCTTCGGGCGCGCCGGTGTGGAACTCGCCGTCGATCGACCTGAAGCGCAACCTTCTCTATGTCGGCACGGGCGAGGCCAACTCGGCGCCGGCGCACAAGAACACCAACGCCATCATCGCCTTCGACATGAAGGATGGCGCCATCAAGTGGTCGCATCAGGCGACGGCGGACGACGTCTACAATGTCGGCTGCGGACCGAAAGGCGGCGGGCTGAACTGCGCCAAGGAGCACGAGACGGTTTATCGCGACGTCGATTTCGGCGCCTCGACCATCATCGCCAAGGCGCCCAACGGCAAGGAGCTGGTGCTCGCCGGGCAGAAATCCGGCACGGTGTGGGCGATGGATCCGGACACCGGCAAGGTGGTGTGGCGGCGCGACATCGGCACCGGCGGCGCGATGGGCGGCGTGCACTGGGGCCTCGCGGCTGACGACACGCATGTCTATGCGCCGATCTCGAACGCGGGCCGTTCGATCACGGGGCAGGAAGTGGCCGACAGCATCAAGCCTGGCCTCTATGCCGTGAACCTCAACGATGGGTCGATCGACTGGACCTTCCATGTCTCGGGCGCGTGCACGGCGGAAGAGAAGAAGTTCGTGCCGCGGTGCGCCGGCCTGTTCGGCCTCTCGGGCGCCCCGACCGTGATCGGCGACCACATCATCACCGGCGGGCTCGATGGCCGCGTCTACATGCTGGAGCGCAAGACCGGGAAGCTGGTCTGGCAGTACAGCACGGCGCAGGAGTTCAAGACCATCAACGGCGTGGCCGGCAATGGCGGCGCGGTCGACAACGCCTCCATCATCGCGGCCAATGGCCTGGTGATCCTGAACTCCGGCTATGGCCTGTTCGGCCAGGGCGCGGGGAATGTGATGATCGCGTTCAAGCCGAAGTCGTAGCTGCAGGCCTAAGGCGGAAGCAGGCCGAGCTCGGTGAGCGCCTGCTTCAGCACCAGCCGCCCATAGGCCGTGTTCATGTGCCAGGGGTCGGGCGTGCCATATCTGTTTGGCGTGTGGCCGGCTTCGAGGAAACTGTCGTCGGGCGGGATCACGCGAGCGTCCAGCGCCTCCGCATAAGCGGCGATAAGGTTGATCTGCCTGCGGTAGTACCAGCTGAGAAATGGCCAGACGCTGTCGCCGTATTGCGCGGCGAGGTTGCTGCCGCGCTCGCCTTCGACCTTGTAGGCGGCGATGGCGCGGGTTGGCAGGGGCGAGACTTGAATGAGGATCCGGCCGGAGAAGACGGTGCGGATCAGGCGGATCGCCTGAAGGTTGGGAGAGGCGTGGAGGACATTCTCCATCGCGCGCGTCAGGACTTCTTCGGAGACAGGCTGGCGATCCGTATTCCGATCGTGAACCATCGACCCGAGCGCGAGCTGGTTGAGGATGTGGCTGGCATCGCCGTTGCGGTGAGAGGGAAGACCCGCCGCGCTGAGCATCACGGCGTCGAAGGTTGCGAGATCGAGGCCATCTGCTGCTGCGCCGGGGATGGTGGAAAAGACCTGGTCCTTCATGGAGGGGGCGGGAAACAGGCGGTTGCCTTCGGCTTGAAGATGCGGGCCTGAGCCGCCGGGCATCACGAAGAAATCGACATGGGCAGCGGCGGCAGCGTCATCGACTGCGAGCGCTGTCTTGAGCGCGCCTGCGTGCGAATTTCCGACGACGCAGAGTCTCACGCGCTATTCCCCGGGGACGCTCCCGGACTTGCGCCTAGCAGAGGGGGGCGGGTTGAACAACGCGGCGTGGCTTGCCCTGCCCGGCCTGCGCCCCTACCACCTTTTCAGCGGAGGCGCGTGATGGCGAACGAGACGGACAAGCTGAGCTCCGACAAGCTGATTAGGGACCAGCCGGCGGAGATGCCCACCGAGCAGGGACCGCTGGCCGTCTACAAGGGCGCGCAGCCGCCGGCGCCGAAATGGTTCGAGGAGGCGGTCGCGACGCAGTACGACACGGCGTACACGACCTGCGAAGGCGCGAAGATCCATTACCAGAGCTGGGGCGACCGGTCGAAGCCGGGGCTGCTGCTGGTGCATGGCAACGGGGCGCATGCGCACTGGTGGGACTTTGTCGCGCCTTACCTGCTGGAGGACTATTTCGTCGTCGCCATGACGTTCTCGGGCATGGGCGATTCAGACTGGCGCGAGACGTATGTGATGGACACGTTCGCGAAGGAGCAGCTGGCCGTGTGCGAGGCGTCCGGGCTGTTCGCGCATGCGGAGAAGCCGATCATCGTCGCGCATTCCTTCGGCGGCTTCGTCACGATCCTGACGGGCGCGGAGTATGGCGACCGCTTCGGCGGCATCGTGATCGTCGATTCGCCGGTGAACCCGCCGGACCGGCAGCGGCGTGGGCCGCCGCCTGTGCGCGGGGGCAAGGTCTATCCGACACTGGAGGCGGCTCTGGCGCGCTTCCGCCTAGCGCCGCCGCAACCGTGCGAGAACCATTATGCGATGGACTACATCGCGCGCTGGAGCCTGCGGAAAGCGCCGCTGGCGGACGGGACCGGCGATGGCTGGGCGTGGAAGTTCGATCCGTCGATCTGGCAGCGCTTCTCCGTGAAGCGACCGGAGCGGGAGCTGCTGCGCGAGATCCGCTGCCGCATCGCGCTGTTCAAGGGCGACAAGTCGATCCTGTGGGACACGGACGTGCAGGACTACATGCACAAGCTGCTGAACCACGAAGTGCCGTTCATCGGCATTCCCGAGGCGCGCCATCACGTGATGCTGGACCAGCCGCTGGCCTTCGTGGCGGCGCTCCGCACGCTGCTGCAGGAATGGCGGCATTCGACGCCGGACCGCGTGGCGCCGGCGCGGTAGACGATTGTTCGGCTGCCTTTCGGTTATTTCAGCGTTTTTTAGGGTTCTGCGGCCCTCTGACCGCTTTCCAGCGGCGTTTGATACGGCTACACCCCGAACCGCTTGAGATTCATATCCGTGTGGAGACCCCCGCAATGGCGCACGCCGAACCCGCCCACAAAGGCCCGATCGTGACGCCGCCGGCCCACACAGACGCCTACATGGACATGGGCGCCCGCCGCGGCATGTGGAAAGCTTTCGGAAGCTTTTCGGCCTGGGGCAGCCTGCTGGTCATGCTGGTTGTCGGCTACGCCACTTTCACGATCACGATGCACATCCCGTGGATTGGCGCGCTGATCGGTTTCGCGGTTTTCGGTATCGGCGTCGGCCTGCTGATGAACATGGGCGGCGCATGGGTCGCCACCGTCATCGGCCTTGCTGTGCTGGCCGTGTTCATTCAAGTCCTTATCTGGCTGGGCGGGCTTCTGCTGGGCTAAGACCCACTCCTTTCCAAAGGGGGATAAATGAAGATCGCGGTCCTGAGGGAACGACGGTTCAACGAGACCCGCGTTTCAGCGACACCGGACACGGTGAAGAAGCTGACCGGGCTGAAGCACACGGTGGCCGTCGAGAGCGGCGCCGGGATAACTGCCGGGATTCGCGACGAGGATTACGTCGCCGCCGGGGCCACGATCGGCTCGGCCGCTGACGCGCTCAAGGGCGCGGACATCGTCTTCAAGGTGCGCGCGCCGGATGCAGCCGAACTGGCGACGTATCCCAAGGGCGCGGCGATGGCCGGCCTGCTGGAGCCTTACGCGGCCAAGAAGGAAGCGGCGGATTACGCCGCCGCCGGGATCACCGCCATCGCCATGGAATTCGTGCCGCGCATCACGCGGGCGCAGTCGATGGACGTGCTGTCGAGCCAGGCGAACCTTGCGGGCTATCGCGCTGTCATCGAGGGCTCGCAGCTGTATGGCCGCGCATTGCCGATGATGATGACGGCGGCGGGCACGGTCGCCGCCGCGAAGGTGTTCATCATGGGCGCGGGCGTTGCGGGCCTGCAGGCCATCGCGACGGCGCGCCGCCTGGGCGGCATCGTTTCGGCGACGGACGTTCGCCCGGCGTCGAAGGAACAGGTTGCCTCGCTGGGCGCGAAGTTCGTCGCGGTCGAGGATGACGAGTTCAAGGCGGCCGAGACGGCGGCGGGATACGCCAAGCCGATGTCGGCCGAATACCAGGCCAAGCAGGCCGAACTGGTCGCCTCGCACATCGTGAAGCAGGACATTGTTGTCACCACCGCCCTGATCCCCGGACGCGCCGCGCCCGTGCTGGTGACGGAAGCGATGGTGCGATCGATGCGGCCCGGTTCTGTGGTCGTTGACCTCGCAGTCTCGCAGGGCGGCAACTGCCCGCTCTCCAAACCGGATGAAGTCGTCGACGTGAATGGCGTCAAGGTGGCGGGGTTCACCAACCTGCCCGGCCGGATCGCGGCGGACGCTTCGGCGCTCTATGCCAAGAACCTGCTGGCGCTGTTGCCGCTGTTCACCGGCGAGAACGCGGCGTTCGGACCGAAGTGGGACGACGAGATCGTGAAGGCGGCTGTCCTCACGCGCGATGGGCAGGTGGTCCATCCCGCGCTGAAGGATGGCTAGAGATGTCGAAGGCCATCGGCCTCATGCTCACCATCACCGGCCTCATGCTTGGCTGGTATTCGGTGCAGATGATGATGGGGCCGGGGCTGACGCCGCTTCCGGTCTTCATCGTGGCGGCGATGGCAGTAGCGATGATTTCCGTGGGCATCCGGTACATCCTGAAAAGCCCGCGCAAGAAAAAAGAGAAAGAGGGATCCCAATGATGAAGCGGATTGCAGCCCTCGCCGGTATCGCCCTGATGCTTGCGGCGCCGGCATTTGCGGACAGCGGCGCAGCAGAGCCTGATGGCCTGATCTTCCGCCTCGCGATCTTCGTGCTCGCGATTTTTGTCGGTTACTACGTTGTCTGGTCGGTGACGCCTGCGCTGCATACGCCACTGATGGCGGTCACCAACGCCATCTCCTCGGTCATCATCGTCGGCGCTCTCATTGCCGCCGCAGCGGGAAGCGGCCAGGAAATGACGAGCGACCTGTGGCTGTCCAAGGGGATGGGCGGCGTCGCGGTGGCGCTGGCCGCGGTCAACATTTTCGGGGGCTTCCTCGTCACGCGAAGGATGCTTGCGATGTACAAGAAGAAAGACAAAGCGGGCGACGCCTCAGCCAAGAAAGCGGGGGCTGGCAAATGAACCTCGCCTCTCTTTCATCCACCACGTTCCTGGTAGCGGGGTTTGCGCTTGCCTCTTGCGCGCCGGAAGCAACGATTGAGGCACAGGCACCTGCGGTCCAGCCGCAGAATGTAGCAATCCAGCCGCCGAATTCCGCGACACACCTTCCGGGCGCGGCGAGCTTCGAACAACTTGTTGCCGAAAATCAGGCCGCGGTAGCGGCGCGCGACTACGGCAAAATTGTTGCCCTGAGTTTTCCTGACTCGCTGTTCGATCACATTGCCCGGCAATCCGGCAAACTCTCGAAGACTGACCACAGCGAGGTCAAGAACCAAGTGCAAATGCTGGTGAAGAAGACGTACGAGGAGAGAATCCTCGAAATCGTCATCGACCCCAGCAACTCGATAATTCAGAAGACGCAGAGAGGGCGAGCGTACGCACTGGTGCCCGCATCTTTGCTCATGAACATCGACGGGCAGCGTGTTCGGTCCACGAACAACTATGTCGCCATTGAGGACGATGGACGCTGGTTCATTCTCAACCCGTCCAGCGACAGCACGATCAAGATGATGAGAGCCGCCTATCCGGATCTGGCGGAAGTGGCCCTGAGCGCGCCGCGCATGGAGACGATATCCCAATGAACGCCAATATCGCAGCCCTGCTCTATCTCGTTTCGGGCGTTCTTTTCATTCTCTCGCTGCGCGGCCTTTCCAGCCCCGCGACGTCGCAGGCCGGTGCGCGCAACGGCATGATCGGCATGGCGATCGCCATCGTCACCACGCTGTGGATGCTGTGGGACGGGTCTGGTGGTCTTGATGTGGCGACGCTGGCCATCATCGGCGGCGGTATCGTTGTCGGCGGCATCGCCGGCGGGATCGTGGCGCAGAAGATCAAGATGACGGCCATGCCGCAGCTGGTGGCGTTCTTCCACTCGCTGGTCGGCCTTGCCGCCGTTCTGGTGGCGGCCGCTGCGCTCTATGCGCCGCAGGGCTATGGCATCGTCAATGGCGAGCTGATCACGCAGATCGGCGAACCGCTGCCGATCAAGCTGGCCTCGATCATCGAGCTGTCGCTGGGTTCGGCGATTGGCGCGCTGACGTTCACCGGATCGGTGATCGCCTTCCTCAAGCTCAACGGCAACATGTCGGGCGCGCCGATCATCCTGCCGGCGCGGCACCTGATCAACATCGCGTTCGCGGTGGCGATCATCGTGCTCGTGGTGGCGATGGTGCAGACCAATGGCACGCATCCCTGGATGTTCTGGGCGCTGACGGTGATTGCGCTGGTGCTGGGCATCACGCTGATCATCCCGATCGGCGGGGCGGACATGCCGGTGGTTGTCTCGATGCTGAACTCCTACTCCGGCTGGGCGGCGGCGGCGCTGGGCTTCACGCTGGAGAACAACGCGCTGATCATCACCGGCTCGCTGGTGGGATCGTCGGGCGCGATCCTGTCCTACATCATGTGCAAGGCGATGAACCGCAGCTTCATCTCCGTCATCCTCGGCGGCTTCGGCGGCGAGACGGCGGCGGCGGCAGTTGGCGGTGGCGCGGCCAAGCCGGTGAAGATCGGCTCGGCGGACGATGCAGCCTTCATCATGAAGAACGCCTCGAAGGTCATCATCGTGCCGGGTTACGGCATGGCGGTGGCGCAGGCCCAGCACGCGCTGAAGGAGATGGCTGAGAAGCTGAAGGCGGAAGGCGTCGACGTCCAGTACGCCATCCACCCGGTGGCGGGCCGGATGCCGGGGCACATGAACGTGCTGCTGGCCGAAGCGCAGGTGCCGTATGACGAGGTGCACGAGCTGGAGGACATCAACTCGAGCTTCGCGCAGGCGGACGTAGCCTTCGTGATCGGCGCCAACGACGTCACCAACCCGGACGCGGAGACCAACACGGCGAGCCCGATCTACGGCATGCCGGTGCTGAAAGTGTGGAACGCCAAGACAGTGTTCTTCATCAAGCGTTCGCTGGCCTCAGGCTATGCCGGCGTCGAGAACCCGCTGTTCTTCCGCGAGAACACGATGATGCTTCTCGGCGACGCGAAGAAGATGACCGAGGATGTGGTGAAGTCGCTTTAGGGCGACATTTGGTTTGGGGGAGCCATGGGGAAGAAGCAGATCGACAATCCGGACATTGAAGCGCTTTCGCGCTTTGAGGATCGGAAGGTTCTGGAGATTCTGACAGCCTTCGGCGACGACCTTTCACGCCGTCGCCATACGATCCTCTTCTTCTATCGCCACAAGACTGATTGCGGGACCGATCCGGCGATCTTTGATCCGATTATCGCGGAAGCCGCGGCCCTTGGCTTTACGGTGGTAAGCCATCGATCGGATGCCGTAATCGTCGAGGGACACAAGCTTGTGGACCCCGAAAATCTGGAAGCGCTGTCGACGTGGGCTGAGGACATCGCGGACAGTGCCAACGTCCATTTTGACGGTTGGGAGTGCGCGATGGATGAAGAGCCCGAGCCGAACTGACTACTCCGCCGCCGCCGCGACCAACTCTCCGGCTTCCTGCATCCTGCGGCGTAAGCTCCAGGGCGACAGGTCAAAGCCGTTTGGCCACGTCGGCGCGCCGTGCTCCAAGAACACGCGCTCGAACATCGCGGGATCACGCAAGGGGTCGATCATCGGGCCGGCGTTCGCGAGCAGCCAACCGAGATCGTGGACGCCCTGCGCACCGTCTGAAAAGACGAGCGACAGCCGGTGGTCCGGCAGCGGCTTTACTTCAAGAATCTTGATCAGGGTCTGCATCGCCAAGCCCGGGAATTCGCTCCAATTGTACAAAATTCTCGGCCCGGCGCCAATTCTCCAACAGCTCCGGCTGGCGCAGCCCGATCCACTCCCGCACAAGACGTAGCGTTCGGCGAGACAATGCGCCCGCGATGATGCGCCCGGAAGCGATCTCGATCAGGGCTTCTTCGCCTCCGTAAATGGCATGAATATGGGGCGGAGGGTGATCCGCCCAGTACATGTAGATGACGATCCCATAGAACGTCGAAATCGACGGCATGCGCCCTTCCCCCCAACGGTCCGGAGTTTGCGGGACACGCTGCTGGCGCGCAAGGCAGCCGCTGGCGATCTGCTGTCCAAGCGCTCCCGCTGGTGTAGCCTGCGCCACAACACGGGGAGGAACGGACATGAGCATTCTTGTCGATAACATGCAGTGGGTGTTGCTGGTGTGCGGGCTGCTGACGGTGAGCCTGGCGCAGGCGGTGGTGGCGCCGCGGGCAACCATGAAGGCCTATTTCGGCGAGGCGCCGGAGAGCAAGGCGACCGATCTGCTGATGCGCAACTGGGGCGTGCTGGTGGCGGCGGGCGGCGTGTTCCTGATCGTGGCGGCGTTCGTGCCGGAGGTGCGGACGGCGGCGCTGATCTTTGTGGGGCTGACCAAGCTGAGCTTCATCGTGCTGGTGCTGCTGGCGGGCGGGACGTTCCTGAAGACGCAGGCGGGGCTGGCCATCGTGATCGACGGGATCATGGTCGTGTTGTTCGCGGTCTATCTGGTGGCGACGCAGGGACAGGCGGGATAAGCGCCTGCGGATTCGGCAGCGGGCGCCCTGTGCTCATGCAGGGCAGCGTCTGGCGCCTATGATTTGGGGCGGCTCGCAGCTTATCGATTGCGACTCTCCGGCGAATGCGCGCCGATGGCCGTGACGTGAGTGTGGGATACCACCGGCATGTCTGCCACCCCCACCCTCGCCCGCGCGGGACGGCGCGTTGCTGGAGGATTGGCCATGAGACACCCTGATACGATCACTGAAGCCCCTGCCCCCGAAACGTCGCGGCGAGCATTGCTGCGTGGGCTGGGGCTGGCCAGTGTTGGCGCGGCGGCGCTGGCGGCGGGGTGTTCGAAGGGCGAGGCGGTTGCAGCGCCGACGCCTGCTGCGGCAGCGCCAGCGGTCGATAAATCCATGGCGATCATGGGCGCGAACGAGAGCCCGTTCGGGCCTTCGAAGAAAGCCATCGCGGCGATGATCGAGAAGGCGTCGCTGACGGCGCGGTATGCCGATGGCGAGGGCGAGGAGCTGAAGGCGCAGATCGCGGCGATGGAGGGCGTGACGCCCGAGCAGGTGTTTCTCGCCAACGGGTCGACGCCGATCCTGGCGGCGTTCGGCGAGATCATCTCGATGAAGGGCAAGGGACAGCTGGTGACGTCGGAGGCGACGTATGAGGGCGTGCCGCGGTCGGTGAAGGAATACGGGGCGGAGCTGATCACGACGCCGCTGACGGCGGACTATGCCATCGACCTCGATGCGATGGCCGCGAAGATCTCGAAGAAGACGACGGCGACCTATGTCTGCAATCCGAACAATCCGACCGGCAACATGGTTGACCCGGTGAAGCTGCGGGTGTTTGCGATCGAGGCCGCCAAGACAGCGCCGTGCTTCATCGACGAGGCGTACCTGCACCTGTGCGACGACTACAACGCCAACGTGATGACCAGCCTTGTGCGCGAGGGGCACAACGTGGTGATCGGGCGGACGTTCTCGAAGATCTACGGCATGGCGGGGCAGCGGCTGGGCTATGGCATCGCGCAGCCAGAGCTGGCGAAGCAGATGGCCATGGCGACGCGGATGGGGGGCGTGAACCACGCGGGCATCATCGCGGCGATGGCGAGCCTTTCGGACGCGGAGTTCGTGCCGATGATGCAGCCGAAGTTCAAGGCGGGGCGCGAGAAGCTGTTCGCAGTTGCCAAGGGACTGGGGCGGAAGATTGCGGCGAACCCGCAGGCGAGCTTTGTGTTCTTCGAGGTCGGCATGCCGAACACGGTGTTTGCCGAGAAGATGGCGGCCGAAGGCGTGCGCGTGGTTGGCCGGGCGTGGCCGGGTTACGAAAACTGGACCCGCATCTGCGTCGGCGACGACTGGGAGATGGAGCGCTGCGAGGCGGCGCTGAAGAAGGTGCTGGCGGTTTAGTTCGCCGCCGGCTTCGCGCAGCTCTTGAAGTCGAACACGTCCCACGGCTCGCCGCCGGGACCATCGACAAGTTCGGAATAGCGGATCTTGCGGCCGAGGTCGGTGAGCAGGATGCGCTCAGGCGCGTTGCCGCCTTCGCTCGACATGTAGCCGGGCTCGCCCTTGTTGAGGGAGTAGACCACGCCGGTCCACTGGCGGCAGGCGTCGTACTGGGCCTCGGTGAGATCGTCGTCTTCGGCGCCGGGTCGGGTGCAGCCGAAGAACAGGTGGCCCACATCGCGGCTGGTGCCCATGTTGGAGGCGATCTCGCCCCACAGGGCCGTGCCGTCCTTGCGCACCAGTTCCATGATGCTGCTGGTCATGCCCCCCATCTCCCACGGCTTGCCGGGGCGGAAGCGCAGCTCCCACCCGGCCTGCGGATCGGTGTAGATGGCGTTTTCGAGCGGGCAGTCGATGGTCGATTGCGTCTCGCCCAACTCCACGGGCTCGGCTGCGGCGGCCGGTGCTGGGGCGACCGGCTTGGGGGCCTCGGCGGGTTGCCCGCAGGCGGCCAGAACCAGCGCCAGACCTGTTGCCACGCCAATCCGCATATCGCCCCTCCGGAAGACCAGCCTAACCAGCTAAAATCAGCTGCTTAACCATCCGTGACTTTGGGCGTGACCGCGTGCGCCGATGCCGCGACAGCCGCACGCTGGCGTTAAAGGCCCCATGGCGCTATATGCCCCCGCAAATGACCACGACCCTTTCCCAACCCAAAGTCGGCATCGTTTCGCTGGGCTGCCCCAAGGCGCTGGTGGACAGCGAGCGCATCATCACGCGCCTGCGGGCCGAAGGCTATGCGATCGCGCCGGACTACA
>JAOATF010000025.1 GCA_030158285.1 Hyphomonadaceae bacterium
GGTACGTGAGCTGGGTTCAGAACGTCGTGAGACAGTTTGGTCCCTATCTGCCGTGGGTGTAGGAAACTTGAGAGGATTTGTCCCTAGTACGAGAGGACCGGGATGAACATACCTCTGGTGGACCAGTCGTGACGCCAGTCGCGCAGCTGGGTAGCTATGTATGGACAAGATAACCGCTGAAAGCATCTAAGCGGGAAACTTACCTCAAAACCAGGTCTCCCTGAGAGCCGTGATAGACTATCACGTCGATAGGCCGGGTGTGGAAGGTCCGTGAGGACTGTAGCTTACCGGTACTAATTGCTCGATAGGCTTGAACACTTTCAAGACCCATACGTGGCGACGAGCATGTCGCCCTTAATGTTCAACGCTAGATAACCATCAGTGATCTGGCGCGGACATAAATATTCTGACGATATAATATTAGACGGTAGTTGTTGTTGCATTTGGCTTTGCTGACCTGGTGGTTCTGGCGGGGGTTCCCCACCCGATCCCATTCCGAACTCGGTCGTTAAGTCCCCCAGCGCTGATGGTACTGTGTCTTAAGGCACGGGAGAGTAAGTCGCTGCCAGGTCTGCTAAGCCAAATGCCCAGGTCGCTCGTCCCAGTTAAGTCTGGAATGAGCGTGGCCTCCTTCAAGATCTGCATCCCCCCGGATGCGGAACGCGGCTCGGCCGGTTGATGTGGACCTCGTCCACATAGGCCGGATAGGGCCGCGAAGTCGTTTCTGGTCTCAGGCTTTCGGGCCAGAGGTCAGGATCGGCCCGGGGCGCGCCGGCATATCGGATGCTGGCATGATCGGTGACGCGGGGTGGAGCAGTCCGGTAGCTCGTCAGGCTCATAACCTGAAGGTCCTAGGTTCAAATCCTAGCCCCGCACCCAACGACGAGCAGCCCTGCGAGCAATCGCGGGGCTGTTTTCGTTTGTGCTTACGCAGTTCCGCCGCCCCCGTTCCGGTAGTAGGTCGTGTGCCGGCGCGGCGTCCAGGCAAGTTTACCTTGCCGCAAAGGTAAACAAAATCATGGAACTTGTTTACCTCAACTTCATTCGGACGTGATGGAACTTGGCCCCGGGAAACGCCTCGGGAGACGACAGTGAAATTATCGATCAAGGTTCAATTGCTGGCCGTCCTGGCGGCGCTCGGCATTGCGTTGCTGCTGACCAACGTTGCTGCGTGGTGGGGCCAGTCGCGCGCCAGCAGCAGTCTCGACACCATCTACAAGGACCGGGTGGTCCCGCTGCGCGACCTGAAAGCGATCTCCGACGCCTATGCCGTCTCGATCGTTGACGCCACTCACAAGGTTCGCGGTGGCGAGTTCACTTGGTCGGAGGGCGCTCAAGCGGTTTCCGGCGCGACAGAAACCATCAAGAAGCTCTGGAATGGCTACACAACGACATCGCTGACTGAGGACGAAGCGAAGCGCGTGGCTGATGCGCAAAAGCTGATGAAGGTCGCGGACCAGGGCGTCGTGCAACTGACGAGCATCCTGAAGGGGCAGGACCAGCCGGCCCTCGATACTTTTGTGACGACGGAACTCTATGCGAGCATTGATCCGATCACCGAGGCCATCGGTGGCCTGATCGATCTGCAGGTTTCGCAGGTCGAGCACGAGTACGCCGAAACCGTCACGGCCTTCCAGATCAACACCGGAATCTCGATCGCGCTGGCGCTGCTGGGTCTCCTGGCGATCATTGTCGGCGCGTTTGTTGTGCTGAAGCGGGTGCTGAAGCCGGTTGCTGAGCTCACCGATTCGATGGCGAAGCTGGCGCGCGGGCTCTGGGAGACGATCGTTCCGGCCACGGACCGCCACGACGAGATCGGCCAGATGGCGCGCTCGGTCGAGGTGTTCAAGAAAAACGGCATCGAGAACGTGCGCCTGCAGGCCGAGCAGGCCAAGGAGCAGGAAGCGCGCCTTGCCCGCGCCGAGCGCATGAATCGCATCGTCGGCAACTTCAACGTCGTGGTCAGCGAGATCGCGCAAACGCTGTCGTCTGCTTCGACCGAGCTGCAGGCGACGGCGCAGTCGATGTCGATGACCGCGGAGGAAACCTCGAGCCAGGCAACAGCCGTGGCGGCTGCATCGGAACAGGCCTCCGCCAACGTGCAGGCCGTGGCGGCCGCCGGCGAGCAGCTGTCGGCGTCGATCGCGGAAATCAGCCGCCAGGTTGCGGTTTCGACCAGCGCTGCGGCGCGCGCGGTGGACGAAGCCGAGAACGCCAATACGCAGGTCAATGGCCTCGTCGAATCGGCGCAGCGCATCGGCGAGGTGGTGAACCTCATCAGCGAGATCGCCGGCCAGACCAACCTGCTGGCGCTCAACGCCACCATCGAAAGCGCGCGTGCCGGCGAGGCCGGGCGCGGCTTCGCGGTCGTCGCGGCCGAGGTGAAATCGCTGGCCGAGCAGACGGGTCGCGCCACCGAGGAAATCTCCTCCAAGATCGGCGAAATCCAGGCTGTCAGCGTGCGTTCGGCCGAGGCGATCAAGCGGATCGCCAAGGTGATTGGCGAAGTGAATGACGTGTCGAACGCCATCGCCAGCGCGGTGCACGAGCAGGGCGCCGCCACGCAGGAAATCTCGCGCAATGTAATGGAAGCGGCGGCGGGCACGCGCGACGTCTCGGCCAACATCACGGGCGTGACAGAAGCGGCCCACAGCACGGGCGCTGCCTCGGCGCAGACGCTGGCGGCGGCCAGCGAACTGTCGAAGCAGTCGGAAACGTTGCGCCGGCATGTCGACAGCTTCGTGGACGAAGTCCGCGCGGCCTGATGATCCGGGTGGGCCGGGGATGACGTGGGTCGGGCTGCGCCTTATCTAGCAGTCATGACTCACAAGACTGTCCTCGGCCTGCATCCGTCGTTTCGCGATGACATCGCGGATCTGGTGACACGCCGCCCCGTACCGGGGCCGCGTGTCAGCCAGGTGGATCCTTTCCTGTTCCTCAATCACCACGGACCGCAGGTCTATCCGCCGAACAATCGCGGGCTGCCGTTCGGGCCGCATCCGCATCGTGGCTTCGAGACGGTGACGTTCATCCTCCAAGGCGAACTGATGCATCGCGACTCGGTGGGGTTCGAGAGCGTGATCCGGGCGGGTGGCGTGCAGTGGATGACGGCGGGCTCGGGTCTCGTGCATGCGGAGCTTTCGCCGGATGCCTTCAAGCGCGCCGGTGGTCCGCTGGAAATCCTGCAGCTGTGGGTGAACCTGCCATCGCGGTTGAAGATGACGCCGCCGCGCTATCAGGGCCTGCAGGGCGATGCGATCCCGGTGCTGGATGTTGCGGACGGCAAGGCCACGCTGAGCCTGATCTCCGGCGAATGGGGCGGGGCGACCGGACCGGTGGAGTCCATTACCGGCAACTTCATGTCGACTGTCGCGGCGCGCGCGGGCGCGCGGCTGTCGTTTGACCAGCTCAGCGGACGCAACGTGTTTCTCTATGTCGTCTCGGGATCGGTGAACGTCAACGGCCGCGAGGTCGCCGCGCATCACCTGGTCGAGCTTGATGTCGCCGGCGATGCGCTGGTGATCGATGCGCGAACCGATGCGCGCTTGCTGTTTGGACATGGTGAACCGATCGGTGAGCCGGTGGCGTCCTACGGCCCCTTCGTGATGAACACCGAGGTCGAGATCCGGCAGGCGATTGCGGACTACCAGGCCGGCAAGTTCGGTCACGTCCGGGGCTGAGCTTGACGCCGGCAGGGACGGGTCATCGGTGCGGAACGCTTCTTGCTCGCGTGGTGGGCGTGCTCCTGCAAGCGTGACTCTGTGTCTGGCGTGTTGACGCTTTCACATGGCGCGAAGCAGGCGTAGAGTGGTCGGGTCGGGGAGTTGGCTGTGATCCGCTTGATGAAACGCATGGGATGGAGGCTTAGCGCATTTGCGCTGATGGCTCTGCTCGTGCGCGCCGTCATGCCTGCGGGTTACATGCTGGCGGAAGCCGACACCGGATCCGGCCGTTATCTGACGCTCGAGCTGTGCGACTCGCACGGCGGCCAGCCGATGCTGGTCGATCTCGATACCGGCAAGATCGTCAAGGCGCCGGCGAAATCCGGTTCTCATGGCAAGTCTGGCCAGTCGCAGCCGCCCTGCCTGCTGTGCGCTGGCTTCGCAAGCGTGGCTGCGCCGCTCCCCACGGTAGACGTCGTGCATCATGCGCACGTGGTCGATGTCGACTACAGCATCGTGCGCGACTTGCAGCCCGGACGTGGCATTGCTGCGCCGCCGCCGCCATCGACCGGGCCTCCGTCCACCATCTGATCTGCGCGGTTGCTGTTCGCTTTCGAGCGTCTGCGCCGGACCCTCCCTATCCATCGGTGACTTCCAGGGCGGCTTGCTGCGCGAGCTTCAGCCAGCTCCTGACGCCGCGCGTGCCATGCGCGCGGACGGAAGCGCCTGCGCGATTTCCAGATTGGTACAGAAAGAACAGACGTGAAAACGAGTTTCCATCTCTTGTCAGCCACGGCCGCATCAGGCCTCGCCCTCGCGGCCGCTGGCGCCTTCGCTCAGCCCGCTTTCGCCCAGTCGGGTCCCATTGAGGATCCGCAGTCGGGCGCCAGCACCGTGATCGTCACTGCGAAGTCCGATCCGGAAGATCCGGCTGTTGTCGCCGAGGTACGCGAGCGCATGTCCGAAACGCCGGGCGCCGTCGCCGTGGTGTCTCAGGAGAGCTACAGCGACCGGATGGCGACGGGTCTCGCGGACATGCTGCGCGACGTGCCGGGCGTCTACATCCAGAAGAAGTGGGGCGGCGATACGCGCCTGTCCATTCGCGGCTCGGGCATTGGCAACACTGTGCACCTGCGCGGGACACTCGTGGCGCAGGACGGCATGCCGCTCAACGAGGCGGACGGCTTCGGCGACACACAACTCGTCGATCCATTCCTGGCGCGCTATACCGAGGTCTACAAGGGCGGCAACGCGCTGCGCTATGGCGGCGCGCTGCTGGGCGGGGCGATCAACATCATCACGCCGAACGGCAAGACCGCGCCGGAAGCGGGCGTGCTGCGTGTCGAGGGCGGCGACTACGGCACCGCCCGCGCGCATGCCAGCGTGGGCGGGCAGTGGGGCAACTGGGACGCGTTCGGCGCTGTCTCCGGCTACAAGACCAATGGCTGGCGCCAGCAGAGCGAGGGCGAGTGGCAGTTCGCGTCGGCCAACACGGGCTACACGTTCGGCGATGACCAGGAAGTGCGCGCCTACGTCTCCGGCGGCTATATCCACCAGCAGATCCCCGGCGCGCTGTCGCTGACGCAGGCGCTGAATTCGCCGGAGCTGGCGAACCCGGGCAATGTCGGCAACGGCATCACGGTCGGCAATTATCAGCGTGACCAGAGCGTGCAACGCGCAGCCCTGCAGACGCGCTGGCGGCTGGACGCCAACACCGTGCTCGAGGGCGGGGTCTACGTCACGCACAAGGAGCTCGATCACCCGATCTTCCAGGTGATCAACCAGGTGTCGGACAATTGGGGTGTCTTCGGTCGGGTCGACTGGGAGGGCGAGCTGCTCGGCATGAAGTCGGACCTGTTCTACGGCTTGTCGTATCGCTCAGGCGAGAACGACGCGAAGCAGTGGATCAACGCCAATGGCTCGCGCGGCGCGCTGACAGCGCAAAGCTATCAGGACGCCACGGGTCTCGACGTGTTCGCTGAAGGCCGCGTGTTCGTGACCGACAGCTTCGCGCTTGTCGCGGGCGGATCGTACGGCCGCGCCGAGCGGGACTATCGCAGCACGCCGCCGAGCGCGGTGGTGGTGACCGACAGCGAGACCTATGACTGGTTTGCGCCGCGCGTCGGCTTCATCTGGCAGAACCCGGATGGCCTGCAGGTCTATGGCAACGTCACGCGGTCGGTCGAGCCGCCGAATTTCAGTGCGCTCGCGCCAACCACGGGCGGCTTCCAGCCGCTGAAGGAACAGGACGCAGTTACCGCGGAGATCGGCACACGGGGCCGTATCAGCAGCTTTGTCTGGGATGTCGCGCTGTATCGCGCCGAGATCGACAACGAGCTGCTGACGTATTCGGTCAACCCGACGGCCGGCATTCCGGCGGCGGCGTTCAACGCGCTCAACGGCACGATGCACCAGGGCCTCGAGGCCGGTCTCGACTGGCAGATCATCGACGGGCTGCGCCTGCGCCAGACCTATATGTGGTCGGACTTCCGCTTCACGAACGATCTCCAGTATGGCGATAACAGCCTGCCCATCGTGCCCGAGCATTTCTATCGCGCGGAGCTGAAGGGGTCTGTCGGCAACTTCTGGATCGCGCCGTCGATCGAAGTGGCCGCGTCCGAAGCGTGGGTGGACTATGCCAACACGTTCAAGACGAAGCCCTACGCGGTGGTCAATCTCAACCTCGGCTATGAGTTCGAGAACGGGCCGATGGTGTTCGTCGATGTCCGCAACATTCTCGATGAGAACTACGTCTCCAACTTCACGCCGGTGGTGAACTGGAACACGGCGACGGCTGTGGGCGCGCGCAACGTCTTCTTCCCGGGAGACCAGCGCTCGATCTATGGCGGCGTGTCGTTCACGTTCTGAGGGCAGTGTGATGACGAGAGCGGTCGAGGCGCGCGAGGTTGAAGGCAGAGGCGTTCTCTACAGGACGCTGTGGCGCTGGCATTTCTATGCCGGGCTGATCTGCATTCCGTTCGTGATCTGGCTGGCGGTGACAGGGTCTGTCTATCTGTTCCGCCCGCAGATCGAAGCGTGGTTCGACCGCGATGTCGCAGTGCTGGAGCGCACCGGAACGCCGGCCTCACAGCAGGCGATTGTCGATGCAGCACTGGCGACGCGGGAGGGGGCGACGCTGGCGGGCATTGTGTTGCCTGAACAGCCGGACCAGGCGGCGCGCGTGTTGATCTCCGATCATGGCGCGCGCACGCGGGTCTATGTGCATCCCGATACGCTGGCGATCCTGAAGACGCAGGACGAAAGCAACACGCTGGAGCGGGCGATCTTCAAGCTGCATGGCGAGCTGATGCTGGGCGAGAACGGCTCGTATCTCGTGGAGCTGGCGGCCTCGTGGGCCATCGTGATGATCCTGACGGGGCTTTACCTGTGGTGGCCGCGCAGCGCCAAAGGGCTGGGCGGCGTTCTGTATCCGCGGCTTGGACGAGGGGCGAAGACGTTCTGGCGCGATCTGCATGCCGTGGTCGGCATCTGGGTGTCGGCGTTTGCGCTGTTCCTCCTTGCGAGCGGACTGCCATGGGCGAGCGTCTGGGGCGCGGCGTTCAAGAATGTGCGCGCGTGGACGGGAACTGCGCCGATCTCGCAGGACTGGGTGCTGTCGAGCGCCGATGAGCACGCGCAGCACATGCTGCAGGACGGCGCGGCGGCGATGCATCACGAGCATGGCGGCGCATCGCTGGATGTCATCGTGGCGAAGGCTGAGGCGTTGAAGCTGGCAGGGCCGGTGATCCTGACGCCGCCGACGGACAAGCAACCGGTGTGGTGGGCCAAGTCCAATGCGCAGAACCGGCCGCAGCGCGAAGACGTGGCGCTGTCGCCGGCGACGGGCGAGGTGATGGCGCGCAGCACCTTTGGCGGCAAGCACATCATCGACCAGATCGTCGGGGTCGGCATCGCCGCGCATGAGGGGCAGTTGTTCGCGCCGCTGAACCAGATCCTCGGCCTGCTGACGGCGGCGGGGCTCGTGACGCTGTGCGTCTCGGCGTTCGTGATGTGGCGACGCCGCGCGCCGGAGGGCGTGCTGGGCGCGCCGCCGCCGATTCCGGATGCGAAGGTCGGCTGGGGGCTGGCGGTACTGATCGGGGTTTGCGGCCTGCTGCTGCCGGTGCTGGGCATCAGCCTGCTGCTGATCGGCGCCGTTGAATGGGGTGTGTTGCGGCGGTGGCCTTCGGCGCGGCGGTGGTTGGGTCTTTCGCGCGCCTGACGCTTTCGGAAACTACAAAGTTTCGTGTTTGATGGTCCGGCGACATCCTTGCGCCACGGTTTGACGTAGAAACGCGGCCAACGGGGGTGTTGCGTTCCGCTGGATTATCGAATATCGATATTCTGGGTGTCAGGACCCCTCAAAACTTACTCTGGTTTCCGATGAGGGATCCGCGATGAGCCTTGCGCTCTCGACGCTCTTGTATGAGTGGCGCCGCTATCTGGCGGCCATTATCGCGCTGGCGCTGGCCGGCGTGCTGATGCTGGCGCTGGGCGCCATGTTCATCGGCATCATGAACTCCTTCACCGCGACGATCGACAAGTCGCGGGCGCAGCTGATCATCCTTGCCCCCAACGCGGAAGCGAGCGGCGGACCGGGCGGCGGGCCGGGGCCTCTGCCCAAGCGCGTCGTGCCGCTGATCTACCGTCACCCGGACGTGGTCGAGGTGCAGGACCTGCCGGATGACTTTGGCCGCTTCGTGGGGCCGGGCCAACCGTCGCCGTCCTTCGTCAACATCATGATCATCGACACCTCGCCCAATGGCGTGACCCTGCCGCAGGACTTCACCGAGGATATGCGGCGCGCGGTCGAGGCGCCCTTCGCCGTAGGCATCGATGTGTCGGCCCAGCGGCAGCTCGGCGTGAAAGTCGGCGACCAGGCCGTGCTGAACGGCCGGACCGTCCGCGTCGCCCTCATCATGCAGGGCTACGCCAACAGCCAGATGCCTGCCGTGGTGATGTCGCGCCAGACACAACGCCTGATGGGACGCGCGAACGACGAACAGCTTGGGCTGTTGATGGTTCGTATAAAAGAGCCGCACACCGTGAAGAACACCGAACGTGTGCGCGACGAGCTGAATGCGCTGTCGGACGGCCTCTATCGCGCCTGGACCAAACCTGAACTCACGGCCTCAACAACGCGGGAGATGATGCAGGAAGGCTTCATTGCGATGCTGATGCTGTTCATGAGCGTGATCGGCTTCGTGATCGGCGTTGTCATCACGTGGCAGACGCTGCGCGGCGCGATCCTCGCCAACATCAAGGAATTCGCCAGCTTGCGCGCACTTGGCGTCTCGATGGGGCAGTTGCGCGGCGTGGTCATGGAGCTGTCGCTCTGGGTGGGTGTGCTTGGTATCCTAGCCTCGGGCGTCCTGATGTTCGGGATCGCGTGGGCGGCTTCGGCCATCAACCTGCCGATGGGCTTTGAGATCGGCTCGATCACCCAGACCGCCATCCTGCTGCTGGCGATCTCGATCGGATCGGGTGCGCTGACACTCGGGGCCCTCAAGAAGGGCGAACCTGCGGACCTGCTCAAATGATCAACGCACTCCGCAAGAAAAAGGTCGAGATCGAGGAAGCCGCTGCGCCTGCGCCGCGCCCCGAAGAGGTTGGCAAGCGCTGGGCCATCGAGGCGCGTGGCATCCAGAAGAGCTTCAAGGCCGGCCAGATGATGGTCGACGTCCTGAAAGGCATCGACCTGCTGATCGAGCCGGGCGAAATCGTTCTGGTGATGGGCCCGTCGGGCTCTGGTAAATCAACGCTTCTGGCGGCGGTTTCGGGGCTGATGAAACCGGACCTTGGTAGCGTTGTCGCGCTCAACACCAACATCTGGAAGATGTCACGGAAGAAGATCGACCGCTTCCGGCTGGACAATTGCGGCTTCATTTTCCAGGGCTTCAACCTGTTCCCGGCGCTGACCGCGAGCCAGCAGGTGCAGATCGTCCTGAAGTTCATGAAGCTCAAGAAGCGCGAGCGGAAAGCCGCGGCCGAAGCGACGCTGACCGATGTTGGCCTCGGGCATCGCCTCAACAACCGGCCGGACCGGATGTCGGGCGGTGAGAAACAGCGCGTGGCCATCGCCCGCGCGCTGGCCAAGAAGCCGAAGCTGATCTTTGCCGACGAGCCGACATCGGCGCTGGACGGCGAGAACGGCAACATCGTCATGACCTTGCTGCGCAAGTGCGCCAAGGAGCAGGGCGCGACTGTGCTGTGCGTGACGCACGACGCACGCCTCGCCGTCTTTGCCGATCGCATCATCACCATCGAGGACGGGCGGATCACGTCGACGAACGCTGACCCGGCCCTGTTCGCACACCATCACTGAGAGAACGGAAAACCGTCATGAAACGCCTCCCGGTCCTGATCCTCGCCGCCACGAGCGCGCTGGCGCTGGCCGCCTGCGGTGGTCCTCCGCCCGAAGGCGGCGCACCCAAGGCCGGCGCCGCAAAGATCGATCCCGCATCGATCAATACGCCCTATGCCGCGATCTCCGCCGGGAAGGTGGATATCGAGGGCGGGCTCGTCGATGTCGCGGCGCGCGCGCCGGGCATCGTGCGTGAAGTGCTGGTTCAGGAAGGCGACAAGGTAAAGGCAGGCCAGGTTCTGGCCTTGCAGGAGGATGGCGAGTCCCGGTTGCAGCGCAATCGCGTATCGGCCCAGCTGCAGCAGGCAGAGGCGCAGCTGCCGATCCTGGAAGTGCAACTCGTTGCGGCCCAACGCGAGGAAGCGCGCCTGCGTCGCCTGACAGCAGAAGATGCTGCCTCCACTCAGGCTCTTGAGCAGGCGCAGGACAAGACGCGGCAGCTCGTGGCCCAGGTTGATGCGCAGAAGACGTCCATCTCTCTCGTTCGCGCACAGCTGGCCGAAGCGAACTACCAGGTCGAGTTGCACCAGATCCGCGCTCCGGCGGACGGCACGATCGTGCGCCGGTATGCCAATCCGGGCTCCGGCGCTTCGACTTTCTCTGTGACGGCGATGTTCCAGCTGCAACCCGCCGCCCAGCGCATCGTGCGCGCGGAGGTGGAGGAGCGGTCGATCAATGCGGTGAAGATCGGCCAGAAGGTGGAGATTGTTCCGGAGTCTGACCAGCAAGCCAAATATCCCGGCGAGGTGATCCGCATTGCCGCCGTGATGGGCTCGCGCAAGCTGCGGTCGGATGATCCCAGCGAACGCGCAGATGAGCGCGTAGTTGAGGTGGTGGTGAACGCCGAGGCGGCGCCGGTTCTGGTGGGCCAGCGTGTGCTGGTGAAATTCCTCAAGGATGGCGGCGCAGCTCCGGCAACGCCCGCGGCGGCGCCGTCTTCGGCCACGGTTTCCTCGGCCAATTGAGCTGTCGCAGGCGTGACCTGCGGCCGCAATGAAAGCGGTTGCGTTTGCGAATTGTTCTCAATACTACGGGGGCATGGATAGCGGATCGGCCTCTGTAGGCATGCATACTCTGGTGAAAGGGGCTGTCGCCCGTGTCACCGGATTTGGCGCTGGCAATCAAGGCCTTGTCGCCAAGCTGCGCGAGATCGGATTCGCCGAGGGGGATGAAGTCGAGCTGCTCGCCAAGGGCTGGCTCGGAGGCGCCCCGTTGTCGTTCCGGCTCAATCGCACTGTGATTGCGCTGCGCAAGTCCGAGGCTGCCATGGTGCTGGTGGAGCCTGCCGCGTGACAACTGCTTCCTTGCGATTGGCCCTGGTCGGGGCGCCGAACAGCGGCAAGACCACGCTCTTCAACGGACTGACCGGCGGCCTCGCCAAGACGGCCAACTATGCCGGCACGACCGTGGAAACGCGCACGGGCAAGTTCGAGACGCCCGGCGGCGCCAACATCACGCTGGTCGACCTGCCCGGCATTTACGGGCTCGAGGCGCGGTCAACAGACGAGCGCGTGGCGGTGGAATCAATCCAGGGCAAGCGGGGTGATCCGCCGCCGGATGCGCTGATCCTCGTGGCAGACGCGGCCAACCTGCGCACACACCTTCACACGGTCCTGCAGATGAAGGCGCTGGGCCTGCCCGTGATCGTGGCGCTGAACATGATCGACCTCGCCGAGCGCGATGGCGTGAAGATCGATGTGCCGAAGCTGACTGCGATGCTGGGCGTCCCAGTGGTGCCGACCCGCGCGACGCGGAAGGCGGGCCGCGAGCAACTGGTCGCGATGATCGATGGCGTGCTGGGAGCGATGACGCCTGCGGCTCCGGTGGCTGAGCCGGTCCACGATCTGCGGGCGTTGCAGCGCGAGGCGCGGCGTATCGCCAACGAGACGATGACCGAGCCGGCGATGAACAAATTCACGCGCGGGCTGGACGCTGTTCTGCTGCATCCGGTGGCTGGCGTAGCGGTTCTGATCGCCGTGCTGTTCGTGGTGTTCCAGTCGGTGTTCGCCTGGGCGACGCCGCTGATGGACGAGATCGAGGCCGGGTTTGCGTGGTTGCAGGAGACGGTGTCTCCGATGATCACGGACCCCATCCTGCACGGCTTTGTGGTCGATGCGGCGATCAACGGCGTGGGGTCCGTGGTGGTCTTCCTGCCGCAGATCGTGATCCTGTTTGCGTTCATCCTGTTTCTTGAAGCTTCGGGTTACATGGCGCGCGCGGCCTTCCTGATGGATGAGCTGATGCTGCGGGTTGGTCTGAACGGGCGGGCGTTCATTCCGCTGCTGTCGAGTTTTGCCTGCGCGATCCCGGGTATCATGGCGGCGCGGACGATCGAGGAAGAGCGCGACCGGATCACCACGATCATGGTGGCGCCGCTGATGACCTGCTCGGCGCGGCTTCCGGTTTATACGCTGCTGATCGGCGTGTTCATTCCGCAGACGTCGGTTGGCGTGTTCAATCTTCAGGGCCTCGTCCTGTTCGGGCTCTACGTGATCGGTGTGGTCAGCGCGGTGCTGGTGGCGTTCATCCTGAAGCGGACGGCGACCAAGGGGCCGAGCCAGCCGCTGATCATGGAACTGCCGACCTACAAGCTGCCGGTGTGGCGCGACTTCTTCCTCGGGCTGGTCCAGAAGGCGTGGGCCTTCCTCAAGCGCGCGGGCACGATCATTTTCGCAACGACCGTGGCGCTGTGGGTTCTGGCCTACTTCCCGAATGGCGGGACGGGGCTGGAGGGCAGCTATGCCGGCATGATCGGCAAGGTGATTGAGCCGATCTTCAAGCCCATCGGGTTCAACCTCGAAATGGTCGTCGCGCTGATCCCCGGCATGGCGGCGCGCGAGGCGGCGGTGTCATCGCTTGGCCTGATCTATTCGCTGGGGCCGGTGGATGAGACGAGCGAGGCGCTGCAGACGGTGCTCGGGGCGGCATGGTCGCTGCCGATGGCCCTGAGTTTCATCGCCTGGTATGTCTACGCACCGCAATGCTTTGCGACGCTGGCGACGGTCCGGCGCGAGACCAACTCGTGGAAATGGACGGGCTTCATGTTCGTCTATCTCGTGGGACTGGCGTATCTCGCATCTCTCGCTACCTTCTGGGTTGCGACCTGGGCGGGGCTCTGATCTCTGCCGGTCACCGGCGGTTTGGGGTCTGAGCGGATGCCAAAATTCAAGACGACGCTGCGCGTTGCGACCGGCATGGATGCGATGGGTATTGAAGTGCCGCCCGCCATTGTCGAGGGCTTTGGGCAGGGCAAGCGGCCGAAAGTCTCCGTCACGCTGAAGGGGTATACCTACCGCAGCACCGTTTCCGTGATGGGCGGGAAATTCATGTTGCCGCTGGCGAAAGTGCACCGCGAGGCGGCGGGCGTGACTGGCGGTGACAAGGTAGACGTGACGCTTGAACTCGACACGGCGCCGCGCGAGGTCGAGGTGCCGAAGGATCTGGCGGCGGCTTTGAAGAAGGCGGGTGCGCGGGCGGCGTTCGACAAGCTGGCGTTCACGCATCGCAAGGAGCATGTGCGGGCCATCGAGGAAGCCAAGGCGGCGGAGACGCGCGCACGGCGGATCGAGAAGGCGGTTGCGATGGTGCTGGCGAAGAAGGCGTAAAGGTCTCAGCCCGGGTCCGCCGGCGTGCGCGAGATGATGCCGCTTGCGTAGAGAGCCGATATGGTCGCCGGCGATTGGCCGAGCCATTCCGCCAGCACGTCGGCATTGTGTTCGCCGCGGTGGGGGGCCGCGCCACGAACGCCTGCCGAGGCTTGCGAGAACCGATAGGGCGATTGCGCGACAGGGCGTGTTCCTCCCGCGCGGTCATCGATTTCCACGATGGAGGCGCGGCTGGCGAGTGTCGGCTGTTCGCGCAGGTCCTTGCCCGCGCGGACGCGGCCCCAGGCGAGGTTCATCTTGTCCATTGTACGTTCGACGGCATCCCACGATGCGAGGCCTTGCATGAATGCAGCGACCGCGCCGCGGCGCAGGCTGATTTTCTCTTCGAGTGGCGTGTCGCCGGTGGATGGATCGGTAATGCCGAATTCCGTGGTCAGCAGTTTCCACAGATAGCGGAAGTCGACCGAGACGAGAATGCCGCCGACGCCGGTTTCCCAGATGTCGGGCGGCAGGTTGCGCGTGCCTTCGGCATGCTCAATCTCGAAATGCAGCTGGTCGTCGCTGACCAGCGTGGCGTCCATCATGGAGAGGTCGATGTGTTGGCCGAGGCTGGTGCGGTCTCGCATGATGACGGCCGAAAGCAGCGCGACCAGGCCGTGCAGCCCTGCATTCGTGTCGGCGACCGACAGCGGCAGATCGACCTTCACGCCTTCGCGGTTCTGCACGCGATGGATCAGGCCAAGCTCTGCATGCACGATGGGCGCATAGGCGGGGCGACGCGATTCCGGGCCATCGCGCCCGAAGCCGGAAATCGACAGCATGATGAGGCGCGGGTTCTTCGCGGCCAGCTGTTCATAGCCGATGCCGAGGCGCGGCATCACGTCGGGCCGGAAGTTCTCCAGCACGACATCGGCTTTTGCGGCGAGCTCGATCACCAGCTCGCGTGCGCCTTCCGCCCGCAGGTCTATCGAGATGCAGCGCTTGCCCGCGTTCGCCATGTTGAAATAGCTGGAGATGCCGCCCGCCATCCGCCCCCAGAGGCGCGTTGAATCTCCCTCGGGTGGTTCGACCTTCACGACATCGGCGCCGAGGTCGCACAGCATGCGGCCGGCGAACGGGCCGGCGAGCACGCGCGACATGTCGAGGACTTTCAGTCCTTCCAGCGGGAAGCCAAGAGCAGGCTTGGTCATGAGACGCCCTGACGTGTTCGGGTAAGCCGGGCGAGCCTAGGGCCAGATCAGTTTGAGCGGAAGCGCTTCAGTTTTCTGCTTAAGGGTTGTCATCCCGGCCGTAGCGAAGCGTAGAGCCGGGACCCATCGACGGGGTGTCGTGCTCTCACAATGGGTCCCGGGTCTCGCTACGCTCGCCCGGGATGACAAGTCGTGATGTGATTCAGCTCTGCGCGATTCCGCTCTAGAGCAAGTTGCATATGAGCTGGACCAGTTTAGCGTTTATCTCGTACAGGCGCCGGCGACATCTTCCCCTGCGAAGCGGGGGAAGTACCCCGAAGGGGGGATGGGGGCGAGCTCCAAGGGGATTGTACCCACGCGCATAGGCGGCGCTTGCGGCCTGCCCCCACCGTCGCTTCGCGACACCTCCCCCGCTCCGCTTCGCTGCGCAGGGGAGGAGGGGCGCGGCGATCAGAACCGTTCGAGCAGGCGGTTCAGGTATTCCAGCTCTTCGCGGGAGAGGGTGCGGTTGCCCGCGCGGCGGCGGATTTCGTCGAGGATGTCGCGCGCCTTCTGGCGTTCGATCTCGTCGGGGATCTTCACGTTCTCGCCGAAGCCGTTTTCGCCGTTGTTGAGGCGGCCAAGGATGTCGCGGTCGTCGCGCTCCTGCTGGGCGTTGGGATCGTTGGCGTCGTTGAGCCGCGCGAGCTCGCTGGAGCGGTCCTGCAGGGAGGACATGGCTTGCTGTTGCGCGTCGCGGGCGGCGGCGAAGTCGCCGCGGCGGAGGGCGTCTTCGGCGCGTTTCTGCATCTCGATGGCGTTGCCGAGCAGGCGGCGGGTGCGGTCGTTCTCGGTTGAGTAGCGGCCATCGCCCTGCACGCCGGGACGGCCGGGCTGGCCGCCGGGGCCGCCGCGATCGGCCTGCTGGCCCTGACCCGGGCCCTGACCTTGCTGTTGCTGGCCGCCGGGCTGGTTGCCGGGTTGATTGCCCTGGCTGCCTTGACCTTGCTGTCCTTGGCCTTGCTGCTGGCCGGGGCCTTGCTGGCCCTGGCCCTGCTGGCCTTGTCCCTGTTGCCCCTGACCTTGTTGTTGACCGGGCTGCTGGCCGCCTTGTTGTCCCGGTTGTTGCGGCTGTCCGCCGCCTGAGCGCATCTGCTGCTCAAGACGCTCGCGCAGCTGGCGTTGTTGGTCGGCGAGTTGTTGGCCGTTCTGGTTGCCGTTGCGTTGGGCTTCCTCGGTCTGGTCGTTGAGGTCGCGCTGATCGTTCAACGCGCGGTTTGTGTCCTGCAGCGCGCGGTTCATGGCGCGGTTCATCGGACCATCCTGCTGCTGGCCCTGACCACCCTGACCCATCTGGATCTGCATGTTCTGCATCTTGTCGAGCATGCGCTGCATGTCGGACAGGAGCTGGCGGGCCTGGTCGCGGGCGCCGGTTTCGGCGAGGTCGCGGAGGGCCTGCAACATGCGGGTGAGTTCATCATCGCCGAGCGACTGGCCGCCGCCCTGCATGCCTTGCGCCTGATCGCCGCCCTGGGTGACGTTACCGTTCCGCAAGGCTTCGGCCATCTGGGCGGCGAGGTAGTTCTCGATCGCCTGCTCGTACATATCCATCAGGCGCTTGATTTCTTCTTCCGACGCGCCGCGGCGCAGCGCCTCTTCCAGCGCGCGGCGGGCAGCCTCGAGCGCGGCAGACGCATCGGCCAGCGAGCCGTATTCGGCCCGCAGCGCGATGTCCCACAGGACGCCTTCAGCGCTTTCGGCCTCTTCGCGGTTGGAAGCGCTGTCGATGATGGTGCGGGCGTTGCGCAGGCCCATGTAGACGACGGGGTCGGCGAAATAGTCTTCCGGGCGCCAGGTGATGGAGTCGAGCAGCATCACCGAGCGCTTGACCTCCGCTGGGGCCCAGCTGAGGCGGTTGGCGGCGGCGGTGGCGATGGCGTTGTAGCCATTGCCCTCCACGGCGGTGAAATTGTCGGCGCCTTTCGGCGTCTTGTACTCTTCGTAATTGCGCAGGAGCACGGCGCGCGCTTCCTGCGCCATGCGGGCGTTGGGCTGCAGGAAGATCTTCTCGGGCAGGCGATAGGCAACGGCTTCGCTTTCGGCGGTCTGGCCGGCGTCATCGGTGACGCGGAGCTTCACCATCACATCGAGCCCGGCCCAGCGATGGCGGACGAGATCCTGGCTGAAATCGCCTTCCTCTTCTTTCGGCGACAGTGTGGCGGTTTCGATCAGCGTGCCGTCCTCGATCACGCCGACTTCCTTCGGCGTATCATTCCGGGTGGTAATCAGCTCCAGCTTGGCGACGCCGTAGTCGTCCGCGAGCTTGTACTTGAATTCGGTGCGGTCGCCCTCGCCGAGTTTTGGTGGGGTGACGAAGGAGACGGTGGGAGATGCATCGTCGATGATGGTGAAGGGGAAGCTGGCACGCTCGCCCCAGAAATTCACGGTGACGCGCATCGGCTGTTTCACGACCACGCGGGCTTCATAGGCGCCGTCGATGCCGGGCAGCGGATCGAGCGTGGCGCCGCCGCCGGCGTCGGGGATGACCTGCACTTGCGGACGGCCCGGGCCAATGATGCGGATGGTGACCTCGGAGCCTTCCGGCGCCTTGGCGGTCTGGCCGGGCGTGAGCACGAAAGGGGCCGAGCCGGTATAGGGCGGCGGCGTGATCCACGTTTCGATCTTCAGCGTGTGGGCGCCGAAGAGCGCGCCATAATCCGGGAACAGGCCTTTCTGGAAGCGGTCGATCGCGGTCACGTTGGCGACGGCGCCGGCGACCACCAGCAGGACTGGCGCCGCGTAGCGCAGGAAGAACGGATCAGCCTGTTTCCAGTGGGAGCGGACGTCGATCTTGCCCTGCTTCAGCGCGAGGGCGGCCATGCGGTCGCGGTGTTCCTGCCAGAGCGTCCAGCCGGTCGCATCGATCTTCGATGGGCGGTCGGCCAGCGTGGCGAGGGGGCGGCCTTCGACGGAGCCGTCGATCAGGTCGCTGGCTTCCTCGTCCGTGGGGCGATGCCAGACCTTCAGGCCAACGAGGATGAGGGCGATCAGGCCGACCCAGAAGACCACGCCAATGGTTGCCTGGATCTCGGGCGGAAGGGGCGTGTAGAGGCCGGTGAGCCAGAAGACCGAGAAGGCGACGAACCAGAGGATCGCCGGGAGCGAGGACCGGACGAGGGACGGCCAGAAGAGGCTGCGGCGCGCCGAGGCAATCCGGGCGTCGAGCTTCTGTCTCAGGCCAAATCCGTCAGCCACTTGCTATCCAATCCGGCGCCCGTTCCAGGGCGATCATTTCCTCGAAGGTTGGCCTGCGGCGCACGACAACGCAAGCATCGCCACGGACCATGGTCTCGGGAACCAGAGGTCTGGAATTGTACTGGGACGACAATGTGGCGCCGTATGCGCCGGCGGTCATGAAAGCCACCAGATCGCCCTCCTTCAGCGGCGGCATGGGGCGATCCTTGGCGAAACGATCGGTGCTCTCGCAAATCGGTCCCACAAGGTCCACGGCGCGGCGGGTGGAGCCCATTTCCGGGGTGCGCACCGGGAGAACCTCGTGGTGAGCGGCGTAGAGGGCCGGGCGCATAAGGTCGTTCATGCCGGCGTCGAGGACCACGAAAGTGCGGCCGTCGCGTTCCTTGATGTACTCGACCCGGGAGATCAAAACTCCGGCATTGCCGGCGATTAACCGTCCCGGCTCGATGATCAGCTGGCAGTCGAGGCTGCCGAGCACGTCACGGGCCTGTCGGGCGTAGAGGGTGGGGCTGTCGGGATCCTCGCCGTCCTTGTAGGGCACGCCGAGGCCGCCGCCGAAGTCGACGCGGGAGATGGCGAAGCCGCGATCGCGCAGGCGGCGAACCAGCGACACCACCTTTTCCCAGGCCTCGCGCATGGGTTCAACGCGCATGATCTGGCTGCCGATGTGAACGGCGACGCCGACAGGATCGATGTTGGGCAGGCGGCTGGCTTCGTCGAAGAAGGCATCGGCCTCGTGCCAGGCGATGCCGAATTTCGTTTCAGGCGTGCCGGTGGAGATGTGGGCGTGGCCGCCGGCTTCGACGTGCGGATTGACGCGGAAGGCGACCGGCGCGCGCTTGCCCATCTCCTGCGCGACGGCGGAGAGGCGGTGCAGCTCGGGCATCGATTCGACGTTGAACTGGTAGATGCCTTTTTCCAGACCGAGGCGCATTTCCTCGGCGGTCTTGGCGACGCCGGAGAAGATGATGCGGTTGGCGGGGATGCCGGCTTCGAGGGCGCGCAGGATCTCGCCGCCGGAAACGGTATCAGCGCCAGCGCCGACAGCGCCGAGGGTCGCAAGGACGCCGATGTTGGAATTGGCTTTGACGGCGTAGGCGATCAGCGTGTTGCGGCCGGTGAAGGCGTCGGCGAGCACCTGGTAATGCCGGCGCAGGGTGGCGTCGGAATAGACATAGGCCGGGGTGCCCAGCTCGCGCGCGATGGCTTCGAGCGAGACATCCTCGCAGTGCAGGACGCCATTGCGATAGGCAAAGTGATGCATCGTACGTTTCCAGCCATTCCCCGTCGGAGCGAGTAGCGGATGGCGGGGGAGGTGTCACCCCGGCAGGTGATGAAGATGTTGGATGTGGCGGCATCCGCCCGCTTCGCGGTCGGCCCCCTCCGTCGCTTCGCGCCACCTCCCCCGCCTTCGGCGAGGGAGGACTTCCC
>JAOATF010000026.1 GCA_030158285.1 Hyphomonadaceae bacterium
GGGCCCAAGACGACAGCGAACCTCCATGCCGCACGGCAGTGGAGCTTTTGGTGTTATCAGAACCGAGCCGCGATCCCCGTTACTCCTGCGGCGTCACTGCCGGCGGCGCTTCCACCGCCACATCGTCCGGCCACTCGATCAGGTCGCACGCAATCGGCACGGCCTGCTTCTGCGCCATCGCCACCGGCCCCTGATAGAGGCCGCACTCAAGCAGGTTGTCGTCGTGCGTCTTGCGCGCCGAATAGACATTCACCAGCACTTCCGGCTCGCCCTGCACGCTCGTGATGTGCGTGGCGTCGAACCCAGCGCCCGGCGCCTTCACCACGGCGTTGACCGGGTCGACCTCGATCATGTCCCCGCCCAGATGGATCTGACCATGCTCATCGACCCCCGGCGCATCCGGGCCGACGGACATGCCGAAATACATCGCATCGACAATCACGCGCTCCTTGGTCGCCGCCAGCTTCTCCGCCGCGCGCGGCGTCAGCGTCAGGGCAACCTCGAATGCATAAGGGCTCGGCGCACCGGCAACAGCCGCCGTCCCGGGCGCAGGTCCACAGGCGGCCAGCAGCATCGGACAGGCAAGCACGGACAGATGTTTCATTGACCGAAGACTTGGCCCGATTGACCGGACCGGTCAAACGCCCCGCCCTCGCCTCCCCCGGAAATCCCGCTATAAGCCCAGACATGAGCACCAGAATCGCGATCGCAGGCATTGCCGGACGGATGGGCCAGGCGCTGGTGAAATCCGCCCGCGACAGCTTCGTCATTTCCGGCGGCAGCGAGCGCGCCGGTTCCGATGCCATCGGCCCCGCCCCCGGCGGCTGGACCGTCTCGGACAGCGCAGCGAAGGCCGCCCAATCCGCCGACGTCTGGATCGACTTCACCACGCCCACCGCCTCGCTCGAGGCGCTGGAACAGCTGAAGCTCACCAAGGTCAAAGCCGCCATCATCGGCACCACCGGCCTCTCGCCCGCGCAGGAACTGCAAATCGCCGATCATGCGAAACGCATCGCCATAGTCCGCGACCGCAATTTCTCGCTCGGCGTCAATCTGATGATCGGCCTCGTCGAACAGGTCGCCGCCCGCCTCAAGGACGGCTGGGATATCGAGATCACGGAAGGCCACCACCGGCGCAAGGTCGATGCGCCCTCCGGCACCGCCCTGATGATCGGCGAAGCGGCGGCGCGGGGACGCGAGGCAAAACTCACCGACCTCCGCACCCCGCCCTATGACGGCCAGACCGGCGCCCGGGCCGATGGAACCATCGGATTCTCCGTCATTCGCGGTGGCGGCATCATCGGCGACCACGACGCCGCCTTCATCTCCGACGAGGAGATCCTATCTATCACCCACCGCGCCCTCGACCGCGCCATCTTCGCCAAGGGGGCGCTGGCGGCGGCGAAATGGGCGGCCGTCCAGAAGCCCGGCCTCTACGCGATGAAAGACGTTCTCGCGCTCTGAGATTTCGCGCCGGCGTGTGGCCTGTTTCAGATTGTTTCTGCGCTTTCACTTTGCGTGTGGCGATTCCCACGCTTAGACGGGAGCAAGGCGATGGGGACCAATCGCCGTGGTTGGAAGCGTTTTGACGGGGGTTGGCGCGCGGCATGACGCAAGCGCCGAATATTTTCCTGACAGCGCGGACGCAGCTCGATCGCCTGGCCCTCGGCCAGGTGAGCGCGACCGATCTGCTCGAGGAACACGTCACGCGGTATCTGGCGGTGAACTCTGCGGTGAACGCCGTGGTGCGCACCGATCTCGATACCGCGCGGGCCCGTGCGCGCGCGCTTGATGCGATGCAGGCGAACGGCGTCTCCGCCGGTCCCCTGCACGGCCTGCCGATCACCATAAAAGACACGTTCGATGTCGACGGCATGCCCGCCACCGCCGGCGCGCCCGAATATACCGCCCGCCCAGCCCGCACCGCAGACGCCGCCGCCGTCGCCCGGCTGCGCGCGGCGGGCGCGGTGATCTGGGGCAAGACGAACACGCCCTATCTTGCCGGCGACAGCCAGACCTCGAACCCGGTCCACGGCCGCACCTCCAACCCGTGGGATCTCACCCGCACGCCGGGCGGCAGCTCCGGCGGCGCAGCGGCCGCGCTCGCCACCGGCATGACGTCGCTCGAACTCGGCTCCGACATCGGCGGCAGCCTGCGCTTCCCCGCCCACTTCTGCGGCGTCGCCGCCTTGAAGCCCACCTTCGGCCGCGCCCCGATCATGGGCCACGTCCCCCCTGCCCCCGGTTCGCTCGCCGTGCGTGACCTCAACGTCGCCGGACCGATGGCGCGCGATGTCGCCGACCTGCGCCTGATGTTCCAGGTGCTCACCGGCGCGCCCGTCAACGATCCGCCGAAGCGCACGTCGTTGCGCGCGAAACGCATCGGCGTCTGGGCCGACGACAAGGCCTTCGCCGTCTCCGCCGAATGCCGCACCGCCGTCGAAACCGCCGCCGAAGCCGCCTCCGACGCCGGCGCACAGGTGCTGGTCGCCAAGCCCGACATCGATGGCGCCGCCCTGATCGACCTCTACCTGCAGCTCCTCCTGCCGATCCTCGCGACCGACATGCCGGGTCCGCTGGTGAAGGCGCTCGAGGCAGGCCGCCCGCTCGCCAAGCTGATCGCGCGCGGCGAACCGTTCGGGCGCGGCAAGTGGGCCGCCTACTCCGCCGCCACCCACCATGACTGGCTGCGCGCCGATGAAATCCGCCGCCGCCTCAAGCGCACCATGTCCGAATTCTTCCAGCGCTGGCACGCCATCATCACCCCGGTCGCACCGACCACCGCGTTCGAACACATCGAGACGGGCGATGCCGTCAGCCGCACGCTCGCCGTGGACGGCAAGCCGATCCCCTACCATCTCGTCCATGGCTGGATCGCGCTCGCCACCGTCTGCCACCTGCCCGCCGTGGTGATCCCCGTGCCGCGCCGCCCGGGACAGCTGCCCGCCGGCATCCAGATCATCGGCCCCGAAGGCGGGGACGAAGACGTGCTCGCCATCGCCGAAGCGCTCGAAGCCCAGATGGGCGGCTTCCAGCGCCCGTCAGAAGACGGCATCCGCGCGCGCACGTCCGTGCCCGCCGTGATCGGCAAGGCCGGCAAGCCAAAGCCGCAGACGAAACCGCCCAAACCCGCAAAGCCCGTGAAGGAAAAGCCGGTGAAGGCGAAGCCCGTCAAACCGGCGAAGCCCGCGAAACCGGTAAAGCCGCCGAAACCGAAACCACAGCCCAAAGCAAAACCGCCCAAGCCCGCGAAGCCTGTGCGGCGCTGACCGCTACCAGCTGCCGATATTGGGCGCCGACACCCATGGCTCGGCCGGGGCCAGCGCCTCGCCGGTCTGCAGCAGCTCGATCGAGATGCCGTCCGGCGAGCGCACGAACGCCATGCGTCCATCGCGCGGCGGGCGGTTGATCGTCACGCCGATCCCTTGAAAGCGCTCGCACGCTGCATAGATATCGCCGACGCGATAAGCGAGATGCCCGAAATTGCGGCCGCCGCCATAGTCTTTCTCGTCCCAGTTGTGGGTCAGCTCGACCATCGGCAATCCCGGCGGCAACCGTTCCTTGCCGTCATACTTTGCGCGCGCCACATCTTCCGGCGAGGCCAGGAACACCAGCGTGTAGCGACCCTGCGGATAGTCGTTCCGCCGGATCTCCACGAGGCCGAGGCCCTCGCAGAAGAATTTCAGCGCGGCGGGAAGATCGCCGACACGCACCATGGCGTGGAGGAATTCAAGGCTCATGCTTCAGTCTCGTCATGGCGCTCGCGGCGGGCCTCGCTGATCGCCTGAGACAGGCGGCGGGCAAAGCTCTCGCGCTCGCGCGGGGTGAGGTGTTCGCCGAGCGGATAGCTCCGGGCGGCAGCGGCAAGGCGCAGGGCGTTCGGCCCCTGCGCTGCCCGGTCAAACTCGACGCGGGCAAAATACGAAGACAGGCTGGCCCGGCGCTCCCTGCCCCAGCCATCGATCTTGCGAACGTCGACAGCCTCCGCCGTGACGCGCACATAGGTGCGGGCCGTCTGCGCGCGGAAGGACAGCTTGAACACCGCCCATACCGCCAGCACGTCGAGCCCGAGAAAGCCGACAATCGGCCAGGCGCCCATCGCATAGAACACGATCCCCGGCACAAGGCTGAGCGCCACAAACAGCCACATCACGCGGTTGAACCCGCGTGGGCTGAGCGAGCGCGGCGGCTCGAGCACGGCGTCGAGATAGACGGTGGCCATCCCGCGAGGATGAGCGCGCACGGCGATGGGGGCAAGAGGCCAGGCTGTCATCCCGGCCGAAGCGCCGGGACCCATCGCTTGTCATGCGAGCTGTTGAAAAATGGGTCCCGGATAGCGCTTCGTGCTTCCGGGATGACACGCCGAGGCGCTAGCTAGCACCATGGCGAAGGCAAAAAAGAGCGCGGGCCCGAAGGACTTCACCCCTGAACAGGCGGCGGAGCTCTACAAACGGCTGGCGAAGGCGCGGCCGGACCCGAAGACTGAACTGGATTACAAAGACCCGTTCACGCTGGTCGTCGCCGTGGCGCTGTCGGCACAAGCAACCGATGTCTCCGTGAACAAGGCCACGAAAGAACTGTTCAGGATCGCCGACACGCCGGCCAAGATGGTCAAGCTCGGCGAGGATGGCGTCGCCCAGCACATCCGCACCATCGGGCTCTGGCGCAACAAGGCGAAGAATGTCGTCGCGCTGTCACGCCTGATCCTTGAACAGCACGGGGGCAAGACCCCACGTACACGCGAAGACCTCGAAGCCCTGCCCGGCGTCGGCCACAAGACGGCCAGCGTCGTTCTCAACGAAGCCTATGGCGAAGCCACCATCGCGGTCGACACGCATGTCTTCCGCGTCTCCAACCGCACGGGGCTGGCGCGCGAGACAACGCCCGAGAAGGTGGAAAAGCGCCTGCTCGAAGTCACGCCCGACAAGTACAAGCGCGGCGCCCATCACTGGCTGATCCTGCACGGGCGCTACACCTGCCTCGCGCGCAAACCCGGCTGCCCGGAATGCGTGATCCGTGAACTCTGCCAGTACGAGGCGAAGACAGGCGAGTGACGACCGGCGAGTAACTAGCGGTTGGCGTACGGATAGCACCGCGTGCGCGGCAACAGCATGCCGTAATTGCGACCCAGCGCCTCGATGGCGTCGCCATGGTCGCGATAGGGATCGGCATTCTCCGGCCCGACAATGATGATCGGAAAGTCGGGCGCGTCCTTGCCCTGCGGCGGCAACATGGCGGTGGCCAGCCCCGACCCGTCATCCGCCCGCAGCGTCAGGAAAACCGGCATGGTGCGGGCAAGATGTCCCTTGAGTCCGATATCCCGCTCCAGCCCGGGACCGGGCGCATAGGAGCGGCGGGCGCGCTGCTGCGCCGTCTGGAAATGTTTCTCGACGGCGTGATGCATCAGGCGGGATTCCGCCGCTGCTTCCGCTTCCGTCTCGATACGAAACCAGGTGCGCCCTTTGAAGGCGTCGCAGGCAAACTGCATCTTGGGGTCACTCCGCGCTTCAAGTTAGGCACGGGGCCCGGCGGCGCGGAAGAGGCCGGCTGCAGATGTGAAAGCGTGTTCGCCGACGTGTGTGGCCGGCGGGTTACGGCTTCGCGGCCTGCTTCAGCCGGTAGACCAGCTCAAGCGCCTCCTTGGGGGTGAGGGTGTCCGGATCAAGCTCCGCCAGGATCCGGTCCGCTTCCGACGGCTGGTACTCCGCAGGCTCCTCCGCCACGAAGGTCGCAAACAGCGGCAACTCTTCCAGCCGCTTCGCCCCGCCCTCCTTGCTCTCCAGCCGCTTGAGCACCGCCTCCGCCCGTTTCACCGCCGCCGACGGAAGCCCGGCAAGTTTCGCCACCTGCACGCCATAGGATCGATCAGCCGGTCCGGGCTTCACCTCGTGCAGGAAAACCAGATCGCCCTTCCACTCCTGCGCCCGCAGGCTGGCGTTGGCGCAAGCGGCAAGCGTATCCGCCAGCACGGTCAGCTCGTGATAGTGCGTGGCGAACAGCGCGCGGCACTTGTTGACCTCATGCAGGTGCTCAACCGCCGCCCACGCGATGGCAAGACCGTCCCAGGTCGACGTGCCCCGGCCCACCTCGTCGAGAATGACGATGGAATTTACAGTCGCCTGATTGAGAATCGCGGCCGTCTCGATCATCTCCACCATGAAGGTCGAGCGCCCCCGCGAAAGATCGTCCGACGCACCGACGCGCGAGAACACGCGATCCGCCAGACCGAGGCGAAGTTTTCGCGCCGGGACATAGCAGCCCGCCTGCGCAAGGATCGCCAGCAGCACGTTCTGGCGAAGGAAGGTCGACTTACCAGCCATGTTCGGCCCGGTAATAAGCGTGAGCCGCGGGCCCGCCTGTCCGCGCGCATCGAGGCGGCAGTCGTTGGCGGTAAAACCCTGCCCCGTTGCACGCAACGCGGCTTCCACCACCGGATGGCGCGCGCCTTCGGCTTCGAACACCGGCGCATCGGCAATCTCGGGCCGCACGGCGGAAACTTCCGCCGCCCACTCCGCATTGGCCGCGGCAATGTCGAGACGCGCAAGACCGTCGGCGACCAGCGCCAGCTCCGGACCCAGCGCATCCGCCTCCGATACGAAGCGGTTGAAAATATCCATCTCGCGGGCGAGCGCCTCTCCATCGGCGCGCGAGATTTTCGCCTCAAGCTCGTTGAGCTGCGTCGTCGAGAAGCGCATCGCGTTCGCCATGGTCTGGCGGTGGATGTAGGTTCCAGCCAGCGGCGGACGCATCAGCACGTCGCCATGCTTGGCATTCACCTCGATGAAGAAGCCCAGCACGTTGTTGTGCTTGATCCGCAGGCCGGAGATCGCGGTCTCGGCTGCATACTCCGCCTCCAGTCGCGCGATGACGCCCCGCGCGTCCTCCTTCAGCGCCCGCGTCTCATCGAGCGCCGGGTCATAACCTTGGGCGATGAACCCGCCATCGCGCGCCTGCACCGGAAGCTCGCGCGCAAGCGCGGCCACGATCTGCTGGGCGAAGGCTGCAAGCCGCGGCTTGTCCGCCAGCGACAGCGCCGTGCAAGCCGAAGCGATCTCAGCCGGCGGCGTGTCCTGCGAAGACACATCAGCGCAGATTTCCTCGCCCACCCGCAGGCAGGCCGCCAACGCCGCCAGATCGCGCGGCCCGCCCCGGCGCAGGCTCAACCGCATGCGCGAGCGTTCAAGGTCGCTGGCGCGCTTCAGCGCATCACGCGCGAACTCGCGACGATCGGAAGCATCGAGGAAGAACGCCACGGCATCCAGCCGCCGTTCGATCTCCGCCCCATCGCGCGATGGGCGGCCGAGCCGCAAAGCCAGCAGGCGTGCACCGGCAGCAGTGACGGTGCGGTCAATCGCATCAACCAGCGAGCCCTGCCGCTGGCCCCGCGTCGACCGCTCGATCTCAAGGCTGGCGCGGGTGGCTGGGTCGATTGCGAGGAAAGTGTCCGGCGCCGTCCGGATCGGCGGATCAAGCCGCGCCTGCCCCCCCGCCTGCGTGACCGCGAGATAATCGAACAATAGGCCACATGCGATCAGCTCGGCGCGTGAGAAAATTCCAAAACCGTCGAGCGTGGAAACACCAAACGCTTCCCGGAACAACCGTTCGCCCAGCTTCGCATCGGCGCGCGCGTCGGGTCGCGGGGTCAATGTCAATCCGTGCACCGCCCGCGACACATCCGGATGCGCCATCACGCTGTCGGCCACCAGCACTTCGCGCGGACCGATGGCGGCCAGCACATCCTCCAGCGCGGCCGCATCCAGCGCAAAGACTTCAAACCGCCCCGTCGACACATCCGCCAGCGCCAGCGCCGCCTCACGCCCGCCACCCGCCAGCCCGATCGAGGCAAGGCAGTTGGCGACACGCGCCTCCAGCAGCGATTCCTCGGTGATCGTGCCCGGCGTCACGATCCGCACGATTTCGCGCCGCACCACCGCCTTGGACCCGCGTTTCTTGGCCTCCGCCGGATCCTCCGTCTGCTCGCAGACGGCCACGCGGTAGCCTGCCCTGATCAGCCGCGCGAGATAGCCCTCGGCGGCATGATAGGGCACGCCCGCCATCGGGATGGGCTGGCCGTTGTGTTGGCCGCGAAATGTCTGGGTGATGCCGAGCGCCTTACCGGCCGTGATCGCATCCTCGAAGAAGAGTTCGTAGAAATCGCCCATCCGGAAGAACAGCATCGCGTCCGGATGCCGCGCCTTCATGTCGAGGTATTGGGCCATGAAAGGCGTTGCGCCCTCCACGGAGGGGGGCGTTTGAGCAACTTCCTGCTCCTGCGGACTGGAATCCCGTCCCTTCACGCTTGATTCAAACCCCATTTCGCGCTGAATGCCCGCCTGTCTTGGCGGACACCCTCATGTCTGCGAGACCTGCCTAGTGACCCGCGCCCCCGCCCTCAAGCCCCAAGCATCCAAGTCCTGTAGATGACCTCCAAACGCCCCAGCTTCACAGACGAGGAAGCCCTCGCCTTCCACCGCTATCCGCAGCCGGGGAAGCTGTCGGTAACGCCGACCAAGCCGATGGCCACCCAGAAGGACCTGTCGCTGGCGTATTCGCCCGGCGTCGCCATCCCCGTGCTCGCCATCGCGAAGGACCCGGAGCTGGCCTACGACTACACGTCGAAGGGCAATATGGTGGCCGTCATCACCAACGGCACGGCTATCCTCGGCCTCGGCGATCTCGGGCCGATGGCGTCGAAGCCGGTCATGGAGGGCAAGTCCGTCCTCTTCAAACGCTTCGCCGATGTGGATTCCATCGACATCGAAGTCGACGAGAAGGACCCGCAGAAATTCATCGACTGCGTGCGCGCCATCGGCGCCACATGGGGCGGCATCAACCTTGAGGACATCAAGGCGCCCGAGTGCTTCATCATCGAGAGCGAGCTGCGCGAAAAGCTCGACATCCCGGTCTTCCACGATGACCAGCACGGCACGGCGATCATCGCCACCGCCGGCCTGATCAATGCGTGCGAGATCACGGGCCGCAAACTGTCGGATGTGAAAGTCGTCATCTCCGGCGCCGGCGCTGCCGGTCTCTCGGTGGCCGGCCTGATCCGTCATCTCGGCGTCAAGCGTGACAACATCCTGATGGTCGACCGTCAGGGCGTCATCTATGAGGGCCGCACCGAAGGCATGGACCAGTTCAAGTCCGCCTTTGCCGTGAAGACCAAGAAGCGCACGCTCGCCGAAGCCTTCGAAGGCGCCGACGTGTTCATGGGCCTCTCGGCCAAGGGCACGGTCAGCCAGGCCATGGTGAAGTCGATGGCGAAGAACCCGATGGTCTTCCCGATGGCGAACCCGGACCCGGAAATCACGCCGGAGGAAATCCACGCCGTCCGCTCCGACGCCATCGTCGCGACCGGCCGTTCGGACTACCCGAACCAGATCAACAACGTGCTGGGCTTCCCCTACATCTTCCGCGGCGCGCTCGACGTGCGCGCCCGCACCATCAACGAAGAGATGAAGGTCGCCGCCGCCCGTGCGCTCGCCCAACTGGCCCGCGAAGACGTGCCGGATGAAGTCGCCGCCGCCTATGCCGGCGCACGCCCGACCTTCGGGCCGGACTACATCATCCCTGCCCCGTTCGATCCGCGCCTGATCTGGTACGTGCCGCCACTCGTTGCCCAAGCGGCGATGGACACCGGCGTTGCGCGCAAGCCGATCGCCGACATGCAGGCTTATCGCGACAGCCTCGCCCAGCGCCTCGATCCGGCGGCCTCCTTCCTGCAGCGCATCTACGGCAAGGTGCGCGGCGAGAAGAAGAAGCGCATCGTGTTTGCCGAGGGCGAGGAGCCCTCCGTCATCCGCGCCGCGTGGCAGTTCAAGACGCAGGAACTGGGCGAGCCGATCCTTGTCGGCCGCGACGAGCAGATCCAGCGCAACCTGCAGCTGCTCGGCATTCCGGCGGGCGAGCTGACGATCACCAACGCGCGCGTGTCGAACCAGAACGAGGTCTATACCGAGTTCCTGTACAAGCGCCTGCAGCGCAAGGGTTACCTGCAACGCGATGCGCAGCGCCTGATCAACCAGGACCGCAACGTGTTCGCCGCCACCATGGTGGCGATGGGCCATGCCGAAGGCATGGTGACGGGCGTGACGCGCAACTATGCAACCTCGCTGTCGGACATCCTGCTGGCGATCGACAAGCGCGATGACGTGCGCCCGATCGGCGTCTCCATCGTGATCGGCAAGTCCGGCCCGATGCTGATCGCCGACACCAGCGTGACCGAAATGCCGGAAGCGGCCGACCTTGCCGAGATCGCACTCTCGGCCGCGGGCGCTGCCAAGAAGCTCGGCTTCACGCCGCGCCTTGCCTTCCTCTCCTACTCGACCTTCGGCAACCCGCCGGGCGAACGCATGGCGAAGGTGCGCGATGCCGTGGCGATGCTCGACGGGCTGGGTGATCCGGGCTTCGAATACGATGGCGAGATGGCCGTCGACGTGGCGCTGCATCCGGAAGCCCGCAGGCTCTATCCGTTCTGCCGCCTCAACGGCCCGGCCAACGTGCTGGTGATGCCGGCCATCCACTCGGCTGCGATCTCGACCAAGATCGCTGCTGCGCTGGGCGGCGCGACGGTGCTGGGTCCGCTGCTGGTGGGCCTGAAGTCATCGGTACAGATCGCACAGCTCGATGCGACGGCGCAGGACGTCGTCAACCTCGCGGCCTTCGCGGCGTTCAACACCAACGGCTGATCTCCGGACCGCCGGGCCCCTGCCCGGCAGCGCGGCGCGTGGCGACGCGATCCCTCAAACGTCTCAGTGTTCGCTGCTTCGCAGCGATTGCCGGGCGGGGCGCGTCAGCGCGCGGTCCAGATTACTCCGCCGCATCGGCCTTCATCGTCAGCTTCGCCTTCTCCTGGCGCTGCCGGTACATTTCGACGAAGCACAGTGCCACAGCGATCATGCCGATCCACATGGCGAGGTTGAACACATCGGCAAAGCGCGCGGCCTGCGCCTCAAGCCCGAGGTCCTTCACCGCGTCGACATACTCGCCGATGCGCGGGCGGAAGATCACGCCGATCAGCAGGGCCAGCGAGCCGAACAGCGCGTACTGCACGGCGGCATAGCGCTTGTTGACGATCGAGGAGAGCCAGACCACGTGAACCGCGCTGGCAAAGCCGCCGGCCAAGTTCTCCATCGCGATCACCAGCGTCAGCTGGTTGATCTTCGGTCCCGGCGTCACCGCCTGAAAGACAGTCGCGCCGGTGGAATTCACCCACCCGACAATGCCGCCGATCAGCCAGTCGAGCATTTCACCGATGCCGGAGCCATAGAGGAAGGACTCTGTCCACGCCGCGCCATAGGCAAGGTCTGCATAAAGAAGATTGGTGACAGCCGCGAGCACCGCGCCCACCACCAGCGCCCACATCCGCCCCATCGCCATGACGCCGATGCCGCCCAGCGCAATGCCGCCCATGGTCATCGCCACGCCAATCAGCTTCTGCGCGATGGCGACGTCGGAGTTCGAATTGCCGAGAATGGCGATGTAGAACGGCTGCGCGAACGAGCCCCAGATCGAATCCGCGATCCGGTACGTCATCGCCAGCAGCAGGACCGGGATCGCCCACAGCCAGTAGCGGCGCACCAGATCCGCCATCGGCGCCAGCACGCGCTCGAACAGCGCATCCGGTATCGATTTCGGCCGCATCGGCGCTTCGATCACGCCGGGCTTCTTCGCCAGCCAGAACGATACGGCCAACGGCGCACCGATGGTCAGCAGCAGGATCCACGGCGTCGCGGCGTCGCGGAACACCGCAAAGCTCGCGGACGGATTGCCCAGCGAATAGAACATAAAGCCCAGCAGGATCGCCGCCGAGATCGCCCAGCCCGCCGCCACCGGAATGGCCGAGCGCGAGCGCAGCTGCTTGGTCGCGGGATCCATCTCGCCCGTCGCGTCGACCGGCGGGCGGAACAACGGCTCGGGCGCAAACCATGTCGCAACCAGGGAGAGCGACATCATGATCGACAGGATGATCACCGTCGGCGGCCAGCCCGCGGCCGGGTCCGCCACCGTGCGCCACATGTCGGTCAGCAGCAGCGCGGCCGCCCCCGCCAGCAGCGCCGCAAGGCGATAGCCCATCTGGTATTGCACCGACATCCGGTCGAGCGTTTTCGAATCCTCGGCCGTCTCGATCCGCCACGCATCGATCACGATGTCCTGGCTCGCGGAGGCGAACGCCGCCGCCACGCCCAGCATGGCGAACATCACGATGTTGCTGCGCGGGTCGATGAACGTCATGCCGAACAGGCAGACCACGATGGTGACCTGGCAGATCGCGATCCACGCCTTGCGCCGGCCAACCGTGCGGGCGAAGGGCGGCACGATCCAGTCGAACATCGGCGCCCAGATGAACTTGAACGCGTAGAACAGCCCGATCCACGACAGCGCGCCGATGGTGCCAAACGACAAGCCCGCATTGGTGAGCCACACGCCCAGCGAGCCGGAGAGCAGCGCGAATGGCAGGCCGCTGGAAAAGCCGAGCCCATACATCACGTATTCGGCGCGGGTACGCTTGTGCTTCGGCGGATCAACCGGAAAGGTCAGCGCATCATCAGTCATTCAGCAGCACGCCTGTGAACGCCGGCCCAGCGCGCGGCAAGCTCGCGCAGGCGTGGCAGGTCGATGGGCTTGGCAGCGAGCTGGGAGATCCCTGCCCTGCGGCAGCGCTCTTCCAGCTCGGGATCGATATCAGCCGTCAACGCCACGATGGGCGTCTGGGAGGCGGGGCCTGCGAGCGCGCGAATGCGCCGCGTCGCTTCAAGCCCGTCCATGACCGGCATGCGGATGTCCATGAAGACGACGGAATAGTCGTTTTCGGCCATCCGTTCCAGCGCCTCGGCGCCGGTGCCTGCAGTATCGACGCGGAACCCGGCGGCGGAGAGCGCGCTGCGGGCCAGAAGCGCATTGACCGCATTATCATCGGCAATCAGCACGGACCCGGCCTCGCCCGGCTTTTTCTCGGCTTCCGGGGCCGGGGCTGCAAAGCCCGCCAGCGACAGGCCAACCCGTTCGATCACGGACGAAGCCCGCAAGGGACGAATCAGGTAGCCGGCGCAGCCCATCTCACGGAACTGCTCGATACGGGAGCGATCGCCGGGTCGCAGCACCACCAGCGTCCGTTTCGCCTTCGCGATGGCTTCGATGCGTGCGGGCGCGAGCGCCGCATCAAGGATGACGAGATCGGCTTCGTCCGGTGTTGCAACGCGGATCGCGCCTTCGCGGCCCAGCGCCGCCATGCAGGCAAGCTCTGATGCCGGCGGCAGCTCGAGCGCCACGCGCAGCCTGCGCCGCGACGCCACGCGCAGCCGCGAGCCGGGCATCGCTTCCAGCGGCAGCTCGACGACGAACATCGCGCCATGGCCGTAGGCGGAATTGAGATGCACCTTGCCCTTCATCGCCTCGACCAGCCGCGAGACAATGGCGAGGCCAAGGCCGACGCCGCCATCGCGGCGTGCATCCGCTGCGCTGACCTGGCTGAACGCCTCGAACAGATGCGCCTTGGCGTGATCGGGAATGCCCGCGCCGGTGTCGCGCACGACCAGCGCGATGCCCTGCCCGTTGGCGCCCGGCCGCGCCTCGATCAGCACGGCGCCGGCGTCGGTGAACTTGATCGCATTGCCGGCGAGGTTGAACAGGATCTGCCGCAACCGCCCCGCATCGCCCACCATGCGCGGGGCGAGATCGGGATGGACGATGCCGGCAATGTCGAGGCCCGCGGCGTGCGCGCGCGGGGCCAGCAGCTCGGCGACGTCTTGAACAAGGTCCTGCGTATCGAACGGCGCCACGTCGAGCGGAATGTCGCCCGCCTCCATGCGCGAGAAATCGAGCACGTTGTTCAGGAGGTCGAGCAGGCGCGCGCCGGACTTGCGGATCGCGACGGCATAGTCGCGCTGTTCCGCCGAGAGGTCGGTTTCCTCTAGCAGCGCCGCCATGCCGAGAATGCCGTTGAGCGGCGTGCGGATCTCGTGGCTGACCGCCGCCGTGAAGCGATGCGCGGAATCGAGCGATTCATTCGGCTCGGCGGTCGCGAGGCGGATGCCGCCCACCGGCGCGGAGACACGCCAGCTGCGACCGGCCTTGTCGACGATCTGGCTGGCGATATCGGCGGCGGGCAGCGCAAACGGCGCCTGCATGCGCGGAGCAAGACCGGACAATGGCGAGGCCGCGATCACCACGCCAGCCGCATTGATCGCAAGCGCAGGTCCGGGCCAGCCGCGCGCCGTCGTGGCGAGCACTGCGGCGGCTGTTTCAGCCGGCAGATCCGTATCCGGAACAGGAGCCTTCATCGCGCCGACCCTGTGGCGCCCGGCTCACCATCAGATTAACGAGCCATCAGGCTGGGAAGCTCGCCCAGATCGCCCCCGGCCTCGCGGGCAAAAAGCTTGCGCACCGGGGGGATCATTCCGGCCACCGCCATGGCCGCGCCCGCCGCCAGCCGCACCGGCAGGGCAGATGTGAAGGTGCGGGCAAAACCCTCCATCGCGGCGGCCGTCGCCGCCACATCGGCCCGGCGCCAGGCCGTGTACGGCGCCAGCGCGCTTGCCGCCCCGATATCGAGCCCAGCATGTCCCGCCTCGGCGATCACATCGACCAGTGCCGCAACATCCTTGAGACCCAGATTGAGCCCCTGCCCCGCCAGCGGATGGATGACGTGGGCGGCGTCCCCCGCCAACGCCACGCGATGCGCGTCAAAACGTTCGGCAATGTAGAGCCCGATCGGGAAGGTCACACGCGGCCCCGCCAGCTTTGCGTCGGCCAGGAAATTCCCCGCCTTCTTCGCCAGCTCCAGCTCGAACCCGCGCTCATCCAGCTCCGCTAGCGCACGCGCAACAAGCGCGCTCTCCGTCCAGATCAGGTTGGCATGATCGTCCGGCAGCGGCAGCACCGCCATCGGCCCGTGCGGCAGGAAGATCTGCCGCGCCGCGCCATTGTGCGGCCGGGCCAGCTTCACCGTGGTCGAGATCGCCGCCGCCTCATAGTCATGGCCTTCGAAGCGCAGACCGGCAGACCGGCGCACCAGCGAGTTGCGCCCGTCGCACCCAACCACCAGCGGTGCTGCGATCGCGCCATCGGCCAGCGTGAGCACACCGCACGGATCGTCAAACGATGCCGACAGAATGTGCGCGCCAGAAATCAGCTTCACGGAGGCTTCGGCGCTGACCGCCTTGTAGAGCACGCTCGCCAGCGCTCCCGCCTCGATCATGTAGCCAAGCGCTGGCTCGCTGCACTCTTCGGCAATGAAGGAAATACCGCCGACACGCCCTTCGGCCTCGACCTCCGTCACCGGCTCGGCCAGCGGCAGAAGCTGGTCCTCGATCCCCAGCGCCCGGAAAATCCGCCAGCAGCCATGGGCGATGAAATACGCCCGGGTGTCTGGTTTGGCTTTATCTGGCGGCGGCGCGCCATCCGCCAGCGCGACCTCATACCCGCGCCGGGCGAGCGCCAGCGCCAGCGTCAGCCCAACGGGACCGCCACCGGCAATGGCGACGTCTGCACGATGGGTGACCGGTTGCGCTGTCATCCCCCTGATCTAGTCCATCCGGAGCCCAAAGAAAAAGGGGCGCGGCCGAATGACCGCACCCCCATTCCTGTCCCCTCCCCGACGCCGCGCCGGCAGCGCCGGTCTGGCAGGGGACTTCGGCAAGTGGCCCTAGTGGTAGGCCGCTTCGCCGTGTTCGTTGAGGTCGAGGCCTTCTTCCTCGGTGTCCTCTTTCACGCGGCCGCCGGTGACCAGCTTGACGATCGTCCACACGATCGCCGAACCGACACCCGACCAGACCAGCGTGACGCCAACGCCCTTGAGCTGGGCAATGACCTGCGTGACGTAGTCGGAGTAGATCGCGACGCCGCCATTGGCGTAGTCGACAATGCCTGCGCCGCCGAGTTGCGGAGCGACGACAATGCCGGTGCCGATGGCGCCGACGATGCCGCCCACGCCGTGGATGCCGAACACATCGAGGCTGTCGTCATAGCCAAGCATGTTCTTCAGACCCGAGCAGGCAAAGAGGCAGATCGGACCCACGATGAGGCCGAGCACGATCGCGCCCATCGGACCGGCGAAGCCGGCCGCCGGGGTGATCGCGACGAGACCCGCAACAGCGCCCGACGCCATGCCGAGCAGGCTCGGCTTCTTCTTGAAGATCGCTTCCGCGAGACCCCAGGAAACAGCGCCGGCAGCGGTGGCGACGAAGGTGTTGATGAGGGCAAGACCCGCATAACCGTTCGATTCAAGGTTCGAACCGGCGTTGAAGCCAACCCAGCCGACCCACAGAAGGCCGGTGCCGATCAGCGTGAACGTCAGGTTGTGCGGACGGATCGGTTCGGACTTGTAGGACTTGCGTTTGCCGAGGATCAGCGCGCCAACCAGGGCGGCAACGCCCGAGTTGATGTGCACCACGGTGCCGCCCGCGAAGTCGAGCGCGCCGAAGGACCAGATCAGGCCAGCGCCATCGACGAGCGCCTGCGCGTTCGCCGGGTCGGAGGCCATGATCGGGCCGCCCCACCACCAGACCATGTGGGCCATCGGGTAGTAGACGACGATCGGCCACAGGATGGCGAACAGCACGATGCCCCAGAACTTGGCGCGTTCCGCCACGCCGCCGAGAACGAGGGCGGTGGTGATGCACGCGAAGGTCATCTGGAAGGCAACGAAGACGATTTCCGGGATGGCAACGCCAACCGAGAAGCTTTCGACCATGGTCGAGGTCGTAACCCCGCCGAGGCCGAGCTTCGAGAAGCCGCCGACGAAACTGTTGATGCCGCCACCGTCGGTGAACGCCATCGAATAGCCCCAGCCGACCCAGGCCAGCATGCCGATCGCGGTCACGATCAGGACCTGGCTGAGCAGCGAGATCATGTTCTTGGCGCGCACAAGGCCGCCATAGAACAGGGCAAGGCCCGGAATGATCATCAGCAGGACCAGGACGGTCGAAACGAGCATCCAGGTCGTGTCGCCCTTATCGACGGTGAGTTCCACGGCGGGCGCCGCTTCCTCGACCACTTCTTCGGCAACCACCGCTTCCGGCGCAGCCTCAACCGGGGCCGCAGCGTCAGCCGGCGCCGTGGCAGGCGCCTCAACAACAGGCGGCGCTTCCGCCGTCGGTTGCTGCGCCAAAGCCGGCGACAGCGTCGCGAACATGACAGCAGCCGCGATTGCAGCCATACCGGTTTTCAGACCGGTCCCCCACAGCGAAAGTCGATCCAATCGACTGGTTTTATTCAACATTTGTCTCCCCTGAGGTTGGCTCGCAACCGGCGCAAAAGAATGCAACTGTCACCCGGACGTGGCCGCCCCGCAGATGCAGGCTGATTGGGGCGTCGGGGCCTCGCCGGGACAAGCAAACCCCCGTGCGGCTTTCTGGACTCGTTCGCAGTTGCACAAATGTTGGGCGCCTGCCCCCTGCCGCGCTCCCGTTCAGGGCAAGACATGCCGGTGGGATGCGCCCTCCCCGGGGCTTCCGGTGCGGCCAGGGCAAATGTCGCTAAACAGGCTGGGTGAACCGCCGCAAGGCTGGATCATGGGGATAGGCCCCGGGCGCGCTTCGGCTGCGTCCGGGGTCCTTTTTTGCCTGCGTCCGCGTCAGGATTCACAACGCCTTCGTAACGATATTTTCCGCGCAGAACCTGCCGGAAAGCGGTGTTGGTAGGAGCCCGTTAAGGCTGCGCGCCCCAGTGTCGGCGGGCATTTTTCAACGCTTCTTCCAGCGAGGACGAGGGCATGCCGCATCCCCGTGCGCCCCATTCTGAGGACGACGGCTACGAAACGCGCGGGTCCAGCGCGTTCAGCCGCTTCCTGAGCGGGCTCGCTGCCTTTTCGGCCGGCGTGTTCATCTGCGGGGCGTGCTCGTCCTATTCGTCCGCCGACGCCAGCTTCAACATGGCCGTCGCGCGCGTGCGCGACGCCGCCACCGGCCTGGTTACCGAGGCTGCACCGGAAAACATGTTCGGCATGGTCGGCGCCGGCTTCGGCGACATGCTGATGCAGGGCTTTGGCTGGACCGCCATCCTTCTCGGCTTCGGCCTGATGATCGGCGGCGTGCGCCGTGCGTTCGCGATCGGTCAGCAGGATCCGGCCGGATGGATGTGGGGCCTTGCCGCCATCCTGTTCGCCGCGTGCTGCCTTGCCGAATGGCCGATCCCGAAATCGTGGGAAATGTCGGCGGGTCTCGGCGGCGTGGTCGGCGAAGTCATGCTCGCCGTCACCGCAACGCCTTTCGCCGCGCTGCAAATCCCCGAGCCGCAGGTGTGGGCCTCGGCCATCGCCGGTCTCTGCGCGATCCTGTTCGCCGCCATGGCGATGGGCATGGGCGCCAGCGACGCCACCTCGCTGTGGCGCGCGCTCACCAAGAAGCCGGAATACGAACCGCAGCACCAGCCGGCCATGGCCGGCGTGCCCGCCCTCGCCTCGCGACCCGTGGCGTCGAATGGCGTGATGCACGGCGTGATGCGCCTCATCGGCATCAAGCCGAAGGAAGTCATCGAGCCGATCGTCTACACCGAGGAAGACGGCTTCGAGGATGGCGAGCGCGGCTTCTTCAGCGCTGTCGAGAATTCGGAAACCGCCAACCGCCAGCGCCCGATCGTTCCGCGCGTGCTGGAAGGCCGCCCGATTCCCGACGCGCAACCTGCGCCTGCCGCCGTTGCAGCGCCGGCCGCCCCGCGCACCATCTCGCGTCCCAGCCAGCCGCAGCCCAGCGCCGCCGCGCCCGCGCCGCAAGCTGCCCCGGCGCCGCGCCAGCAACCGGCGACACGCGTGCGCGATGCCTCGCACGCCATCCCGCCGATCGAATTGCTCGACGTGCCGCCGCCGCGCCGCTCCGACGTCGACGAAGCCCGCCTGCTCGACATGGCCGACCGCCTGGCCGGCGTGCTCAACGAGTTCGGCATCAAGGGCCGCATCACCGAGGTTCGCCCCGGCCCCGTCGTCACGCTGTTCGAGCTTGAACCGGCAGCAGGCGTGCGCTCCTCGAAAGTCATCGCGCTTGCCGAAGACATCGCGCGCGCCATGTCCGCCACGTCTGCGCGCGTTGCCGTCATCCCGGGCCGCAACGCCATCGGCATCGAACTGCCGAACCCGAACCGCGAGACGGTCTACCTGCGCGACCTCTTGAGCTCGAACGAGTTCACCCGCGCCCGCATGGCCCTGCCGCTTGCGCTTGGTGAATCGATCGAAGGCCAGCCGATGATCGCTGACCTTGCGAAGATGCCTCACCTGCTGATCGCCGGCACCACCGGCTCGGGCAAGTCCGTCGGCATCAACGCGATGATCCTGTCGCTGATGATGAAGCTGCCGCCCGAGAAATGCCGCTTCATCATGATCGACCCGAAAATGCTCGAACTGTCGATCTATGAGGGCGTGCCCCACCTGCTCTCCCCCGTCGTCACCGATCCGCAGAAGGCCGTGCTGGCCCTCAAATGGGTCGTGCGCGAGATGGAGAGCCGCTACGAGATCATGTCCAAGATGGGCGTGC
>JAOATF010000027.1 GCA_030158285.1 Hyphomonadaceae bacterium
GCTGGCGCCTGTCCGCAGGCGGCGAGGGCGGAAATGGAGGCGGCGAACAGCATGAATCGCATGGGGTGATCTCCTTGGCGCAACGCTCGCGGTGGAATCTGGCAGATACGTGGCGGCGGGCGCAGGACAAGACAGTGCTGGCGCTGGGCAAGGGGATTGGTTTAGCTCGCGAAAAGATTGCAGCGCCGAAATGGCGCGCGGGAGGACGGGATGTTGAAGCGGGTCGCCATCATCGGCGGGATTGTGCTGGGCGTGATCGCGATCGCGCTGGTGGCGGGCGTGCTCTACATGCGCAGCTATTTCTCGGCGCCGTCGGCGAAGAGTGTCGCGTCGGTGGTGGGCGAGGTGCAGGCAAAGCGCGTGCTGGGCATGTTTGCGCATCCGGATGACGAGCAGCTGGTCACCGGGTTCTTCTCGTACGCCAAGGAAAAGGACGGTGCGTTCACGGCGCTGGTGACGGGCACCAAGGGCGAGGCGGGGCATCAGGTGCCGACCGTGGCGCGGCAGCAGGACCTTGGCATTGTGAGGAAAGCCGAGGCGCTGAAGAACGGCTTCGCGCTCGGCATCGATGACCAGGAAGTGTGGGACTATGCCGATGGCGGCGTGCCGGAGGCGTCACTTGACGAGATCGTCGCGCGGGTGGGTGCGAAGATCGCGGCCGTCCAGCCGGAGCTGGTGGTAACGTTCTGGCCGGCCAGCGGCGCGACGGGCCACAAGGATCACATGCAGATGGGTCTGGCGGCCGAGACGGCGGTGACGCAGGTGCGCGCGGCGCTGGCCGGGCAGAGCGGCTACAAGGGACCGCGCTGGATCGCCTATGTGATTACGCCGCCGAATGGCCTGCGCGCGTTCGGCGGCAAGACGGGGCAGTTCGTCGCGGACAACCAGCCGGACGCAACGCACGCGATGCCGGGCAACATCCCGGCCAAGATGCGCGGCTGGAAGATCCATGCCTCGCAGGAGAATTACGTTCAGGCCGCCTACGGATTTCCGGACTGGCTGCTCTACCTGCTGTGGGACCAGGAGTTTTACCGCGTGGTCGATCTGGAGGCGGCGGGCTAGCGAGCCGGGGCCGCGTGGAGACTCCGGCGTTTCGTGCTAGGTTTTGGGTTCGGACATATCTGCGTCCGGCAAAAACAGGAGCGATCAATGAGAGTGTTGGTTGCGTCTACGCTGGCGGCGCTCATGGCGGCTGCGGCGTTGGTTGCGGCGCCTGCGATGAGCGAGCCGACGACGAAAACAGAACTTGTCGATGAGAGCGGCCAGAGTGTAGCGAAGATCGTGTTGCGCTATGGCTTCAACTCGCTCTGGTTGATCGACAACAAGAACCTGCTGTGGCGGGACAATTCGCGCACCTACTTTCTGGTCACGTTGAAGGAGGCGTGCACGCCGCTCGACATTCGCGGTCGGTCGCTGACTTTCAGGCCTCAAGGCCAGTGGCAGCTGATTGATACGCGGGAGTATGAGATCCGTCCGCTTGCGGGCGAGGATTGTGCGGTCGCCCGTATCGAGCAAATGAACGACGCGCGTGGCGATGAGGTGCGCGCCACGACCCGGTGGCGAATCTGGTAGGCGCCGCTGTTGACGCGGCTATCAGGGCCCAAAACAAAACCGCCCGCTCCATGAGGAGCGGGCGGCGCTGTTTAGAGTGACGTGTCGAGACTAGTTGAAAATCTCGAACAGGCCGGCAGCGCCCTGGCCGCCGCCGATGCACATCGTCACGACGCCATACTTGGCCTTGCGACGCTTGCCTTCCAGCAGCAGGTGGCCGGTGCAGCGTGCGCCGGTGACGCCGTAGGGGTGGCCGATCGAGATCGAGCCGCCGTTGACGTTGTACTTCTCCGGATCGATGCCGAGCTTGTCGCGGCTGTAGAGGCACTGCGACGCGAAGGCTTCGTTCAGTTCCCAGAGATCGATATCCTGGACCGTGAGGCCGTGACGCTTGAGCAGGCGCGGCACAGCGTAGATCGGTCCGATGCCCATTTCGTCAGGCTCGCAACCGGCAACCGCGAAGCCGCGGAAGGCGCCGAGCGGGGAGAGACCGCGCTTGGCGGCTTCCTTGGCTTCCATCAGCACGAGGGCAGCGCCGCCGTCCGAGAACTGCGAAGCGTTGCCGGCGGTGACGTATTTGCCTTCCTGGATTTTCTGGCCACCCTTGAACACGGGCGCGAGTTTCTGCAGGTCGGCGAGCGTCGTCTGCGGACGGTTGCAATCGTCGCGCGTGACTTCCGTGTCTTCCATGGTGACGGCGCCGGTCTCCTTGTTCGTGACGGCCATCTTGGTCTTCATCGGGACGATCTCGTCCTTGTACTTGCCGGCAGCCTGGGCAGCGGCGGTGCGCTGTTGCGACTGCAGGGCGTACTCGTCCTGGTATTCGCGGCTGACGTTGTAGCGCTCGGCGACGATCTCGGCGGTTTCGATCATCGACATGTAGATGGCCGGGATCTTGGCGAGCAGCTTTTCGTCGAGCGAACGGTTGCGGCCGTCGGGCGAAGCCGGGCGGGCGGGCGCGAACTGGACGAGCGAGATCGACTCGACGCCGCCGCCGACCATGATGTCGGCGCCGTCGTGGATGGCGTGGGCGGCGAGCGCGATGGCGTTGAGGCCCGAGGAGCAGAAGCGGTTGATCGTGCCGCCGGCGACGCTGACCGGCATGTCGGCCCAGAGCGCCGCCTGGCGGGCGATGTTGCCGCCGGTGGCGCCTTCAGGGTTGGCGCAGCCGAGATAGACGTCCTCGACTTCTTTCGGGTCGAGCTTCGCGCGCTCGACGGCGTGCTTGATGGCATGGCCACCGAGGGCCGCGCCGTGGGTCATGTTGAAACCGCCACGCACCGATTTGGCGAGGCCCGTCCGGGCCGTTGAAACGATTACCGCCTCACGCATCTTGTTCTCCGTACCGTCTCTTCAGGAAAGGTTGGCTTTCCTTAAGCGACAGATTTGGAGGGAATGCAACAGAAGGCGCCCGGCGAACCGCGAGGCTGCCGGGCAGGTCAGGTGGGAGGATCGTCAGAAGGCGGGATCAGCCGCCTTCCTTGAGGGTGGTGCGGGTCGTCGTGGTGATGGTGGTTGGGGTGGAAGGCGGTGTCGCAAGGACAGCGGCAAGCTGCGCGGCGGCCAGATCCTTGGTGGTATAGTTCTTCTTGGCTGCGACGACGGCCTGGACCTCAGGCGCGATGGGGTTTGCGGGGTCAAGTGCCGGACGCGTGGAAGCGGGGGCGACGGTTGCGACGGTGGTTTCCACTACGGCGGTTGGGGTTTCCCGCACATCTGTGTCGATGGTCACGCTGGTTGCAATCGCTGGCGCGATTACAGCAGGCGCCGGGGCAGGTGTTTCCGGCGTGGGCTCGTTGACAAGTTTTTCGGTGTCGATCGCGCCGAGGACTTTTTCCGGGGCGATGCCTTGGACGCGGACACTGCCTTCAGCGGTCGTCGTCGGCGGCTGAGCAAGCGCCGGTGCGGCGAAAACCGCAGCGAGGGCGGCGGAGGCGAAAGCACATTTCATCAGAAGGCCCTCCTGTCAGATTATTGTGCTGTCAGAAGGCCTCAGCGTCGGCTTTCGTTCCCCGGCTTGCTGCGAATTCAGGTTGGCATCTTGCGCCGGGGCGGGTTCCATCCAGTGACATTGGCGCGCTGGCGCAGGACGCATAAAGTGACGCCATGAACGATGACCTGCAGGCCCTGAAGCAGACACCCGTGCCGTCCTCCGCAGAGGCGCAGGCGCGCAAGCGCGGCTATCGCGATGAGGTGACAATTGCGGCGGATGGCGAGGCGGCTGCGGAAGCTTGCGTGGAGGCGCGCGCGATCGGGCTGGCGGGCGACAATCACTATTTCAGCGCGTTCAATCCGCCCTATCACCAGCGTATCCCGGGGTCGATCGAGCAGCTGTTTGTGCGGCGTTCGGTGGGCGAGAAGCTGAGCGCCATCAATGCGCGGCTCGCGGTGGCGGGGCTGGAGCTTTATCTCTTCGATGCGTGGCGGCCGCAGGCGGTGCAGCGATACTTCCACGATGTGTGGTTTCCGGAGTGGTTGCAGCAGCGGGCGCCGCATCTGGATGGGGCGGAGCTGGTGGAAGAGGTGGAGAAGTACTGGGCCGCGCCGACATCGAGCGCCGCATCACCTTCGCCACATTCGACGGGCGGGGCGGTGGACCTGACGCTTCGCTACATCACGACGCGGCAGCCGCTGTTCATGGGCGGGCTGTTCGATGACGTAACGGAGGATGCCTGGACCGACAGTTTCGAGCTGCGGCCGGTCATTTCGATGTCGGACGAGGAGGCGCGGGCCAACCGGCGGCTGCTCTATTGGGTGATGAGCGAGGCGGGCTTTGCCAATAATCCCACGGAATGGTGGCATTACTCGTTCGGCGACCAGATGTGGGCGCGGCTGGGCGGACATCCCGCCGCACTCTTCGGGGCCTGCAATCCACGCGGTGTTCCGGACGCCTGAACGGTCTTAAGACCCCGGCAACCTTAGCGCGGCATGGTTGGTTGAAGCCGATTACGGGGTCCGAATGCTGAATGCGTTCATAGGTCAGGTGTCGAATGCGACCGGCCTGCGGGAAGAGACAGCAGAAGCCGCCATTGGCATCGTGCTCAACGCCGCAGAGCGGCAAGGCGCCCCCATCGCAGACGAGATTTTCGAACGGGTTCCCGGCGCGCGCACGCTTGCTGCGCGCATGGGCAGCGAAGTCGGCGCGCCGAACGGCGTACTGGCGCGTCTGATCGAGCGGACCCCGGGCGGCCGCCAGGCGGTTGTGGAACGGTTGATCGCGGACCTGCACGCGCAGGGCCTCGGTACACATGAGATCGGCGGACTGTTTCCGGCGATCGGGGAGTTTTCGGAATCTGCGTTCGGCGTGCGCGGTGTCGGCCATCTCGGCGACATCTTCGGCGCCCTGAACGCGACGGGCAGTAGTGTGCGTAGCGTAGCCTAGAGGCAGTGTAGAGTAGCGAACTTCGCGGGCGGTCCTGTCGGGCCGCCCGTTTTGTTTTATGTGCTCGCCGTAATGCACGTGGGGAAACTGCACGGTATCTGCTTGATCGCGAAGCTGTGACATCCCGCCACTTCAACTCGCGAAAAAATCCACCATCTGACTGGAACCGGACGTTGAGACCAACGTTCGTATGGTGCGCTTCCCGGTGGTGATGGTCTTATCCGTCCCCCCCGACCCCCCAAGGCCTCCTGCCGGGAAGTCGCGCTTTTCAGAAACCTCTCGCTCTTTGCGCACCTTCACAGGTCTGCGAAGCCGTGCGTATTGCAGGCCCATGAGCGAGAATAGCCCGCACGACATCAGGATACCTGCGACGCAGCTGGGCGGGCCGGGCGCGCCGGATGCGACGCTGTGTTCGGCGAAGGTCGTGGCGCTGCTGTCGGCTGCTGCGGGCGAGGGCATGCGGATGACATCGCTGGCGCTGGATGTCACCTCGTTCGCACTGGGTGAGGCTGATGTGAGCATCAGCGTGCGCGTGGACAAGCGCGCCAAGTCGATCGCGTTTGCGTCTGCGGAGGCCCGTAGCGGCGAACAGCTGGTGTTCACCGCGCAGGGATTGTTCAGCCGTGCTGGCTAGAGCGCCTTGTCGCGGAGCGGCAGGAGATCCGGGAAATTGCTGTCGCGCTTCTCTGCCTTGGCGGTGAAGGCTTCTTTCATGTGGGCGCCGGAGAGCATCGCGGCGTTCCAGACCCCGATATAGTCGAGGCCGTCGGCGATGGTGTGGTCGCGGGCGTAGTTGATCATGGCCTTGGCGCCGGAGACGGCGAGCGGGTTCTTTGACGCGATCTCACGGGCCAACGACATAGCGTGATCGATCATGGCCTGTTGCGTGTCGAAGGTTTCGTTGACGAGGCCGAGCTGCAGGGCCTTGGCGGCAGGGAGACGTTCGCCGGTGTAGGACATCTGGCGGACCCAGCCTTCGGGCATCAGGTGGCAGAGGCGGGGATAGGTGCCGACGTCGGCGGTCATGCCGATGTTGATCTCGGCGATACAGAAGTAGGCGTCCTTCGTGGCGAGGCGGATGTCGCAGGCTGAGATCAGGTCGACGCCCGCGCCGATGCAGCCGCCCTGGACGCAGATGATGACGGGGATGCGCGCCTGGTCGAGGCAAGTGAAAGAGTCCTGCAGCTGGCGGAGATTGGCGCGGAACTGTTCGGCCTTGAGGTGCGGGTCTCGCGACTGGCCGGTGATGCCTTCGGGCTGCATGAAGACGGCGAGGTCCATGCCGGCGGTAAAGTGTTTGCCGGTCGAGGAGACGATGATCACGCGCGCCTTTGCGCCGCGGTCGATGTCGCGGACGATGGCGGGCAGTTCGACCCAGGCATCGGGCGTGAAGGTGTTCAGCGCGTCGGGGCGGGAGAACTGGATGTGTGCAACCCGGTTCTCAATTGTGACGTTGAAGCAGGTGTATTGGCCGGCCATCTGGTTTCGTCCCCAAGTGATTTGCGTCTGATTTTGGCAAATCCTAGCGCCACACGGGCGACAGCGCGACCCGTTTGACGCGGGCCAGCTTTACCTGTCCTATCCGGCCGGGTTGATGAGAGCGGGATTTTCATGGGCGCCGGGCCAGCGAAACTCTGGATAGCGATTGCCGCGACGTTCGTGCTGGCCGCCCCGGCGGTGGGGCAGGACCTCGGCAAGATCGCATCCGATATCCTTCATCGCTCGGTTCCGGGCGACAAAAGCAACCTCACCAAGGGCGATGTCGCCTTGGGCCTGAAAGAGGCGTTGAACCAGGCGGGTAGTCTTGCCTCCAAGCGGCTATCGGCGAAGGACGGCTATATGGGGGATGCGGCGGTTCGCATCCCGTTGCCGGGCCTGCTGGGCGATGCGCACAAGAAGCTGCAGCCCTTCGGCATGGCCGGAACGCTCGATGACCTGCAGCTGAAGGTCAATCGCGCAGCGGAAGCGGCGGCGCCGATAGCCGGAAAGGCGGTCAGCGACGCTGTCAAAAACATCACCTTCGATGACGCCATGACGATCCTGCGTGGGGGCGATACGGCGGCAACGGACTATCTGCGCAAGAAGACCGAGGCGGGACTGCGCGTCTCGCTGAAGCCGCAGTTCACGACGGCGCTGGGGCAGTCCGGCGCGCTGAAGTCGCTGGATACGGCGGTGGCCAAGTATGGCGCGGGGCTGGTCAAGACAGACACCAAGACGTGGCTCGCCGAGGAGGCGACGACTGGTGCGCTCAACGGATTGTTCTATTACCTCGCCCGTGAAGAGCAGGCGATTCGACGCGACCCGGTGAAACGGACGAGTGATCTTCTGCGCAAGGTATTCGGAGGCTAGTCGCGCGGCATGCGCAGGTTTCGAGTAGAGTTGAAGGATGGCGAGGCATCCGGGATCGCGTTTGGCGATCCCGTGCGGCCGATCGACGTGCTGTTCCTGCATGCGACGGGCTTCAATGCCATCACCTATGAATCGATCCTTGAGCCGCTGGGCGCGCGCATGCATGCGGCGGCCGTGGACATGCGCGGGCATGGGCGTTCGCGCCTGCCGGCCAATCCGCGGCGGATGAAGTCGTGGAACAAGTTCCGGGACGATGTGATCCAGCTGCTCGACAAGACAGCGCCGGATGGGGCCGTGCTGGGCGGGCATTCGATGGGCGCGACGGTGGCGCTGCTGGTGGCGGCGAAGCGGCCAGACCTGGTACGCGGGCTGGTGCTGGTGGACCCCGTGTTGCTGCCGCGGCCGCTGTATACGGTCTACAACATTCCGATCGTGAACATGCTGATCGGCAAGAGTGCGATGTCGAAGCAGGCGTTGCGCCGTCGGCGGGATTTCGGGTCGACCACGGATGCCGCCGATGCGCTGCGCGGGCGCGGAGCTTTCAAGACGTGGCGCGCGCCGTTCCTCGACGACTATGTGGTCGATGGCGTGCTGCGGCAGGACGATGGGCGGTTCCAGCTGTCGTGCACGCCGGAGTGGGAAGCGGCCGTGTTCGGCGCCCACCGCTATCGCCCATGGGCGGCGTTTCGGCGGCTGCGCAAGAAGCGCATCCCGATCATCGTGCTGCAGGCGGAGAAGGACTCCACATCTGGCGCCGACGCGGACCAGCGCATTCACAACATCCGGCCTGATGCCGCCGTGACCAGGGTTCCGGGCACGACGCACTTCGTGCCGATGGAGCGGCCCTATGTGGTGCGCGATGCGCTGAAGATGCTCTACGAAGCAATGATCGAGGGGCACCAGCTGGTCGACTATGTCGGCGCGGTGCGGCGGACGATCGACAGCAGCGTCGGGCTGATGGATTAGGCGCTAGAGTACGCCGGCTTTCACCCACGCATCTTTCGGCCAGCGGTTGTGCATCCAGAACCATTGTTCCGGCGTCTCGCGGATGATGGCTTCCACCCACTGATTGATACGCAGCACGGTGTTGTAGATCGCCGTGTCCTCATCCGGGTTGGTATCCGGGAAGAAGGGCTCGTGGACTTCGACGCGATAGCGGCCGGGACCGATGCAGCGGCACGATAGCGGCACCAGCGGCGCGTTGTATTTCATGGCGAGGCGTGTGGGCCCCGGAGCGGTCATTGCATCATAGCCGAAGAAGGGCACGGCGATGCCCTGGTTGAATTTCTGGTCGTTCATGAGCGCGATAGGCTGGCCGCGGCCGAGCGCACGCATCAGCTCGCGCGTGCCGGCGCCCTTCGGCGTCAGCACGTTGATGCCGTAGGCGTGGCGGGCCTTGGCGATCCGGCGGTCGATGTGGGGATTGTTGGCGGAGCGATAGGTGATCTGCGCGTCCAGCGGACGGTTGCAGATGGCGGAGGACATTGCCTCCCAGTTGGCGAAGTGACCTGAGATGAGCACGGCGGGCTTGCCGCTCTCGCGGATGGCGTCGAGGCGTTCTGCGCCGACGACCTCGATGCGGCTATTGGGCTTGTAGGGCTTCATGCGCGCGAGGTGGGGCATCTCGCCGGCGGTGCGGCCGAGGGTTTCCCACGCGCCTTTTGCCACCTTCTGGATCTGCTTGTCAGTCCAGTCGGGGAAGCACATGCGCAGGTTGCGGATCATGGTGCGGTGCTGGGTCGTCAGCGGGCCGAGCGTGCGCAGGATGGCGGCGACGGTGTTGGAGGCCCAGGTGATCGGTAGGGCCTTCATCGGATACCAGTAGATGAAATCCCACGCGAACGCCTCGATGCGCCAGCCGATGCGGTTGGCCAGCGTGTTGCGCTGCTGGTTGTCGAGATCCTTCGGGCGGATGAAACGCGGGGCTTCCGGCTTGTCGGCGTCGCTCATGGCAGCGCCCTGTCGAGCAAGGCGGCGAGCGCGGCGGGGTCTTCGAACTGCGCGCGGACGGAGGAGCGCAGGACCTGCGCCTGCATGTTGGCGGGCAGGCGCACGTGATCCTTGTCGGTGGTGACGAGCCGGGCGTTGCGTTCGGTGGAGAGCTTCATCAGGAAACTTAGGTCGTCAGACGTGAACATGTGGTGATCGGGATAAGGCGCGCCTTCGGCCAGTTCAACACCGGGCTGTTTCTGCAGCGCGTCGAAGAAGCGGGCGGGGCGTCCGATTCCCGCGAAAGCGACATAGCGCCCGGGCGGCAAGGGCGCCAGCGCAACAAGACGGGCGCGCAGGACCGGGCCGGAGAAGCCGTTTAGCTGTTCGGGAGTGTCGCCATCGCCCATCAGCACCACGCCATCGGCGCGGGCGAGGCCATCTGCGACACGTTCGCGAAGTGGACCTTTGGGGAAGACGTGGCCGTTGCCGAAAGGGTTGCCGGCGTCGATGACGACGAGGGACAGGGTCTTCTTCAGCGTGGGGTTCTGGTGGCCGTCGTCCATCACGACCAACTGAACGCCATCAGCCTTCATCGCGCGGGCGCCGGCAGGGCGGTCCGCCGAGATCCAGCTTTCGCCGGAGGCGGAGAGCATGAGCGGCTCGTCGCCGACTTCGCTGGCCGTGTGACGCGCGGGATCAACGCTATGGGCGCCTTCGAGCGAGCCGCGATAGCCGCGGGAGAGGCTGGCGGTACGCAGGCCCCTGGCGGCGTAGTGGGCGCGGACGATTTCGGTCACGGGCGTCTTGCCGGCGCCGCCGAGCGTGAGGTTGCCGATGCAGACGACCGGGAGGCCGGCGTCGAAAGGAGTGGTGGTGCGGATGCGGCGCTCGCCGGCGTAGCGGTAAAGCATCGACAGGGGTGTCATCAGCAGCTTGGACATCGGCGCGGCGGCGCGCGAGCGCTTGTCGGTGACGCGCCAGAAATAGGGCTCACGCATTGTCGGCAGCCGGTGGCAAGGAGCCGACGATGGCCGCGACGGTCTGTTCGAACGGGGCGCGGAAGGCGGCGAAGAGGCGATCGGTGGCGATGGGCTGCGGTTTGGCCGTCAGCTCGCTGCGCCAGAAGGCGACGAGTTCTTCGGTGTGTTTGCCAATGATCAGCGCGTTGGCGACGCCAAGCGTGTTGAACGTCTCGAGGAAATTGAAGCCATGCGGGCCGGTGAACACGCGTTTGCCGAGCTGGGCGGGCTCGATCGCGTTGTGGCCGCCAATACCGGGCATGGTGGCGCCGCCAAGATAGACGCTGTCGGCGGCCGCATACCAGAAGACCAGTTCGCCGATGGTGTCGGCGACGAGGACGTCGATGGTTGCAGCGGGGGGCGTGCGATCCTTCGACCATTGCTGCGGGGCGAGGCCGCGCTGGCGGATGAGGTCGACGATGGCGCCGCCGCGTTCGGGGTGGCGCGGGACGATGACGAGGAGGGCGTTGCGGGATGTCTTGCGAAGTTCGGCGAAAGCATCGAGCGCGAATTCGTCTTCGCCGGGGTGGGTGGAAGCAGCGAGGACGATCGGGCGACCCACGGCAGCGCGGAAGGTGTCCACCTTGTCGGCGGGCGGGGCTTTCACGCTCACGGCCATCTTGAGATTGCCGATGATCGGGATGGGGCGGTCGATGGCGCTGGCGAGGCCATCGGCGGTCTGGCGGTCAGCAGCGCCGATGAAGGTGAAGGCGGAGAAGATGCTGCGGGCGGAAGGCTTGCGACCGTTCCAGTTCGTCAGCGACTTCGTGGTCATGCGCGCGTTGGCGAGGGTTGCGGGGATGCCGGCGCGCTTGAGGCCGAGCAGCATGTTCGGCCAGATCTCACCCTCGGCGAAGACGGCGGCGTCGGGTTTCCAGTGGCGCAGGAAGCGTGCGACGGCGCCGGGGCCGTCGACGGGGGCCATCTGATGGATGACGTTTGCAGGTAACTTCGCGGCGATCATGTCGGCAGAGGTTGTTGTCTGCGTGGTGACCAGCGCGTGCGCGTCGGGGCGTTGCTCATGAACGGCGTCGAAGAGATCGAGCAGCAGCTTGGATTCACCGACGCTGGCGCCGTGCATCCAGATCAGTGGGCCGGTTGGGCGCGCGATGGGCGTGCGGCCGAAGCGTTCGCCGATGCGGGCGGGGTTCTCCTTGCCCTTTTTCACACGGTTGCGGACCAGCACGGGCGCCAGCGGCTCCAGCAGGCGCGTGCCGATGCGATAGAGCGCCAGCGATGCCGTCACGTCCCGCGCTGCTCCAGGGCAGCTTCAGGCTCGGGCGTGGATTCGACTTCGGCGGGCGGCGCGGCTTTCGGCGAGGGCGCCGGCGCCGTGTCGGGCGCGAGGCCCGCGAGAGCGTCGGCGCGGGCGGTGGCTTCCTTCAGCGCCATCTCGACGCGCAGGCGAAGGTCTTCGGAGTCCATGCTCTTCGAGGTCGGGATCGGTTCAAGGATCACGACGGCGCCGCGTGCGAACGGTTTGGGCCAGAGCAGGCGGTCCCATGTGTCCATGCGCTTGGCGTTGGCGGAGAGGCCGTAGATCACGATGGGGGCGCCCATCTGCTGCGCCAGCTTGATCGTGCCGATGCCGACGACTTCGCGCGGGCCTTTCGGGCCATCGATCGTCATGACGATGCAGCCGCCCTTCTTCATGACTTCCATGGACTCGCGGGCAGCTGAAACGCCGCGCTTGCCCTTGTCGCTGCGGCCAGAGGATGAGCCGCGGATGATGAAGAGGCCGAGCCATGTGCCGGCGCGCTTGGTGAACTCGCCATCCTTGGATGGGGATACCATCAGCGCAGCTGGATGCGGCGGCTTGGGCCATTTCGGGCGCTGGATGATCTGGATGTAGGGCATCAGCAGGATGCGCGAATGCCATGTTGCGGCGACCCAGCCCTGCGGGCTGTCCCACAGCTTGCGGATATGCTCCACGCCCTCGACCTTCCACCGCATGGTGTGGGCGAGCAGGGACATGTAGGCCCAGATAAGGGTTCCACCGACCCAGGGAATCACGGGCGACTGGCTACGACGCTTCGACATGGGCGCTATATAACGCCTGCAAGCCGCGCCGCCATATGCGCGCATGCGGCGATATCAGCCAGCGGCGTCCCAGCGCCTTGCATTCCGGTGGAAAAGCGGCATCTAGCGCTCATGAACGCCGCCCCGGCCATCGACCTGTCCACCCCGCATGGCCGCAAGCGCGCCCGGCGTGAGCTGGTTTGGGGCGACCACGGCTTTCTCCGCGTCAAATTCCGCAATCTCCATGCGATTTCGGACGAGATGTTCCGGGCCAACCAGCCCTCGCCGGAGCAGGTTGCCCGATATGCGAAGGAGCTGGGGCTCAAGACCATCCTGAACCTGCGCGGGGACAGCCCGAAAGGCTATTACCTGCTGGAGAAGGAGGCCTGTGAGCGGCACGGCATCCAGCTGGTCAATTTCCAGGTGTTCTCGCGCGAGATTCCGAAGCCGGAAGCTGTTCTGGCCGCGAAACAGTTGTTTGATTCCATTGCTTATCCGGCGCTGATGCACTGCAAGTCGGGCGCGGACCGGGCGGGGATCATGTCGGTGCTGTACCAGCATTTCCGGCAGGGCCAGCCGATCGAGCAGGCGCTGGAGCAGTTGTCGGGCAAGTACCTGCACATCCGCAGCGGCAAGACCGGCGTGCTGGATTTCTTCTTCGAGACCTATCTGGCGGAGGGGAAGCCCAAGGGGCTGACGTTCACCCAATGGGTCGAGCAGGGCTATGACGCGGCGGCCCTGAAGGCGCGCTTCCTCCACGGCAGGAAGTCGAAAGTCGACTACGACCAGTTGCTGCGGCGCGAATAGTGGCAGGCGGGGCTCTCCCGCCAGACGAACCGAAAAAACCGGGTGCGTGTTGTCTTGCCGCAAGCTAGACAGTTACGTGGTTCGCGTGGAGGGGTCGTCATGAAGTTCTTCGTAATCAATAGCTTCCGCTTTCTGGTCTACAACGCATACTTCGCCATCATCGCGCTTTACACGTTCGGCGCGTTCCTTGAGCGGCAGCAGATCCAGGACATCATCTCCAAGTTCACGACCAGCGGGAAAACGTTGGTGGAACGCGGCATGGTGGACCCGGCGAGCGGTCTGGTAGCTCAGGAGCCCATCGTCGATCCGGGCATGGTGCTGCAGCCGTCGGCGCTGTCGGCCCTGTCGATCGTGATCGGGCTTATCGTGGGCTGGATCGCTGCGACGCTGATCTGCGGCGTGCTGGTCACGCTGCTCGACATCCGCGACGACATCAACGATCGCCTGCCGCGCGCCAAGTAGGGCTCGCGCCAGACAGCGGGTTTTCAACAGCGGCGCCGGGCAAACACCCGGCGCCGTCTGCTTTCCGGGGCCGGGAGGCCTTGGCGATTCATTCCAGCAACGTCACATAGGGCGCATGACCACATCCTCTGCCGACATCCTCGATTCTCTGATTGCCGCGACGCTGAAGGCGGGCGCGGACGGAGTTGATGCCCGGCTGTCCGAAAGCGCGAGCCTTTCGGTGGAAGTGCGCAATGGCGACCTTGAAACCGTCGAGCGCGAGGAATCGCGCGGGCTGGCTTTGCGCGCGCTCGTCGGGCGGCGGCAGGCGACCGTTTCGGCGACGGATCTTTCGCCGGATGCGCTGAAGGCCCTCAGCGAGCGCGTGGTGGCGATGGCGCGGCTCGCGCCGGAGGACAAGTATTGCGGGCTCGCCGGTGCGGACGAGATCACGCTGGACCATGTTGATCTCAAGCTCGACTGCGATGACACGCCGGAAGCCGATGAGCTGGAGCGGCGCGGGCTTGCGATGGAAGCCGTCGCGCTGGCCGTGCCGGGCGTGAAGCAGATGTCTCACTGCGGCGCATCGTGGAACACCTCGCGGACATGGCTCGCTGCGTCGAACGGATTCCGGGCCGCAAAGTCTTCCGGCATTTCCAGCATGGCGGCGGTGGCGATTGCCGAGCGCGATGGCGCGATGGAGCGGGACTATGAGTCCTCCACCGAACGCCGGAAGGCGAAGCTGAAAGCGCCGGAATGGGTTGGCCAGCAGGCGGCCGAGCGCGCAACGGCGCGGCTAGGCGCGCGCAAGGTCGACAGTCAGACAGCGGCGGTGATCTTCGAGAACAAGCTGGCGAACCGGCTGGTCGGCGCTTTCATCGGCGCGATCTCGGGGCCGGCGGTGGCGCGGGGCGTGTCGTTCCTGAAGGACAAGATGGGCAAGCCCGTGTTTGCACCGGGGATGAACCTGATCGACGACCCGATCCGTGAAGGCGGCTTTGGCTCGCGCGCGTTCGACGGCGAGGGGCGGCCGGTGAAGCGCACGGCGCTGGTAGACGATGGCGTGCTGACGCAATGGCTGCTCAACGGACCGTCGGCGCGGCAGCTGGGCCTGACGCCGAATGGCTTTGCGAGCATGGCGTTCGGCGATCCGCCGGGCGTAACGACATCGAACCTCGACCTGCAGCCGGGAACGCGGTCTCTGGACCAGTTGATGGCTGATGCGGGCAAGGGCCTGCTGATCACCGACATGTTCGGTCCGTCGCTCAACCCGAACACGGGCGACTATTCAGTCGGCGTGTCGGGCTTCTGGTTCGAGAATGGCGAGCGGGTGTTCCCGGTCTCCGAAGTGACGGTGGCGGGCGACCTGCCGTCGATGTTGCTGCGCGCCGTGCCGGGATCGGATCTGGAGATCCGCGGTTCGACCAACGCGCCCAGCCTGCTGATTGATGGGATGGCGCTTGCCGGCAGGTAATTCCCTCGACGCCGATCTGGCCCTGATCTCCGACGTTGCGCGGGAGGCGGGGCATCTGTCGCTGGAGTGGCTCGAGAAGGGCGCGAAGCGGTGGGACAAGTCGCCGAACAATCCGGTGACCGAGGCAGACATCGCCTGCAACGATCTTATTGCGAAGCGGCTGCGGACGGCGCGGCCGGACTATGGCTGGCTGTCGGAAGAGACGCGCGACAATGCGGCTGACCGCTCGCAGGACCGGGTGTTCGTGGTCGATCCGATCGACGGCACGAAGGACTTCGTGAATGGCGAGAGCGGGTTCTGCGTTTCCATCGCGTTGATCGAGGACGGGCAGCCGGTGGCGGGCGCGGTCTACAATCCGAACTTCGACGAGCTGGTCTCGGCGCGGACGGGCGGCGGGGCGTGGCTCAATGGCGAGCGGGTGGTCGTCACCGAGGAGGCGAGCCTTGCCTGCAGCATGATCGGCCAGCCGGAGGTGTTTGCCCGGAGCAATGCCTTCCACTGGCCGGATATCCGGCTGATCGGGCAGGTGCCGAACGCCATGGCCTGGCGGATGTCGCTGGTGGCGGCGGGGCATTGGGATGCGACCGTGGCCCTGAATGACAAGGCGGACTGGGACCTGGCGGCGGCTGTCCTGCTGGTTCAGGAGGCGGGCGGGGTGGCGACCGACCGGAATGGCGATCCCTTTGTGTTCAACCGGGAATCCGTGATCCAGAAAGGGGCGGTGGCTGCTGGCGCCGATCTTCACCCCCTGATAATGGAACGCCTGCATTCACTGGCCCAGTTACGTGGCTTTCCCGTCCGGACGTGACGGCAGGAGCTTTCCATGAGTTCGCATACCAAACAGCTGCTTCACCTGGTCATCGGCGGCGAGATGAAAGAAGTCGGCAAGGTTGAGTTCGCCAACCTGAAGGCCGTCGATTTTGTCGGCGCCTATCCGAGCTATGCCGCCGCCTATGACGCCTGGCGCGGGGCGGCGCAGCGCACGGTGGACAACGCGCAGATGCGCTATTTCATCCTGCACGCACACCGCCTGCTCGATCCTGAAACCGGCAAGCAACACGATGCCTGAGGTCGCAGGCGCGTCCGGAAAGGACCGCCTATCATCCCGCTTCCTGCGTGACTGGCTGCTTCCGCAATGGAAGTGGTTCGGGCTCGGCACGGTATTCGCGGCGATCACGGCCGTCTGCGCGTGGGGCTATTCGCAGATCCTGTCCAACGCCACGGACTGGATGAAGGATGGCGATCAGCGGATTTTCACGGTCGCGCCGATGGTCATCATCGCGCTCGTGTTGCTGCGGGCGCCGGCGATGTACTGGCAGACGCAATGTAACAACAGGGGCGTGCAGAACGCCGTGGTGAACCTGCAGGGGGCGCTGTTCGGTGGGCTGATCGAGGGCGACTTCGCGCGGCTGCAATCGAAGGCGTCGGGCGAGTATGTCTCGCAGTTTGCGAACGACATGGTGCTGATCCGCGAGGCGGCGCTGCGGGTGGCGACCAACCTGGCCAAGTCGACGCTGACGATCCTTGCCGCTGTCGTCTTCATGCTGATGACGGACTGGATGCTGACGCTGGTTCTGCTGGTGGTCTATCCGATCGCGTTTGCGCCGGTGGTGCAGCTGGGCAACCGGGTGCGGAAGAACTCGAAACGGTCGCAGGAGCAGGCGGGTGAGCTGACGTCTGTGCTCAACGAGGCGTTCCAGGGCGCGCGGACGGTGAAGGCGTTCGGGCTGGAGGGATACCAGAAGAAGCGCGCCGAACATGGCTTTGCCGAGCGGGCGCGGCTTTACATGAAAGTGCTGCGGGCCAAGGCGCTGGTCGATCCTTTCCTCGAGATGATCGGTGGTCTTGCGCTGGCGGGACTGTTTGCGTTTGCAGGCTGGCGGGCGATGTCGGGCGACCTGACCGTTGGCGGGCTGGTCGGCATTATCGTGGCGATCGGCGTGGCTTCGCCGGAGATCCGGGCGCTGGGCACGTTGAACGCTGTCGTCAACGAGGGCCTTGCTGCTGCGGCGCGGATCTATGCGCTGCTCGACGAGAAGCGGAAGGTTGCGGACAAGCCAGGCGCGGCGGTGATGGGGCGTGCGCGCGGCGAGGTGGCGTTCGACGATGTCAGCTTCGGTTATGGCACGGACGATGTTGTGCTCCGCGGACTGAGCTTCAAGGCCGAGCCGGGGCAGACGGTTGCGATTGTTGGCCCTTCGGGCGCGGGCAAGTCGACCGTGTTCAGCCTGTTGATGCGACTCTACGAGGCGCGCGGCGGGGCGGTGACGCTCGACGGGCAGGATGTTCGCGATGTGACGCTGGCGTCGCTGCGCGGGAATATCGCGCTGGTGTCGCAGGACGCGTTCCTGTTCGACGCAACGCTGCGCGAGAACATTGCGCTTGGGCGTTCGGGCGCGAGCGAGGACGAGATCCGGGCGGCGGCGAAGGCTGCGGCGTGCGACTTCATCGAGACGGTTCCGGGCGGTTGGGCTGCGATGGCGGGCGAGGGCGGGCGGAATCTCTCCGGCGGACAGCGGCAGCGGATCGCGCTGGCCCGGGCGCTGGTGTCCGACGCGCCGGTGTTGCTGCTCGATGAGGCGACCAGCGCGCTCGACTCGGAGAGCGAGGCGCGCATCCAGCAGGCGCTGGCGGGGCTTGCGGGCAAGCGGACGATCATCGTTGTGGCGCACCGTCTGGCCACGGTTCGCAGGGCTGACCGCATCTTCGTGATGGAGAACGGCGTCGTTGCCGAAGCGGGCTCGCATGACGAGCTGCTGGCAAAGGCCGGTGTCTACGCGCGGATGATCCAGCATCAGCTGACCTGATCGCGAGCATGTTACTTACTAGTAGGGTAACGTTAACGGAAACCCTCTATGCCCCAGCGTCGGCAGGGGTGCTTTCGATGAACAACGCGACGGACGTTAACGTCCTCATCTTTTCGCATGTGCATGGCCATGCGCAGACGATGCGAATGGCCCTGCGCGGCATGGGCGTGCGGGTGACGTTCATGGCCACCAACATCAACCAGATGCTGGAAGGCTTTTCGGTCGCCGAGCCGCAGGTGGCGGTGATCTATGTCGATAGCGGCGCCGAGACCGATCCGGGCCTGCAGATGCTGAACTTCATCCGCCGGTCGCCGCAGAGCCCTGATCGCAAGATACCGGTTGTCGTTGTCTCGCAGGCAAGGGACATGGTGACGATCCAGGCGGTGGGCAATGCCGGGGCGCATGAGTATGTGCTCTATCCGGTGGCGGGCGATGCGCTGTTGAAGAAGATCCATGCGGCGAAGACCTCGACGCGCGCCTTCATCGATACGCCGGATTATGTCGGGCCCGAGCGGCCGGCGGCGAAGAAGTCCTGATACGGAAACTGCAGTCCGGCTGTTGATAGTTGCGCTTTCGGGCGGGGCGGCTGCTATGCTGCGCCAGCCGGAGAGGGAGCAGCTGATGCGCACGGGTTTGGTGTTTGGCGTTTTTGCGATGATGGCGTTGCAGGCGTGTGGACAGCAGACGCCCGCGCCTGAGCAGCAGGCGGAGGCGCCGAAGCCGCCGGAAGCGCCCGTGGAAACTCCGCAGCAGGGCAACACGCCGCCGGAGGATCTCGATCCGTTCGTGGTGATGATCGGGGCGGAACGCTGGACCGTCATTCTCGAGAAGGCGAACGAAGGCGCCATCGAAGCGCCGGAGCCTGCGAGTGCGGCGGACCATACGGACCTCTATCGCGCTGACGCTGCGCTGAAGCGCGGGGCGGCGCAGGTGATCGAACTGCGCAACCGGGTTTGCAGCAAGGGACTGGTGCCGGTCGAGAAGTGCGCGCTGCCGGACTGGCCGGCGTGGACGCGCGAACTGCCGACGGGCGATACGCCGATCCTTGAGATCGACAAGCGCAGCGCGTGGCTGAGCGAAGTGATGTCGCCGTTCACGGAGGCAGGCTGTGAGGCCGGGAAGGCCGCGGCGAAGGACGATATGTTCTGCTCGGTGGAGTAGGCGCGCGGGCGCGATCCTCGCGGCGGGGCCGCTGGGCGCAGGCTTCGCTGGCGTCTGACCGTTCGGTCAGGCCATGTTTTTGCAGCATTCACCGCTCATTCCGGCGCCCTTCGACTCGGCGCTGCGCGCCGGCTCAGGGTGAGGCGTTGGAATCCAGGAACGGTTTTCCTGCGTGTGCAGGCGTGAAGCTGCGAGGCGGAACAAGACGCACGGTCTGCCCTGGATCCCGACATTCGTCTGGGGTTCGAAGCGAAGCGTCGGACGCGGGGTGAAAGTTGTGCGCTTGAGGAGCGCGCGTTGCGCGCTGGCTGGATCCCGGCCTCTGCCGGGAACGCGTGCCAAGGGGCGCGCTTCCAGTGTTGCAACATCAACGGGGTCATTCTCGGGCTTGTCCCGAGAATCTTGGTTGATGGCTTCGGAGGGACTGACTGTGAGTCCCTTCGGGGTCTCCAACAGGGATTCTCGGGACA
>JAOATF010000028.1 GCA_030158285.1 Hyphomonadaceae bacterium
ATCTCTCGTAAGAGGCCAAAATTCGTTAATTCCGGCCAGAACCGGCGAAACCCAATGGATTGGTATCCCGCGCCAGCCCCGACGCTACATATAGTGTCGCCCACTCCCTAATGGACCGTCAACACGCCCGACGGGGGAATCTTTTCTCTTATCCACCGGAGAGAAATTAGGGGATTTAATCCCCGTTAACCATTGCCATGGGAAACGCCTCCATCCCGAGTCGGGGAACCCCTTTACGGACAACATCTTGAATCAAGGCGGAACTCGCCTGACGGGCTCTCGCGCCGGTCGGTCGGGGGGCTAGAGCCGCCCCTCCAGGCCAAAAAAGCCGCACCGGTCGAGCGCCAGGGTCAGCCCCGCAATCGCCGGCTGGTAGACCCCCGGTCCCAGCGCCTCGTCCGCCCGGATGGCCTCCGCCGTCACCCCGTCGAGCCCCGCCAGCACCTCAATGGACAGGGTGGTCAGGCTCTCCGCATCCCGCGCCTTCAGTTTCGCGCGCTGGTCCTTGCTCATCGTCTTGATCGTATCCTCGACGATATAGCCTGCCATCGCGCCCGCGCCCTGCCGGTTGCACATGACGGCCGCATAGCCTTTGACCAGCGCTTCCCGGTCGCCACTGAAGGTCACGACCTTCTCGCCAATGCCGACAAAGATATCGACCACCATGTTTCCCATGGTGGCGTCAGGCAAGACGGAGAGCTTTCCGTCCGCGTCCTCATGCATCGCAAAGGGCCGCGTCATCCGCTCCGCCTGCTGGGCCAGCATGGCTGGCGGGAAGCAGCCCGCGGCAATCACCGTGATGAACATATTGCGAAGCGCGAAAGCCATCGTGCCGTCCTCCCGCTCCCACGCTGCAGGCGTCCCGCATCCACCGCAAGCGTGGACGCGCAGAGAACCCTGCCGCACGCGGCAAAATCTGCGCGGACATCGGCAGAATATGCCCTGCGCCACGCACCTTCACATCGTTTGCATATCGCATCGTCACGACGCACAGCGCGCATAGCCCTGATTCAGCAACGCGAAATCATCGTTCACGACTCATGAACCTCGGCGCGAGAGATTCAGCATCATGGAACAGCGTTCTTACACTTGGTCGTCGATCTTTGCCTGGGGCCTCACCCTGTCGGGCGCCACGCTCGCCACGGGCGGCGTGCTCGGCATGTTCTGGCCGCAGATGGATATCGGCTGGCTGTGCGTCGGCGCCTTCGCGGCGATGATGGCGTTCGGCATCGGCCTCGTGAACTGCGCGGCCTCCGGCGCCATGCACGCGATCAAGCACCGCAAGGCCGATGGCGGCAAGGTCGACTACGCCGTGCTGCTGCCGGCGCTCGCCTGCTGCGTCGGCTTTGCCTTCGCCACCAATATCGGCGTGCACATGGGCTGGGAAATCGTGAAGGCCAACGCGCCCGCCGGCGCCCACCTGCCGCCCGCTGCGACGGTCGACATCGTGTTCTACATCTTCGCCTTCGCGAAGCCCGCCATGGCGTGGATCGTCGAGGGCCGCAAAGCCATGGACGCCGAGACCCTCGCTGTCCGCCAGATCCAGCGCCGCAAGGACGCTGCCGACATGGCCGACGCCGAAGCGGCCCGCGAAGCGTTCCGCGCCGAGATCGCCCACGCCGAAGCTGCACGCATCGAGGAAGATGCAGCCGCTCCGGCCGTGGAAGCCGCTGCCCCGGCAGAGCCCAAGGCCCCGCGCCAGCGCCGCCAGAAGACCGAGGAAGAACTCCGCGAAGCCGCCCGCAAGGCCGTCGCCCGCCGCGCCGCCGCCTTCCGCGACCATCGCATGACCACCCACGTCCAAGCCGTCGACCTCGTCCGCCCCGAACCGGCGCTGACCCCGCTGCAGATCGCGCAGGCCGCCGACCGCCTCATCAAACTGGGCGAGAAACCCACCCTGCCCCGCGTCGCCGAAGTGATGGGCGTCTCGCGCGAGCGCATCGAGCAAGTCTGGCCGAAAGGCGTGCCGCTGGACGGCACCGGCGAGCTGCGGGTGGCGTAGTCCGCGCCTGACGTACGATCCGCCTGCTTCGCCGGCAGCCCCCTCCGTCGCTTCGCGCCACCTCCCCCGCCTCCGGCGAGGGAGGACTTCCCACCGATGCAAGCGGCATGTGGTCCTGCCCCGCAAAGCGGGGAGTGAGGCGCGGTCCGCGCAGCGGACGAATTGGTCCAGTGGACCAATTCGAGCAACGAACGCCCGGAGCGATAGCGCAGGGCAAGCCCGAAGGGCCGGAAGGGGCCGACCGCGAAGCGGGCGGACTGCGCCGATCTACCGCGCAATCACCGAAGACGACTCCCGTGGCGTCGTGATGGGATCGGTGTGACGATGCACTAGCCGCCACTCGCCAGCGACAATCTCAAACACACTTGTTGTGCGTGCCGCAATGTTCGCGATTTCGTCAGCGCCGCCCACCTTGGCCCGCCCGCGTTCGAATTCCACGACAACTGCAAGCGTGTCGCTGACATATTTTGCCACGAGCTCGAACGAAACATCGCCACCAGCGCGATAGCGCGTGGCCGCGTTGGCCAGCGTGGACATCACCTTGGCCGAACCTGACGCAAACGGGCCGAATGGGTTGCCCAGCGTCACGTTTTCCCTGTCGGCAAACAGGCGCTGATAGACACTTGGATCCCCCGCCAGGATCGCCGCAAGCGCGCTGTGACTCTGCTCGATCGCTTCGTCGAGTGTGGCTGGCATGCCTGTTTCCCCGCTTGCGACTGTGGCGCGCAATCAGGCTACGGGCTCGCAATGAGCTTAGCCAGCTCTTCCTTGCATCCCTCGAATAACAGCGGCGCTACCGCGCGAACTTCTTGAACGTCGGCCGCTTCGGCTCGACAGCCTCGGCGCCCAGCCTGCGCTTCTTGTCCTCGAGATAGCTCGAGAAATCACCCTCGAACCATTCGACATGGCTGTCGCCCTCGAACGCGAGAATGTGCGTCGCCACGCGGTCGAGGAACCAGCGATCGTGGCTGATGATGACGGCGCAGCCGGGGAAATCCTCCAGCGCCGCTTCCAGCGCCTGCAGCGTTTCCACGTCGAGGTCGTTGGTCGGTTCGTCGAGCAGCAGCAGGTTCGAGCCTTCCTTCAGCATCTTGGCGAGGTGCACGCGGTTGCGTTCACCGCCCGAGAGCTGGCCGACTTTCTTCTGCTGGTCGCCGCCCTTGAAGTTGAAGGCGCCGACATAGGCGCGGCTCGGCTGTTCGATGCCGCCGATCTCCATGATGTCGAGACCGCCGGAGATTTCCTGCCAGACGGTGTTCTTGTCGTTCAGGCTGTCGCGCGACTGGTCGATATAGCCGAGCTTCACCGTCTCGCCGACCTTGAAGGTGCCGCTATCGGGCGCCTCGCGGCCGGTGATCATCTTGAACAGCGTGGTCTTGCCCGCGCCGTTGGGACCGATGACGCCGACAATGCCGCCGGGGGGAAGCTTGAAGGAAAGATTTTCCATCAGCAGCTTTTCGCCGAAGGCCTTGTTGAGGTGTTCGGCCTCGATGACGACCGAGCCGAGACGTGGGCCCGGCGGGATGCGGATCTGCGCCGTCGTGATCTTCTCGCGCTCGGCCGCCGCCGCTTTCTCCTCGTACGCGTTCATGCGGGCCTTGGACTTGGCTTGGCGGGCCTTGGCGGATGAACGGACCCATTCGAGTTCGCGGTTCATGGATTTCTGGCGGCCAGCTTCCTCGCGCTGTTCCTGCGCGATCCGCTTGGCCTTCTTCTCCAGCCACACCGAATAGTTGCCCTCGTAGGGAATGCCCTGCCCGCGATCGAGCTCAAGGATCCACGTCGTGATCTGGTCGAGGAAGTAACGGTCGTGGGTCACGAGAATGACGCAGCCCGGGAAGTTCGACAGGTAGTTCTGCAGCCACGCCACGGATTCCGCGTCGAGGTGGTTGGTCGGTTCGTCCATCAGGATCATGTCGGGCTTCGACAGCAGCAGCGCGCAGATCGCGGCCCGGCGGATCTCGCCGCCCGACAGCTTGGTCACATCCGCATCGCCCGGCGGGCAGCGCAGCGCTTCCATCGCCATCTCGATCTTGGCGTCGATGTCCCAGGCGTTGGCAGCGTCGATCTCTTCCTGAAGCTTGGTCATCTGCTCCATGAGTTCGTCGGTGTATTCCTCGCCCAACCGGGCCGAGATCGCGTTGAACTCGTCCACCATCATCTTCTCGGGGCATTTGGCCGCGATGTTCTCGAACACGCTCTTGGTCGGATCGAGCTTCGGTTCCTGCGGCAGGTA
>JAOATF010000029.1 GCA_030158285.1 Hyphomonadaceae bacterium
CGACCCGGACAAGGGCTTCCGCCTGGCGACCTACGCCATGTGGTGGATCCGCGCCGCGATCCAGGAATACATCCTGCGCTCGTGGTCGCTGGTGAAACTCGGCACGACGGCTGCGCAGAAGAAACTGTTCTTCAACCTGCGCCGCCTGAAGGGCGAACTCTCCGCCATCGAGGAAGGCGATCTCCGTCCCGAGAATGTCGCCGCCATTGCGAAGCGCCTTGGCGTCACCGAGGAGGAAGTCATCTCGATGAACGGCCGCATGTCGGCGGGTGGCGACGCTTCGCTCAACGCGCCGATCGGCGGCATGGACGGCGAAGCCGAATGGCAGGACTGGATCGCTGACGATACGCCCGGCCAGGCCGAGCGCATGGCCGAGAACGACGAATTCGGCGCGCGCATGAGCCTGCTCGAGCGCGCGATGGAATCGCTCAACGAACGTGAGCGCCACATCATCACCGAGCGTCGCCTGAAAGAAGAACCGACCACGCTGGAAGACCTCTCGGCCGAATACAATGTCAGCCGCGAGCGCATCCGCCAGATCGAGGTCCGCGCCTTCGAGAAGCTGCAGAAAGCGATGCGGGAAGCCGCACGCGAACAAGGCCTCGTCGACGCCAACTAGAAACCAGCCCGGCCCGGTCGAAAGACCGGGCCGGTTCACTTTCACCACGGCCTCGGCGCCCGTCCTTCCCCGTTTACGGGGAAGGTGGCCCGAAGGGCCGGATGGGGGACGCGGCAAGGGGGTTTCCCCACGTGGCCTCCCCCCATCCCGGCTTCGCCGTACTTCCCCCGTGAACGGGGGAAGACGAGACGCGCGAGCCCGTCTCCCTGAGACCATCTACGATGGCCTTTTGGAGAACCCCGCGCTGCCCGCCTCCGGCTCGTGCGGTTGGTCCCCGCGAACTGGAGGCGGGCCCATATCTGGCGGGTGCTACTCTACGTGTATCGTCGCGAACGCGACCTTCGGGTCGTTCTGCACGCCCTGCTCGCCCGGCGGATGGCCAAGGCCGAACGGGTTCGGGCCGACATAGACCTGATAGTCGCCGGGCCTGATCGGCGTGAAGGTGAAAGACGCCTCGCCCTTCTCATCCAGTTCGATGGCGCGGAAGCTCATCCCCTGCAGATGCACCTCGATCCCGCTGATGGTGAGAATGCGCAGGTGGATATTGGCCAGAAACTCGTTCAGCTCGACGCGCCGCGCCAGCGGATTGCCCTGCTTGTCCTTGCCCTTGCCATCGCTTGAAAAAGTCAGCCGGTAGTATTCACCCGTAGTCATGTCGAGCCTCTGCGGCGCCAACACAGGCTTGCCCTCTGGCCCCGTCGTGATGTCGATCCGCAAATCCACAGGTGGATACTTCGCAAGGTTGCCACCCACCTGCGCCTGAGCCACGCCGGTGAGCGCCGCCGCCAATGCCAGTCCGGTCCACCACCGCATCACACCCTCCATCATCACGCCACCGCCGCTTCCAGGAGCTTCAAAGTCCCCGCATCGGCGTCGATCTCCGCCTTCACGCCGACCGGCAGGCTGAACTGGTCGTCGATGTGGCCGAACTCCAGCCCCTGGAACACTGGCACGCCCAGCGGCTTCAGATGATGTTCCAGCACTTCCGACAGCGTGAACTTGCCGAGATCGTCTGCGTCCATCACCACGCAGTCGGTGCACTGCCCGAACACTACGCCTGACACCTTGCCCAGCACGCCGCCCTGATCGAGCTGCGTCATCATGCGATCGACGCGATACTCCGCCTCGCCCACATCCTCGATGAACAGGATCGCGCCTGTGAAGTCCGGCAGGTAAGGCGTGCCGACAAGTCCGGTCAGCACGGTGAGATTGCCGCCGAGCAGCCTGCCGCTCGCCTTGCCGCCGCGCAGGGTGCGCGTTCTTCCCTTGCGCTGAACCAGCCGGTCTTCATCCGCCACGGGGTTCCTGAATGTCGGCATCGCGCCATCGAACGCGATCGCGCGGAAATTTTCCCACGACAGCTTGCCCCACCGCCCGCCGGCATTGGGGCCATGCACTGTGCCGAACCCCGCCTTCGCCGCGAACGACATGTGCAACGCCGTGATGTCGCTATAGCCCAGCAGGAGCTTCGGATTGGCGCGCACCACATCCCAGTCGATGTGCGGAAGAATGCGCGCACAGCCCCATCCGCCGCGCACGGCGAACACGCCCTTCACGTCCTTGTCGGCAAACATCGCATTGAGGTCCGCCGCCCGCGCGGTGTCGTCGCCCGCGAAATAGCCGCTGCGATCCAGCGCGTGCTGGCCCAGCTTCGGCTTCAGCCCCATGGCGCGGATATTTTCCAGCACCAGGTCCATGTCGAAATGATCGCCCAGCGGGCTCGCGGGCGAGATCAGCCCGATGGTGTCGCCCGCCTTCAACCGCGGCGGCCGCTTCAGCGGCGATGGCGCCGCCGACGCCGGCATCGCGCGCGACAAAGCTACAGCGCCTACCGTCAGCCCCAATCCCCAGAGCGCACCACGCCGATCGATCATTGTCCGTTCCCCGGTTTCCTGCCGCAATGGTTGTCGCCAGCCATCCGCATCCGCAAGCCATTCCGGGCCAATCGGACGCGGCCCCGCCTCCACTTTTGGCCTGTACACAGCGCGCGACCTCGACTATCTAGACACTGTCAAGATACCGCCCGACCGGAGCCTCCCCATGGCCGACACTGCAGTCACTGCCCTGAAAACCTATGCCGACATTCCGGTTCTCGACTGGGACCTGCAGAACCCGGAGGTCTCCTCCTACAAGCTGTTCGGCGATCTCCGCGAGAAGACGCCGCTGGTGAAGGTGCCGATGGGCATGGGCTCGATGGTGCTCGGCCTGCGCGCCGCGATGGTCGACGACATCGTCTCGCCGGAAAACACCCGCCAGCTCGAAACCGAGATGAAGATGATGCAGGGCATCTTCGACGGGCCCATCTTCGATTTCATCGCGCAGGTGATGCTGTTCGCGAACGGCGATGCGCACCAGCGCCGCCGCCAGCCCGTCGCCCGCACGTTCGCCTTCAAGCTGATGGAAGCGATGCGCCCGAAGGCGGCCGCCGTCGCCGCCGAGATCATTACCGAAAATCTCGGCAAGGGCTCGTTCAACTTCCTCAAGGATTTCGCAGCCCAGATCCCCGCGCGCATCATCGCCGACATTCTCGGCATCCCGCGCTCGGACCTGCCGGTCTTCATGAAGTGGATCAGCGACACGGCTGAATCGATCGGCTTCGTCGATGTGGCGCGCCGCGCCGAGATCGAACAGTCGCTCGTCGAATTCAACGCCTATGTCGACAAGCTGCTGGCCGACTGCCGCGCCAGCCCGCGCGGGGATTTCCTGTCGGACTACGTCGCCGCCACGGCCGCATCTGGCGACATGACCGAAGGTGAAATCCGCGCGCAGGTTGTTGGGCTCATCCTCGCCGGCTCGGATACCACGCGCAACTCGATGTGCATGACGCTGTCCCAGCTCCTGCAACACCCCGCGCAATGGGCCGATCTCTGCGCCAACCCGGATGGCCTCAAGAAGAAAGCCTCCGAAGAAGGCCTGCGCTTCGAGCCTGTCGTCTCCGGCATCCCGCGCGTGACCATCCGCGACCTCGAGATCGAAGGCTATGTCATCCCCGCCGGTGCGGTGCTGATGGTGTCGATCCTCTCCGTGCTGCGCGATCCGGCCGTCTATGCCGATCCGGAAACGTTCAACATCCACCGCGCCGACCAGCAGCGCTGGCACCTGGCCTTCGGCGCGGGCGCTCACCGTTGCGCCGGCGAGGCCCTCGCCCGCGTCGAGCTGGAAGAAATCCTCGCCGCCGTCGCCCGCCTTGCGCCCAACACGCGCATCGTCGGCGCAGCCCCGAAACTGAACCCCGGCGCGATCCGCACCGTGGATCAGATGCAGGTCGAGTTCATCGCGTAGGCTGAACACTGGCCGCTGCTACCTGCGCATCCTTCACCCGCTGCGCCAGCAGGATGTTGGGCAGCGAGTGGTTCCCCTCATGACACGCATGCTCGAACATGCGCTGGTCCGTGCGGTACAGCGAATACTCCGCCATCCACGGCGCGGTGTAGGTTGAGGGCTCCTCCACCGTGTACTGGTAGAGCAGCTCGTTCTCCGCCACGCGCGTGAAGCGTTCGATGACCTTCGCGCTCTCCGGCACGACGAGGTTCGAGAAGAACCGCACGCGATCGTTCGCCGGCAGGCCGATGGTTTCCACCACCAGCGTCTCGCCCTCCCAGCGCGCGATGGAATCGCCGATCCAGGAATGCTGCGTTTTCGGCTTGTGCGTATCGGTCAGCGGGATGATCCGCGCCTCGTCGCCATACTCGGTGTGGATCACCACCGTGCCGGGTATCTGGATGAACTGGCGTGGATTGACGCTCGTCGTGCCCATGCCGGTCACCGGCGGCAGGCCGAGGCTGGTGATGCAACGCTCCCAGTTCGGCCGCTCCTCGTGATTGTCGGACTTCGGTGAATGCGGCCCGCGCGAGGATTCCTTCCGCGCCGCCTCCGTATACGGCAGCTTGCCATCTTCCGGCAGCACGACGGATCGCGTCCGCCGTTCGCCGCGCACGATGGGCAGGCCATCGCTCGCTTTCATCAGCTCCGGCACTTCCGGATCGAGCCCGCGATCCAGCGCGTTGCCGATGCCTTGCGCCGCCGCATCCGCCATCTGCTTGGCCGCCGCTTCCGGCAGCACCAGCATCGGCGCGCGCGATGTCGACTCCATCAGGATCACGAAGTTCTGCGTCCACACGCCTTCAAGGCTTGGCTGGCCGAAGGACGTTCGTGGCGCTGTGTAGGGTGCAGTGGGTGGTGGTCTTTCATTCGCTGCCTGCTGCGCAACCGCCAGCGGAGCGAAGAAACATGTCGAGACAAGCAGACTGCAGATCGGGAGGAGTTTTTGCACGTTTGTGACCCCGCGCTTTTTATTGTTATTCGATAACCCTACCACAGACCGCAGATTGGCCAAGGCTGACGCGACGTCGTTGAGGATTTTCGGACACCTTGATAAATCAAAAGTCAGCTTGTGTTTTACGAAACTCCGACTTACGTTTTACGCAAGATGACCTCAACAAACGCAAAGCCCCAGAACGAGCCCGAAACGGATCATCCGCTGGCTCAGCTGCCGCGCGAGGATCTCGATCTGATTCTGGAGCTCGTGCTCCAGTCCGGCTCGCTGAAGGATCTCGCGGCCTCCTACTCGGTCTCCTACCCCACCATCCGCGCGCGTCTCGATCGCACGATCGAACGCCTGCGCGCACTCATCTCGGGCCACACACCCGACCCCGTCACCGAGCTGATGGCCGACATGGTCGCGCGCGGAGAGCTGACCTCTTCGGTCGCCCGCCGCCTGCGCGACGCCATCCGCAAGCAAGCCAAGCAGAAGGGAAGCTGAAATGGCAGAACCCTGGTGGTCCGCAGACCTTGGCCCGATCATCGGCGCTAGCTCCGGCATATTCGGCGGTCTTTCCGGCGCAGCCAGCGGCGCAATCGCCAGCTTCTTCGCCGCGCGTGGCCGGCGCCGCGCGCTGGTCACCGGCCTCTTCGGCGTGCAGGCGCTCGCAGGCTGGATCTTCTTCGCCATTGGCGTGTTCGCGTGGGCTTCGGGACAACCTTTCCACGTCTGGTTCCCGCTCGGCTTTGGCGGTTTCATGTTCGCCATCGTCTACACGCCGCTGATCTTCACGGTGACACAAATCTACCGGCAGGCGGAAGACCGCCGCCTCGCCGCCGAACTCCTGCGCAGAAGCTGAGGACGCCGATCATGACCGCATGGTGGACTGACAATTTCTTCGGTGTCTGGCTCGGTGTCGGTCACGCCATCATCGTCGCATGCCTCGGCATGGCGTGCGCCTGGTTCATCTATCACGGCCAGAAACGCCAACTGGTCACCCGCATCGTCACGGGCGCATCCGCCTTCGGCGTGCTGTGCCTCGCCGCCTGCCTCCTCGCCCTGCTGCAAGGCCAGCCCTTCCGGGTCTGGTATCCGCTGGCGATGATGGGCGGAATGTCGGTTCTGATGTGGGTTCCCAACCTCATCGCGCTCGACTGGCTCTATCGCCGCCACGACAGCCGCCGCCTCGCCGCCGAAGAGTTACGCCGCAGTTAATCCGGTCGGTGAAGCTTCGCCGACCCGCCGCACGCGCATTTAAGCCGGCCCTGCGAAACTCCGCGCATGGCCACTGCGTCCGCCTCCCCCGCTTTCCGCTCCACCGCGCATCGCCGCGTAGTGATGGCGCATATCGGCGCAACGCTGCTGCCGTCAGCTCTGGCCTTTGCCGTTCTCGCCCCGCTCATCGGCCTCCTGCTGATCTGGGGCAGTACCTTCGTCGCCATGCTCTGCACGATCGCCTCAACGGGCGGCGACTCGGCCTGGTCCGCTGTCTGGACGTCGTGGAATGCCCTCGTCGCCGGTTATGCCGGTGCGGGCGTTGCTGCTGCGATCTCCGGCGTATGGGTTGCGCTGCTCTCACCCTTCGCGCCTGATCGCGGCCGCTTCTTCTGTGGCGCGGCGATCATCGGCATGATGAACGGCTATCTCTTTGTCTCCGCCGATGCAGAAGCCGCCGGCATTTTCGGCGGCCAGCTTTTCGTGGCGCTCACCGGCGCGGTCACCTGCTTCCTCTGCGCCTGGCTGTTGCAGGACGCGGTGCTGAAGCGCGATGAAGTCCGCCGCGACCGCCTCGCCGCCGAACGCGCCGAGCGCCTCGCCAAGGAACGCAAGGCCGCGAAAGCCTAAGCGATAAAATCGCCGCTCGCGCCGCCAGACTTGGCCAGCAGCCGCACGCCCTCGATCCGCATCGTGCGATCCACCGCCTTCAGCATGTCGTAGATCGTCAGGCACGCGACCGACACAGCCGTCAGCGCCTCCATCTCCACGCCCGTCTGCCCCGTCGTCGTCACATCGGCGACCACGCCCAGCCCCGCGCCATCGGGCAACTCGTTCACCCGCACCTTCACGCTCGACAGCATCAGCGGATGACACATCGGGATCAGGTCCGATGTCTTTTTCGCCGCCATCACGCCCGCAATCTCCGCCGCCGCGCGCACATCGCCCTTGCCGCCCTTCGACCGCGCCAGCTCCAGCGCGACAGCCGACATCAGCACGCGCCCCTCCGCGCTCGCGATGCGCCTGGTGCTCGCCTTGTCGGACACATCCACCATCTTCGCGCGTCCATCAGCGTCGATATGGGTCAGCTTGTCGGCCATGGTCATCCTCGTCACTGCCGCTATTGTGCACCAACGATAACGAAAAGGACACTCAATGATCCGCATGGCCTCCGTCGAACAGGCGCTTGCCCTGATCGCCGAGCATGGCGCCGCGCGCCGTCTCGGACGGGAGTCCGTCGCCCTCGCCGCCGCCCACGGCCGCATCCTCGCCGAACCCGTCACCGCACAGGTGAACCAGCCGCCCGCCAATGTGTCCGCCATGGATGGCTACGCCGTTCGCCATGCCGACATGAAGCTCAGCGCCACGCTTCGCGTCACAGGTGAATCGCGCGCGGGCGGGCCCTTTTATGGCAAGCTGAACCCCGGCGAAGCCATCCGCATCTTCACCGGCGCCCACGTGCCCCCGGGCGCCGACCACATCCTCATCCAGGAGGATACCAGGCGCGACGGCGATACCGTCACCGTCACCTTCGAACAGCCCAGGCCCGAGAACATCCGCCGCAAGGGCATGGATTTCGCGCAAGGCGCTCTGCTCGTCCCCGCCGGCCACGCGCTGTCCGAAGGCGCGATCTCGCTCGCCGCCGCCGGCAATACAGGCCGTGTCTCGGTTCGAAAAGCGCCGCGCATCGGCGTGCTCGCCAATGGCGACGAACTCGCCGAGGCCGGCTCACAGCTTACCACCGGACAAGTCGTCAACTCCATCCAGCCCGCCCTGCTCGCCATCCTCTGCCGCTGGGGCGCCATCGCGCTCGATCTCGGCGTCTCACGCGACACGGAAGAAGACGTGCGCAAGCGCCTCGCCGCGCCCTGCGATGTCATCGTCTCGATCGGCGGCGCCTCCGTCGGCGACTACGATGTCGTCCGCTCCGCCTTCGCCGCCGAAGGCTTCGCGCCCATCTTCGAAAAAGTCGCTGTGAAGCCCGGCAAACCGACCTGGTTTTCCGCCAAGGACAGCCATCTCGCGCTCGGTCTTCCCGGAAACCCCGCCGCCGCCATGGTCACGGCGCAACTGTTCCTGCGCCCGCTCATCGCCGCTCTCACCGGCGCCACGCCCGAACCCGCATGTCTCCAGCGCGCGCACACCACCACGCCGCTTCCCGCCGCCGGCAACCGCGAAGAATATCTCCGCGCCGTTCTCACCCTCGATGCGGAAGGCCGCGCCCACATCCGCGCCGCCGAAAACCAAGACTCCTCGATGCTCTCCCCCTTCCTCACCGCCAACGCCCTCATCCACCGCCCCATCAAGGCGCCCGCCGCCGCCGCCGGCGATCTCGTCAACATCGTCACCCTGAAATGAGCCACCAGGCTGGCTTGCCGAGCCGAAGCTCGCAAAGCGAGCGAAGACTGGTACGGGCGGCCGGGGTCGAACCGGCACGGACCTTACGGTCCAACAGATTTTAAGTCTGGTGCGTCTACCAGTTCCGCCACGCCCGCGTGTGGAGTGTTCAGGCCGATTGCACGGCAAAATGCAAGCCTGCGGGCGCGTTTTGCCCTGTTCACGCGTTTTGCATTGGCTGCCGGGGAACGCTAATGTGTGAGTCATGACGCTTCGCGCCCTGATCCCCACTGCCCTGATCCTCGCCGCCATCCTGATTCTGCCCGCCGCGCCCGCGCTGGCGCAGGAGCCAGAACCGGCCGCTGCCCCGCCGCGCGAGGCGCCGATCGAGATGGTGGCCGAGCTGGCCGAGGTGCTGGGCCGCGCCCACGCCATTCGCACCATCTGCAATGGCGACCAGGACTCCACCTGGCGCAACTACATGCTCAACCTGATGGCCTATGAAGGTGGCGGCGGCGGACGTCGCGCCGCCCTCACCGACGCCTTCAACCGCGGCTATCGGGGCCAGAACCGTGACACCGGGGCCTGCACCGCCAACATGACAGCGCTCGAGGCCGGCATCGCCCGCCGTGGCCGGGAACTCTCCGAAGCCATCGCCCGCAGCTACCTGAACTAGGTAACCTGCGACGATGCAGCAGAGGTGTTCCCTGCTGAAACCGGCGCACCGTCAATCAAGTCATTAACAAGATGACTTAGCCTGCTAACTCCGCCGTTCAGGGACCCGTATCATCGATCTCCTGCCCGCAGCTCTGTCCCGCCTGCCACCTGCCGCGCTCAAGCCGGCGGCAAAGTTCGGTCGCGCCACCGAAATCGTCTCGGCGTTCTTTCGCGGCAACCTGCGTGAACAATTCTATTCGGACGTCTTCCACTTCGGCGACGCGCCGGAAGCGCCGCGACAGGTCGCGCTGACCTACATCTGCCTCGCGGCCTGCCTTGGCTGGATCATCGGGGGGATTGCTACGTTCATCGCCTACCCCGCGCATCTGGAATCCTACACGCTTGCACTGCTCGCCTGCGCGCTCAACTGGCGCCTCTTCAGTCATCTGCGCCGGCGCAAGGATGCGCGGCCAGCGCTGGTCTACATGATCCCGATCTACCTGCTGATCGTCGCATTCGTGCAGTATCGCCATACCGGCTTCATTGCGCCGGTCGTCGTCACCATGCCACTTGTTGCCGGCGTCGCTGCTGCCTACCAGCGCCCGCAGACGCGCCCGATCACGCTCGCCCTCGCAATCATGACGGTGACGTTCTGTCTGCTGTCCGCCACCGGAATGATCGGCGAGCCATCCACGGCGGATCCCCGCGCCCGCGCCGTCATGACCTTCGTCAGTCTGCTCGCCGCCACGTTCGGCCTCGCCGGCATCTCCTGGATCTCCACGCTCTCGCGCGACTACAACCTGCAACAGCTGAAAGCCGCCAACGACGCCATCCTCGAGAACGCCGCCCGCGTCCGCACCGCGTTGGAAGCTGCACGGGTCGGCCTCTGGGACGTGCCGGACGTGGACCAGCGGCAGTTCAACGTCTCCGAAAGCTTCGAATCCGTCACCGGCTATTCCGGCGAGGAGTTCAGCAGGATCTTCGGGAACGTCGAGAAATTCGTCCACCCCGACGATCTCGAAGCCCTGCGTGCAGCGTTCGCCGCAGGCCGCTCGGACATGTCGCGCATCCGCGTGGACTTCCGCCTGCTGACGCGCGCGCGCGGCTATCGTTGGTTCACCACCCGCGCGCGCTACTCCCGCAACGCCAATGGCGTCTGGCGCATGACAGGTTCGCTGCAGGACATCAACGTCCTCAAGGTCGCCGAGGAAACGCTCCGCGCCGGCCGCGACCAGGCCCGCGCCGCAGACAAGGCCAAGTCCGACTTCATCGCCGTGATGAGCCATGAGGTTCGCACACCGCTCAACGCTGTTCTTGGCTCCGTCGAAGTGCTCAAGCGCGGCCAGCACGACAATGAGTCGTGGGAGATGATCGGCCTGATCGACGATTCCGGCCGCGGCCTGCTCGCCATCGTCAATGACCTGCTCGATGTCTCGCGTCTCGACGCCGGCAAGATGGAAATCCAGACCGCGCCGACCGACATCGCCACGCTGGTCAGCCGCACCGTGGAGTTCTGGGGCCCGCAGGCGCGCGACAAGGGCCTGACGCTTGGCATCGACTGCAGCGCCGCGGAAGGCGCGCCCACGCTGCTGCTCGATGCAGGCCGCATCCGCCAGATCGTCGGCAACCTCGTCTCGAACGCGATCAAGTTCACGGATACCGGCTCGGTCAACACGCTCCTGACCGTTCACATGCTGGCCGATGGCCGCCTTGAAATCGGCATCAGTGTCATCGACACCGGCCCCGGCGTGCCCAACGCCATCGCCGAAGCGATCTTCGTGGCGTTCGAGCAAGGCCCCAGCAATGCCAGCCGCGGCGGCACGGGCCTCGGCCTGTTCATCTCGCGCCGCCTCGCGCGCATGATGGGCGGCGACCTCACGCTGGAGCCCGCGCGCCGCAGCGGCGCTCACTTCCGCTTCACGCTGACGGTCGATCCGGCCGATCCGGCCACCGCCATCGACGCCCCGCATGGCGACGAAGAGAGCACGTGGCAGGGCCTGCGCCTGCTCTGCGTCGATGACAACGAGAAGAACCGCCGCATCATCGAGCTGCTGCTCGGCAAGCTCGGCCTCGACATCACGCTGTGCGCGTCCGGCGGAGAGGCGCTGGATATCTGCGCCATCCAGGGCTTCGACCTGATCCTGATGGACATCATCATGCCCGAGATGGACGGCATGGAAACGCTGGCCAACCTGCGCCGCGATGCGAACAGCCTCAACCACGCCACGCCCGCCATCGCCCTCACCGCCAAGGTCGGGCAGGACGATATCGATGGCTATCTCGCGGCCGGCTTCAACGGCGTCTCGGCCAAGCCGATCAACCTCGCCGAACTCTCGCGCGAGATGTCCCGCGTGCTCGCTGCCAGGCGCTGATCCGCACTTACGGGATCATGCACGCGATCAGGCGCGGGCCTTTCGTGGCCACGGCCCGCTGCAACGCATCGTTGAACTGCGCACAGGTGGAGACTGCCTCCGCGCCTACGCCCAGGCTCTCCGACAGCTTGACCCAGTCGATCTCCGGATTGCCGAGGCTCAGCATGCTATCCGCCGCCGGCCCCGGATTGCCCGCGCCCGTCCGCGCCAGCTCGATCTTGAGAATGCGATAAGCGTGGTTCACGAACACGATCACCAGCACGTCCAGCTGCTCGCGCGCCATCGTCCATAGCGACTGCACCGTGTACATGCCTGCGCCATCGCCAGCGAGCGCAACCGTCTTCACGTCCGGCCGCGCCACCGCTGCGCCCACCGCCACCGGCATGCCCTGCCCGATCGCGCCGCCAGTATGCCCCAGCCACTCATGCCGCGCGCCCGCGCCCAGCGCCGTGTAGATCGGCAGGCCAGACGTCACGCCGTCATCCGAGATCAGCGCCCCCTCCGGCAGGTACGCCGCCAGCGATAGGCCGATCGTGTGCGGATTGAACTTGTCGCCCGTCCCCGGCTCCGGCCGCGCCCAGCCGCCAGCGGCAGACACCAACGGTGCATCCAGCCAGTCAGCCAGCTTCGTCAGCGCATCCAGGCTGTCCGTTTCGGGCCCGCCTAGGCTCACCGTCCGCGCGCCCTTCGGCGTGAACGCGCCCGGCGTGTTCGGATAGGCAAAGAACGCCACCGGCGCTTTCGTCCCCGCGATCAGCAACAGGTCGATCCCCGCCAGCGCCTCGACCGCCATCTCCGCAAAATACGGAAGCCGCGCCGCGTTATACAAACCGCCGCCGCGCTCGAACCGCGCCATGAACGTATCGGTGATCACGCGCACGCCTTGCGCCGCGATCCGCCGCAACACCTCCGCCCCGCCCGCATGCAACGCCGTACCGTTGACCAGCAGCGCCGGCTGCTTCGCCTTCGTCACCGCGCGCCCGGCTTCCTCGACCAGATCATCGGCCGCAATCTTCAGGCCAGCCCGCGCGCCCGCCTTCGCCCGCGCAGCGCCACCCGTCCATGCCACATCGGCCGGCATGATCAGCGACACCGGCCCCGGCGGCGGCCCATAGCTCGCCTCGAACGCTTCAACCGCCGTCGCGCCCGCATCTTCAACGCGGTCCACCGATTTCAGCCACCGCGAATTCGGCCCCGCCAGCCCCGCAATGTCCGACGCCAGCGGCGCATCATATTGCCGGTGAGACACCGCATGATCACCGATCAGGTTCACCATCGGCACATATGCCCGTCGCGCATTGTGAATGTTGGCCCCGCCATTCAGATACCCCGGCCCGAGGTGCAGCAGCGTCAGCGCCGGCACGCCGCTCATGCGCGCATAGCCATCCGCCGCCCCTGTCGCCACGCCCTCGAACAGGCACAACACGCTGCGGATACGCGGCTCACGGTCCAGCGCCGTCACCAGGTGCATCTCGCTGGTGCCCGGATTGGCAAAGCACGCGGCAATCCCGCAATCCGCCAGCGACCCGATGATCGCCTCTGCGCCTGTCATGTCCGGTGCTGTCGTCATGCCTGTCTCCGCAATGGCGCGACCCTATCCGCCACACCGCGTCACGCAAACACAAGAAAAAGCCGGCCCCGGCAGGCGGGACCGGCTGAATGGGCGCGCGTCGTGGGCAAGGAGTTTGGGGTCTCCGCGCGCGAGTCTTGGAGCCGGTCCTTTGGGGAGGCTACCGGCCCCTCATGCACGACGATGCAAGCATCGCCGCAACCCTGACCCTGTTTGAACGACCTGCACGCCCCGCTCCGTCGCGAGGCCCGATCACAAGAGTTGTGAACGCCCGCTAGCGCCGCGCCGGCGGCGTTTCCCCCTCGGGAAACAGGTTCGCGCCACAGCGCTTGCAATGCGCAGCATCCTGGTCGTGCAACGGCAGGCGGCACGCCGGGCAGTTGTGATGAACCTTGTCCCCCACCGCAATCGCGCGGATCAACTGCAGGAACAGCGTCACCCCCAGCACCATGATCCCGATGGTGATCCACCGCCCCAGCGTGTCCGGCAGCGTGATGTCGCCCAGCCCCACCGTCGTCAGCGTGCCGATCGTGAAATACAGCGCATCGAGATAGCTATGAATGTCCGAATGCCGCCCCGCCTGCGTGACATAGACCAGCGCCGTCACCAGGAAGATGAACACCGACAGGTTCACCACCTTCGACACGACGAACGAGTTGATGTGCAGCCAGCGCGCCACCGGCGTCTTGTGGTCGAGATATTCGAACGCCCGCACCAGCCGCACGATGCGGAACACGCGCAGGAACGAAAAATTCTGCGCCAGCACCGGCAGCACCAGCGTCAGGAACACGATCATGTCGGCCCAGTTGGTCGGCCGCAGGAAGAACCGCACCTTGTAGCGCTCGATGTAAAGCCGCGCGAAGAAATCGAGCCCGATCACGGTCGCGACGACAACATCGATCACCACCCAGCCGATATGCACGTCCGTGTTGAGCTGGTGCCACGACACCAGCGGATGGACGAGGAAGATCGCGATCGTGATGATGTCGAACACCAGCATCGACCAGCGGAAAAAGGACGGCCACCGCCCATTGCCGGCATAGAGCCAGAACAAGGTTCGGTTCAGCCCCTTGCGATGCTCGTGCATGTCAGGCTTGCGCCAGCGTCTCGGTGAAGCGCACCGGCGCGCCGCGCCCCGGCGCCACGATCTGCGCGTCGCACATCACCATCGTGCCCCGCACGAACGTCGCCACTGGCCACGCCTTGGCTTCCATGCCCTCGAACGGCGTCCAGCCACAGCGCGAGGCCGACCATTCCTTGGTGATCGTCTTCTTGGCTTTCATGTCCACCACGGTGAAGTCGGCGTCATAGCCCTGCGCGATGCGCCCCTTCCCCGCGATGCCGAACACGCGCTGCGGTCCCGCGCTGGTCAGCTCGATGAACCGCTCCAGCGTCATCTTGCCGTTCACCACATGCGTCAGCATCACCGGCACCAGCGTCTGCACGCCCGGCATGCCGGAGGGCGAGGCCGGATAAGGCCGCGACTTTTCCTCGATCGTGTGCGGGGCGTGGTCCGATCCCAGCACGTCCGGAATCCCCTGGTTCACCGCCACCCACAGCGCCGCACGGTGTTTCTCCTCGCGGATCGGCGGGTTCATCTGCGCATAGGCCTTGAGCCGGATGTAATCGTCCGGCCCCACCAGCGTCAGGTGCTGCGGCGTCACTTCACAGGTGGCAATGTCCTTAGCCGCCGCCAGCATTTCCATTTCTTCCGCCGTCGTCACGTGAAGCACATGGATGCGCTTGCCCGTCTTCCGCGCCAGCCGCAGCAGCCGCCGCGTCGATGAAATCGCGGCTTCCGCATCCCGCACTTCATAGTGCGAGGTCCAGTCGCCCTGCCGCGCCAGCTTGCGACGGTCCGCAAGGCGATATTCGTCCTCGGAATGGAAAGCCGCCCGGCGCGAGATCGCGTTCAGCACGCGCTCCACGCCCTCATCATCCTCGACCAGCAGCTGCCCCGTGCTCGCGCCCATGAACACCTTGACGCCGCACACGCCGTCCATCCGCTCCATTATGGGAAGAAGGTCGGTGTTGTCGTGCGTCGCGCCGGCATAGAAGGCGTGGTCGGTATGCATCCGGCCCAGTGCGCGCTTCAGCTTGTCTTCCATCATTTCGGGCGATGTCGTCGACGGATCCGTGTTCGGCATCTCGAACACCGCCGTCACGCCGCCCAGCGCCGCACAGCGCGAGCCCGTCTCGAGGTCTTCCTTCCACTCCAGACCCGGCTCGCGGAAGTGCACCTGGCTGTCGATCACGCCCGGCAGCACGTGGAGGCCATGCGCCTCGAACACCTGCCCCGCCTGCGAGGCATCGAACGATCCGATCGCCGCGATCTTGCCGGCGTTCACGCCGACATCTGTCTCCGCGATGCCGCCCGGCGTCGCAACAAGACCACCCTTGATGATGAGATCGAATGTCGTGGGCATGGAAAGCTCCAGGAAGACTGGCGCTGTATGGACCCGCCGGAAGCTTTCTCCAAGCCACCGGCCGGGCCTCGCGGCCCTGCTTATGTGCAATTTTCCGGTGATTCAGCCCTTGAATCAGAAGGGCGGCCGACAGGCCGCCCCTCCTACACCACCCGCGCCTTTGCAGCGTCTACAGGACATGCCGTGCGGGGGAGAATGGCTGTACGCCTTCCCCGCCGCCTTTCAGCTGTCCATTTCATCGTGAAAAAGGTCGCCCATGAGCGGGCCTTCGCCCGAGCTCAGCACCTTGAAGATCCAGGCCAGAATAGCGAGCGCAAGAACCGCCCAGTGCAGCGCAGGATTTTGCGCCGCTTCCACCATCAACTCCCACATGTCCCGCTGTCTCCCGCGACTTGAAAGGACCTTAGCCCTGTTGGATTAACGAAGCCTCTCGCAAAACTTTCACAGTGGTAAGCAACGTGAATTTCGACGGAAAATCGTCGAAGAAATTCGTGGCATCGAACTGCAAATCTACGGAGGCCGGCTCATCGCCTTCAGGCGGGCCCGCGCGAGGCGCGGTGGCATACTGCCTATATCGAACGGAGTTCCGATTCTCCGGTTCCGCTTGCCCGCGAACTTATTTCGATGGCAGGTGCAGCAAATGAGCAAAGCCCGCACCGGCAGCAATCGCGGCAGATCCGATCCGCCCGCCCCACGCGCGTGGCAACGCATGCTGTCCGGCCGCCGTCTGGATCTGCTCGATCCTTCCCCGCTCGACATCGAGATCGAGGATATCGCCCACGGCCTTGCCCGCGTCGCGCGCTGGAACGGCCAGACCAAGGGCGATCACGCTTTTTCCGTCGCCCAGCATTCCGTGCTCGTCGAAGCCCTCGTCGCCGAAATGTGGCCGGACTCGTCTCCCGCCGACCTGCTCGGCGCGCTGCTGCACGATGCGCCCGAATACGTGATCGGCGACATGATCTCGCCGTTCAAGAACGCCCTCGGCGTCGATTACCGCCAGTTCGAAGCCCGCCTCGAAGCCGCGATCCACATCCGCTTCGGCCTGGCGCCGAAAATGCCCGCCGCCCTCAAGGCCCGCGTCAAGCAGGCCGACCAGGCCGCCGCCTTCTATGAAGCCACCCGCCTCGCCGGTTTCGACATCGACGAAGCCCTCGACTTCTTCGGCGCCCCGCCCCCCGGCGCCGCCCCCGACGTCTCGCCCCTCTCTCCCCCTAGCGCCCAATCCCTCTTCCTCGCCCGCTTTGCTGCACTGCAAGCGGAGATGGATGGAAAGAAATAGAGCCAGCTCTGCTTCCTGCCCGCCCCCAATTCCGTTTGTTGCAAACCCGCTCTACTCTCCCCCCATGACGATCTGGATCTGCTCGCTCGATGCCGCGCCGTCGCTTGCCCGCAAGCTGCGGCCCGCCCGCGTCGTCAGCCTGCTCAGCCCCTACGACACATTTCCCGTTTTCGACGGCATGGGGCCTGATCTCCACCTGCAGGTCCCCATCCACGATATCGTCGACGATGTCGGCGACTGGCGCGCCCCAGACTCTTCCGATGCCGAGCGTGTGATCCGTTTCGTGGAATCCTGGGATCGCGCCGCCCCCATGCTGATCCACTGCTGGGCCGGCATCTCGCGCTCCACCGCCAGCGCCTTCATCACCGCCTGCGTCCACAATCCAGCCGCCGACGAGGAGGAGATCGCTCTCACCCTCCGCAAGGCGTCCCCCACCGCCTCCCCCAACCGCCGCCTGATCGCCCACGCCGACGCCCTGCTCGGCCGCAACGGACGGATGAACGAAGCTGTCGACCTGATCGGCCGTGGCGAGATTTCGATGGAAGCCCAAAGCTTCTCCATCCCGTCCAGCTACGCCGCGCCCGGCTCATGACGGCAACACCCATCGCCGTCGGTCTGTCCGCCGTGATCGTCGCGGCCGATGGCAAGGCGCCCTACATTCTCACCACGCGCGATGCCGATGGCGCCGCCGGCCTGCCCCACGGCCGCTTCGACCCGAAAGGCCACCGCACATTCGAACTCGGCCTGCGCGAGTGGGTTCACGCACAAACCGGCTTCGAGCCCGGCTATGTCGAACAACTCTACACGTTCGGCGACCTTGGCCGCGAACTCCCGCAGGCCGAACTCGGCGATGCCCCGTCCGGCGCGCGCCTCATCTCGGTCGGCTATCTCGGCCTCACGCCCGAACGCACGGATATCTCGGCCTTCGACGCTGTCTGGCGCGACTGGTATCGCCACTTCCCGTGGGAAGATCACCGCAACGGCCGCCCCGACCTGATCGACACGGCGCTCGCGCCTGCCCTGCGCACGTGGTCTGACGCCAGCGGCAAGAACGCCGCCCATCGCCTCTCCCGCGCTCAATTGGCCTTCGGTCTCGACGGCCAGCCCTGGATCGAGGAGCGCACGCTCGAACGCTACGAGCTTCTCTACGAAGCCGGCCTCGCCCCCGAGGCCACGCGCGACTCGAACCGCAAGACGCCGAGCCTGCCCTCCGCCGCGCTCGGCGAGCCTATGATCTCCGACCACCGCCGCATCCTCGCCACCGCGATGGGGCGGCTGCGCGGCAAGATCAAATACCGCCCCGTGGTCTTCGAACTGATGCCCGACAAGTTCACGCTTCTGCAGCTCCAGCAGGTCGTGGAATCCATCCTCGGCCAGTCGCTGCACAAACAGAACTTCCGCCGCGCGCTGAACCACTCGAACCTCGTCATCGGCCTCGGCGTCTTCACGCAGGCCACCGGCGGTCGCCCTGCCGAGCTATTCCGCTTCCGCCACGAGGCCCTGCGCGAAGGCCACCTCCCCGGCGTCCAGACCCCCAAGGGTTAGCGGCTCCCGGATTTCCCCTCGACTTCGACCCGCAACTATGACACTCTAGTTATACTCAAGTTGAGTTTAAGTAGGACTGATCCACCGGCAGACGCCTTTCCCTTGAAAGGCATTTTTTCGGGCCCAGTTTATACTCAAGTTGAGCATAAGACAGGAGGCTCACATGGCCCGCGTCATCGAGTTCGGACAAGGCTGCGATATCCCCGCCGCCCGCCTTCGCCCCACCGCAGCGGAGCTGCGTGGGCTCGCCTATGACGCCGCGGTCAAAGCCTCGACCGACCACCTGTATGCCGACGTGAAGGACTTCATCACGCCGATGGAGTGGCCCGCCGTCGCCCCGCTGGTCCACCACATCAACAAGCTCAAAAAGGCGAAGAACGCCGTCATCCTGGCGCACAACTACATGACGCCGGACGTGTTCCGCCTCGTCGGCGACTTCCGGGGCGACAGCCTGCAACTGGCCCGCGAAGCCGCCCGCACGGACGCCAAGGTCATCGTCCAGGCCGGCGTCCACTTCATGGCCGAAACCTCGAAAATCCTGAGCCCTGACAAGACGGTGCTGATCCCGGACCTGCGCGCCGGCTGCTCGCTCGCGGCCTCGATCACGGGCGCCGACGTACGCCTGATCCGCCAGCGCTACCCCAACCTGCCGATCGTCACCTACGTGAACACCACGGCCGACGTGAAGGCCGAGTGCGACATCACTTGTACCTCGTCGAACGCCACTCAGGTCGTCGAACACATCGCCGCCAAATGGGGTGTCGATACCGTGATCATGGTCCCGGACGAGTTCCTTGCCCGGAACACGGCCGCCAACACCGCGATCAAAATCATCGCCTGGCAGGGCAATTGCGAGGTCCACGTCAAGTTTTCGGGCGAAGACGTGCGCCAGATCCGCGAGGCGCATCCCGGCGCGATTGTGCTCGCCCACCCTGAATGTCCACCGGATGTCCTTGAAGAAGCCGACTTTGCCGGGTCAACATCGGCCCTGTCGAGCCACGTCAGGGAATCGGGCGCACGCAAGGTGGTCCTCCTGACCGAATGTTCGATGAGCGATAACGTCGCCGCGGACA
>JAOATF010000030.1 GCA_030158285.1 Hyphomonadaceae bacterium
GCCCACCAGAACGATCCGAACAATTCCCAGAACCGCACCGCCGCGCGATCCACCTTTTCACCCGAGACGGATTCATACCCCGCAATCAGGTCATCAAGATCGCCGAACCCACCCACCGCCTTGTCCGCCACGCCGAACCGCCACGAGCGCGTCACCAGCCAGCCAAGGTCGCGCATCGGATCGCCGATATGCGCCAGCTCCCAGTCAAGCACGGCGACCACGCCTTGCTGCGGATCAACAATCAGGTTGCCATTCCGGTAGTCGCTATGCACCAGCGTCAGCCGGTTCGCCTTCGGCAAGTTGGCAAGCAGCCACTTCGCCGTGAAATCGATCATCGGCTGCGGCGTCTTGAGCAGCAGATACCGTTCATACGTCCGCTGCACGAACGCCTCCGGCGTCAGCGTCTCGAGCATCGCCTCAAGCCCGCTCGCCATCACATCGACCTGATGCAGCCGCGCCAGAATCTCCCCGCACTGTCGCGCCAGCGTCTTTCGTACCTCCGCAAACTCCGCCCCACGCGCAATCTTCCCGCCGAGCGTCTCGCCCGAGATCCACTCCATGAAGAACCCGGCGCCGAGCCCATCCTCCGGCTGCAGCACCAGCAACACCTCCGGCCCCGGCACGCCCGCGGCTCGCGCCGCCGCAAACAGCTTCGCCTCTCCGCTCAGCCCCGGCCCGGAGCTCATCGCAGAAACGTCCTCGCCCTCCGCGCGCCGCAGCGCCAGCTTGCGCTCGGCCCCGTCCATCACCACATGCAGCCTGTAAGTCTCGCGACTCGCCCCCGCGCTCAGCCGGTCGCAACTCACCAGCCGCTCGAACCCCGGCAAGCGCTTCAGCGTCGCTTCAAGCTTCGTGCTGTCGATCACTCGACAACACCCTTCGGCGCCTTCTGCTCCATGAAGCCGAACATGTAGCCGGCGACGCGGCGCATCTGGATCTCTTCCGCGCCCTCGGTGATGCGATAGCGGCGGTGGTGGCGATAGATGTGCTCGAACGGCTTGTGCCGCGAATAGCCCAGCCCGCCATGCACCTGCATCGCGCGGTCCGCCGCCTCGCAGCACAGCCGGTTCGCCCAGTAATTGCACATCGAGACTTTGTCGGACGCCTGGAAATTTCCGACCGTGTCCATGATCCACGCCGTCTTGTGGATCAGCGCCCGCACCATCTCGCACTGCGTCTGCAGCTCCACCAGCGGGAACTGGATCGCCTGATTGCTCGCCAGCTTCTTGCCGAACGGCGCGCGCACATTCGCATACTTCACCGACTCATTGACGCAGAACTGCGCGGCGCCCAGCGAAGACGCCGCCTGACGGATGCGGTTCTCGTTGAAGAAGTGCTGCACCACCATCAGGCCGCGCCCTTCGCCGCCGAAGATGGAGCTGTGCGGCACGCGTACGCCCTTCAGCGTCACATGCGCATGGTCGGTCGGCATGTTGAACGTCCAGAGATATTCCTCGATCGTGAAGCCCGGCGCATTGGCCGGCACAAGGAAAGCCGTAATGCCATGGCCATCGCCGGCCTTGCCGGATGTGCGCGCCATCACCATGTCATGGCTGGCGTGATGGATGCCGGAATTCCATGTCTTCTCGCCATCGATGATCCAGTGGTCACCATCGCGAACCGCCACGGTTTCCATGTGCGTCGCATCGGAGCCGTGTTTGGGCTCCGTGATCCCGAACGCAAAGCCGCGCTTGCCGGCGGCAAGGTCGTCCATCCACTCGGCCTTCTGCGCGTCCGTCCCGTAATTCCACATCAGCTGCGCGCCGATACTGTTCCCGACGATCGAATGCTCGTTCTGCAAATCGTTGTGGAGCCCCAGCCCCTTCGCAGCAAAATGCTCGCGGATCACCGCCATCGCGAGGTTTGGCCCGCAGCCGACATCCCGCGCCGATCCGCCCAGCTCCTTGGCCAGCGCAAAGCGGAAATGCCCCGCCTTGTCCGCCCGCCGCCGCGATTCACGCAGCAGCAGCTCCCACTCCTGGCGCGGCAGGCCGCCCTTGTCCCAGTCCGTTCGCGAATGCTCGCGGCGATGGTCGAAGAAGCGGATGTTATCGTCCTGCTCTTCCAGCGGCTTGATCTCGGTCTCGATGAACCGATCCAGCTCGGCGAGATAATCGACGAGACCTTTAGGCAGATTGAAATCCACGATGCGCTCTCCGGCGTTTCCTCGCCGGAGAGTGTTGACCTACTCCGCAGGAACCGCAACTGCCTCGGCGTGCGGATCGGCATCCGGCGAACCTTTCAGGTTCTTCGGCGCCAGCAGCAGGTACATCGGCGGCGTCACGATCCGCGCGATCAGCGTGGACGAGATCAGGCCCCCGATGATCACCATCGCCAGCGGCGAATAGAGCGGCGACTTCTCGAACACCAGCGGCATCAGACCGCCGATGGCCGTAAGGGAAGTCAGCAGCACGGGCAGGAAGCGAACCTCGCCCGCCTTCTCGATCGCCTCACGCAACGGTGTTCCGCGATCGCGCTCCTGGTTTGCGAATTCGACCAGCAGGATCGAGTTCTTGATCTCGATGCCGACCAGCGCAATGAACCCGATGATCGAGGTGTAGGACAGCGACTCCCCGCCCACATAGAGCGCCACCAGCCCGCCCATGATGCCGAACGGGATCACGAACGCCACGACACCCGCCGTCGCAAACGACCCGAATTCCAGCAGCAGAACCGCCATCACGCCGAACATCGCGATCAGCATCGCCGGGCCCATGCCGCCGAAGCTGCGCGATTGCGCTTCCGCCTCGCCGCCCAGGCTGGAGGAATAGCCCGCCGGCAGCGGAATGCTGCGCAGCTTGTCCTCGACGTTCTTGGTCACCACGTTGGCGAGGTAACCCGGCTGCAGGAAGGCGGTCAGCGTCACCGTCCGCTCACGCTGGAAGCGGCTGATGCGCGCCGGTCCCGACGAGATGCGCGGATCGGCAAACTCGGAGAGCGGCGCGGCAGAGCCATCGCCAGTCCAGACATAGAGCTTGTTGACATCGGAAATGCTCATCCGCTCCGCCCGCGGCGCCCGCACCACGACCGGATAGGCATCGCCCACCGGGTCGCGATAGGAGGCGACGCGCGCGCCGCCGATGGCGATGCGCAGCGTCTGGTCCATCGCGCCGGCCGGAATGCCGCGCAGGGCCGCCGCCTCGGTGTTGATGTTGAGGTCGAGGTCCAGCAGTCGCTCGGCCAGCGGGTTGGTGATGTTGCGGATGCCCTGCGCCTTCGCCATCTCGCGTTCGAACTGCGAGGCGATTTCCGCCAGCACTTCGATGTCCGCGCCCTGGATGCGCACGGCGATCGGCGCCTCGATCGGCGGGCCGTTGAGGAAGCGCTTCACGTTGAAGCGCGCGCCCGGGAATTTCGCCAGCTCCGCGCGCAGGTCTTCAAGGGCCTTGTGTCCCTCGCCTGCTTCCCAATGGTCGAACCGCGCATAGACGCCGCCGACATTACTCGCCTGCTCGCTCGGCTGCTCGTTGTAGTAGACCTGCGGGTTGCCCCGGCCGGAGTTCGCGAAGCGCCAGCTGATATTGTCGTGCTTGGCGAGCGCTGCGTCCGCATACATCACGGCCTTGTCGGTTTCGTCGACCGAGACGCCTTCTGGCAACTCGACCTCGACCATGAAGTACGGGCTGTCGTTTTCAGGGAACAGGCTGAAGCCCAGCTTCGGCACCAGCGAGAGCGACGCGGCAAACAGCGCAAGACCCGCCACCACCGTGATACGCGGATGCCCGAGCGCCACTTTCAGGATCGGGCGATAGATCGCGTGGATGCCGCCCATCACCACATCGAGGAACACGTTCGAATGCCCATGGCGCGGCAGGATGCGGCTCGCGAGGAACGGGATCACCGTCAGCGCCACGAACAGCGAGGCGGCAATCGTGCAGACCACCGCCATCGGCAGCGACCGCGTGAAATCGCCTGCCGCTTCCGGCAGGTTGAGCAGCGGCAGGAAGGCCAGCAGCAGCGTCGCCGTACACCCGACGACTGCCACGTTGATCTCTTCCACGCCCGCAATCGCCGCGTTGCGCGGCGTGAGGCCGCCGCGCAGGTGGCGCGATATGTTTTCGGTGACGACGATGCTGTCATCCACCAGCAGGCCCAGCGCCAGCACGAAGCCCGCAATCGACAGCTGGTTCAGCGAATAGCCCAGCAGGTCGAGCGCGATGACGCCGATGGCGAACGAGGCCGGGATCGACACCATGACCACGATGGAGGCCCGGAAGCCGAGCGGCAACAGCGTCAACAGCACCAGGGCGATGGCGATGGCAAAGTCGCGACCGAGCGACGACAGGCGGTGCGCCACCGTCTCGGACTGGTCGAAGCCGCGCTCCAGCTTGATCTCGGGCGGCAGGCGCTTCTCGAACTTGTCGACCTGGAAGCGGACATTGTTCATCACGTCAAAGATCGTCGCGCCGAGCTTGGCCCGCGCCGTCACGAACAGCGAACGCTCGCCATTGAAGCGCGTGCGCACATTCTGCTCGTCATTGGTCCATTCGATCGTCGCCACATCGCCCAGCGTGATCGCCGAGGCTGCATCGCTCCGCAGCACGATGTTGCGGATTTCCGCGAGGCTGTCGAAGGCGCCGGTGGCTTCCACATTGAAGCGCCGCCCGCTGCTCTCAACCGAGCCGATCGGAATATCGACGCCCTCGCGCTGCACCGCATCGGCCACCGCCGTCAGCGGCAGCCGATAGGCCGCCAGCTTGTCGAGATCGGGCGTCACCCGCACTTCTGCGGTCGGCACGCCCCAGATTTCGGATTGCTGGATGCCGTCCGCACGCTCCACCGCATCGCGCAGCTCACGCGCATAGGCTTCCATCTGGCGGTAGGACGCGGTGTCGCTCACCAGCGCCATCTGGACGATGTTGGTCATCGCCGGGTTCTGGCGGTTGGCGCGCAGCAGCGTGATGCCTTCCGGCAGGCTGTTGCGGATGACGTTCAGCTCGCGGACGACCTCGTCATATTTCTTCTCGGGATCCGAGCCGTAGATGAACGACACGCCGATGGAGGCCAGACCCGCCTGGCTGGTCGAACGGATTTCATCGACATCTTCGAGGCCGTTGAGCGCCGTCTCGATGGGGATGGCGACCACCCGTTCCATCTGTTCGGCGTCCGCCCCCGGCAGCACGACGAACACGCCGACGCCCGGGAAAGACACGATCGGGTCTTCCGATTTCGGGATCGACATCACGGACTGGATGCCCAGTCCGAATAGCATGATGAACAGGATCAGCGTGAACTGCCACCGGTCCACGAAGAAGCGCGTGAAGGACTTCATGTTGTCCGCCCCCTTGTCGCGCTACTGCTGAGCCGCAACGCTGACGGCATCGCCGTCGCGCACCATCGAGGCGCCGCGCGTGATCACGCGCTCGCCGTCCTGCAAGCCGCTCAGGATGGTGACGCCCCGGTCGCTGACCCCTCCCGTCTCCACCGGCCGCCGCTTGGCCTTGCCGTCCTTGTCGATGACGAACACCACGCCCTGGTCCGCGCGCGCATCGATCAGCGCAATCGCCGGCACCACGAATTCAGCCGCCCCTGCTGTCGCCTTGCCCGCGATCACCACCTCGGCCACTTCGCCGGAGCGCAGGCCATCAGGTTGGGCGACCTGGACTTCCACGGCGAACACGCCCGACTGGGTTCCCTTCGCCGCGATCCGCGCCACACGTCCCGCCAACACCTGGCCCCGCAGGTTCACGTTGGCTGCGTCACCAACATTCAACTGTGCGACCTCTCCGGCGGTCATCGAGGCTTTGACAATGATCCCCGAATTCACTTCGCCCAGAATCAGGACGGCCTGCGCCGCAATGACGATCTGGCCCGGCTCTGCGTTGCGCTGCAGGATCACGCCCGACGCCGGTGCAACGATACCGACCCGCTCGCGCGCGCGCTCCAGCGCCAGCCGCGCATTGTCGAGTTCCACCTGCGAAGCGGCGCCCGCCGCGTGCAGCTTCTCGATCCGTGCAAAATTCTGTTCCGCCGTCTGCCGCGCCAGCGCAGCCTCGGCAGCATCCGCGCCTGTCGTTGTGCGGCGAAGCGTGGCCAGCCTCTGGCCAGCCTTCACCATGTCACCTACATCAGCATTGAGCACTTCGATCTCGCCGGGCGCGCCGAAGGAGAGAGACGTCTCGCGCTTGTAGGCCACCAGCCCGCTCGCGCGGATTTCGCCTCCTGCGCTACCCGACGCGATCGTCAGCGCCTCAACCGCGATGACCGGCACGGGCACAGCCTCCGGCGCTGCGACTTCCGCTTCGCCCTGGCAGGCGGCGAGCAGAAAAGCGCCCATAACCGGGCGAACCTTCCGGAGAAAAGCTGACAGACCTTGCAGCATGTGCCACCTAGACAGGGAGAGCGATTTCCTTGACACTGTCTATGAATAAATTTACAGCGTCAAGAATTATTGGGGAACACATGGCCGTTACGAAGTCGATTTCCCGGGACGATGTCCGCTCCAGCATCCTCGACGCCAGCGTCGCGTTGATGAACGAAGGCGGCCTCGGCTCTCTCTCCATGCGGGAAGTTGCGCGCCGCGCCGGCGTCAGCCACCAGGCCCCCTATCACTATTTCGCGGACCGCGAGGCGATCCTCGCCGAACTCGCGGGCGACGGATTCGATCGCCTGTATGACTACATGGTCTCCGCCATCGGGCTCGCGCGCGACAAGGCCGGCAAAAACCGCGCGATGGGTGAGGCCTATATCCGCTTCGCGCTGAACAACCCGGAAGTCTTCCGCCTGATGTTCCGGTGCGAGATGGTCGATCTCGCCAACTATCCGGAAGCCAAGGTGAAAGCCGACAAGTGCTTCCAGCTCGTGGCCGACGTTCTTGGCGCCGCCACCACCGCCGACAAGACGAGCGCCGATCTCGTGCCGGTCATCGCCGCATGGTCGACCGCGCACGGCCTCGCCACGCTGATGCTGGAAGGCAAGCTCGGCGAAGCGTTTGGTGAAACGCTCGACCAGCGCGAGGAAGCCGCCAAGCGTATACTCGCCTTCTCGACGCAGCTCTTCGCGAAGTAGCGCTCCGCTTTATCTTAGCACCACGCGCCGGAGATCGGGATCACCTGTCCCGACACGAACCCGCTTTCGCCCAGCGCCAGCAGCTCCACCAGGGCTGCCACCTCGTCCGCCTCCCCCAGCCGTCCCATCGGCACGCGCGCCAATAGCTTGGGTCCCTTCACGGGATCAGCGAGCAGCGCCTTCGGATAATACGTCTCCGTCTGGATGAAGTTGGGCGCGATGGCGTTGACCGAGATGCCATCCGCCGCAACTTCCAGCGCCAGCGTGCGCACGGCGCCGTTCACGGCCGCACGCGCCGAAGCATAGGCCGCAAAGCCCGGCGTGCCGCCGATATGGCCGGATGATGTGCCGAACACGATGCGCCCCGCCTTGTTTGGCCGCATCGCCTTCACAGCGGCGCCGGCAAACGCAAGCGGCTCAGCGGCAAGCCGCTGGAAATACGGCACGAGGGCTTCGACTGTCAGCTGGTCCGCATTGAGTCGCGGCGCTGGCATGGCTGGCGCGAGTACGACAGCGTCGAGCTTTCCATCGAACCTGTCTGTTGCTTGGGCGATGAGATCTTGTGGGCTGGCCCAGCCGATCGTCTCGACGCCTTCATGCGCGCCATCGGACGCAAGGCCTGGATCGGCGGCAATCACGCGTGCGCCAGCGGCCCGCAATCGACGCGCGATCACCGGGTTGGCGAAGCCCAGCAGTTCCGCGATGAACACGTTCTTCTGATCCGCCATGGCCCGCTCCGTTCACGCGCCGCAATGCGGCGATGCTGGCAACGGGTACAGCTTTCGGGCTTGCGCGAATAGTCGTTCGCGGCCCGACCTAAGCCGCCTTGCCGGGCGCAAAGCGATGCGCTTGCAGAAGCCGCACATACTTGGTGGCCAGTTCGCGCGAATCGATCGGCTTGGAGATGTAGTCGCTCATGCCCATGCCGATATAGCGTTCGCGGTCGCCGCTCATGGCGTCGGCCGTCAGCGCGATGACGGGAATGTCGCGCCACGGCTGGTCGCTGGCGCGGATGCGCTTGATCGTCTCGCGCCCGTCCATCACGGGCATGTGGACGTCCAGCAGCACGATATCGAACGCCTGCTCGGCAAGGCGCGCCAGCGCTTCCTCGCCATTCACAGCCTCGACGATCTTCGGCCCGAGCTGCGTGGTGAACAGGCGAACGACCTGGCGGTTCACCGGGTTGTCGTCGACCAGCAAGACGCGCGCACCCATGACGGTGGTCTGTTTCGCTTCCTCCACCGGCTCGCTTGGCCTGTCGTCGCTCTCGACAGCCTGGCCGACCTGCGGCGGGCCAGCATCGAAGGAGAGGCGGAAGGTCGAGCCTTCGCCGATCCGGCTTTCGACAGCCACATCGCCGCCCATCAGGCGCGACAGCTGCCGCGTGATCGCAAGGCCGAGGCCGGTGCCGCCGAAGCGGCGCGAGATCGAGGCATCGGCCTGCGTGAAGGCAGCGAACAGGCGCTGGGACGTTTCCGCATCCATGCCGATGCCGGTATCCGCGACCGAGATGTCGACACGCCAGCCGCCATCCGGCTTCGGCGTTGCGCCATAGCGGATAGTGACGCCGCCGTTCTCGGTGAACTTGATGGCGTTCGACAGGAGATTGCTGACGCACTGGCGCACGCGGATCGGGTCGTACAGCATCGTCACCGGCACATCGCCGATCGGCTCGACCTTGATCCACAGCCCGCGTTCGTCCGCGCGACCCAGGAACAGCTGGCGCATGCGATCGATGGTCTGGTCGAGCTTGCCGTTGATGCAGGCGATCTCGAGCTTGCCGGCTTCGATCTTGGAGATGTCCAGAACGTCGTTGAGCAGAGCCATCAGGGTCTGGCCGGACTCGGAGATGACCGTCACGCGCTCGCGCTGCGCGTCGTTCAGCGTGTCCGACGCCAGCACCTGCGCCATGCCGAGAATGCCGTTGAGCGGCGTGCGGATCTCGTGGCTCATCGAGGCGAGGAAGTTGGATTTCGCGACAGTGGCGGCTTCCGCCTGCGACTTGGCCTCGATCAGCGCCAGTTCCTGCTGCTTCTGTTCATGGATGTCGAGCATTAGGCCGACAGCGCGGACGTTCTGGCCGGCAGCGTTGCGCTGCAGGCGCGTGTACATGCGCACCCAGCGGCCCTTGCCATCCGGGCGATAGATGCGCGTGTCGATGCTCTCGACCTTGTCGGAGGTCAGGCAGCGCTCCCAGCTGGCACGCACCTTGGGCTGTTCGTCGTCCATGTAGAGGCCGAAGGGATGATTGGCCTGGCGCTCCAGCGCTTCCGGCCCGGCCAGCTCCTTGAACTGTTCCGACGACCAGCGATTGCCGGTCAGGATCTCGATCTCGTAGACGCCGGCATTGCCCGCCGCCATCGCTAGATTGAGGCGCTCCATGGCAAGGTCGGCGGTGTCGCGCGCAGCGGCCAGCTCAGTGACGTTCTGGCTGATGCCGAACATCTCGAACTTGCCTGACGGCAGCTTGCGGCCCGAGCGGTAGTGGACACGCAGCGTCTTCCATCCGCCCTGCCCGTCGCGATAGCGCATCTCGCCTTCGGCCGAACCGCCGCTGGTGGTGATGCGGTCGCGGATCGCGCCGTCCTTGGCCTGATCGTCGGGATGCTGGATGAACATCAGCGTCGAGAGGGGGACAGGCTTCGAGATGCCGCTATGGCCCAGCGCAAGCTCGCTCGAGAAATAGTACATCTCGGTATCGGGGTCGTAGCGCCACGTGCCGACCTCGGCGTCGTGCATCAGCTGGTCGCGCACGGAGCGTTGCGACGTCAGCAGGCGCAGCATGCTCCATTCGCCCGACACATCGGTCAGGCGCACAAGTTCGCCGCCCTGCGGCATCGGCGTGCGATCCAGCCTCAGCCAGCTCGGCAGCTCGCCGTGTGTCACGCAATACACGTCACCAGAGGCCGTCGCCGCATGATCGCTGGCGATCGCTTTCAGCACGTGCGCGGGATCGATGCCCAGCAGCGTCGATGCAGGACGGCCGAGGCGCGCCTCGAATGCTGCATTGACCTGCGTGATGCGCCCACGGCTATCCAGCAGGCACACGGCCCCCATGCCGGGATGCTCTAGCTGCAGGGATGCGGACATCAGCGAATGGCCAGTGGCTAGGGTCTAAGTGTTACCCATTAGCCGCAAATGGTTTACCCGCGGTTCCCGGCCGGGCCTATTTGCTGAGGCTGTCCATGGCCGCCTTCGCCTCGGGCAGGCCGAGGGCGTCGTGTTCGCCGAAGCGCTTCACCGCCAGGCGCCACAGCCAGCGCGCATGCTTGGGCTGGCCCAGCGCGGCAGCATGATCCCCCGCCAATGCGGTGAGTTTTGCGAGGTCGAGCCCTGCAGCGGTCTCGCGGGCAGCATGAAGCATGCGCTCGGCTTCCGGCAGCCGGCCCTGCGCGATGGCGGCGCGGATTGGCGCCAGGGAGACGTCAGCACTCGGACCTTCCGTACGGGGAAGAGGCGCCAGCGTGACCGTCGACGGGAAAGGATTCGCCGGCGGCGCCTGCACGGTCTGCGGCGGCGGTGGTGCAATTGGCGCGACGGGCTTTGGCGGCGGCGGGGGCGGTGCAGGTTGTGGTGGAGGCGCGGCTTGCGGAGGCGGTGCTGCGGGTTGTGGCGCGACAACGGGTGCAGGTTTCGGCGGTGCTGGTGCAGCAACAGGTTGCGGCGCTGGAGCGACAGGCTTTGGCGGCGCGGCAACGGGCTGAGGCATGACGGGCTGGGGCACAGCCGGGATGGGCGCGGCGAGTGGCGGTGTGATGTCGGCGGCGCGCCAGTCGCGATCGGTGGCGCGGGAGCGTTCGGAGTAATAGCGGTCGGCTTCCTGCAACGCGGCCTCGTCGCGCGCGGAGGCGGCTTCGCGGGCGCGGCGCTGGTTGGGTCGCGGGTGAAGGGCGCTGACGAGGAAGACGATGCCGCTGGTGACGCCGATCACGCCAACAAGGAACAGGAGCGGCAGGCCAGACGGACCCGGCGGCAGCAAGCTGCCCACAGCGTCACGCTGGAGCCAGGCGAGATAGCCGCCGCCGCCAGCAAGGGCAACGCCAAGGACGAACTGAAGACTACGCCACACCATTCCACGCCACCCCAGACAAGCCACCCCAAAGCAGCCCCGGCGCGGGAAGCATTAGCTGCTTCCCCGACACGCTGGAACCTCAATCTGGCAGAAGGCGAATACGTTGCGCAGTGGGCCGGCGAAATCGTGAGAATGTGCGGCCTGCGACGGTTTGACGGAGGGTCATGGGGGGCGGCATGATCCCCAAAAAACAACATCCGGGGAAATGCCATGAAACTGCAGAAAGCGGGCTTTGCGCTCGACCGCCGCACATTGCTGATGACGGGGATTGCGGGCGGGCTTGCCGCCTGCGCAACCCCGATGGGCGCGAGCGGGCCGCCGATCGTGACCACCAGTGCGGGCAAGGTTCAGGGCCTCACCGCCGAGAACGGCGTCCGCATCTTCAAAGGCATTCCCTACGGCGCATCGACTGGCGGACAGGGACGCTTCCGCGCGCCGCGCCCGCCCGAACCATGGACCGGCATTCGCGAGACCATCGCCTATGGCCCGCCGACGCCGCAGGGACGTCCGTCGAACGCACCAGCCCTGCCCCCGCGCGATCCGAAACTGCCGCCGCCGCTGATCAACAACAATCCGACGGGCGCGCAATCGGAGGACTGCCTTGTCCTCAATGTGTGGACGCCGGCGACGGATAACGCGCAGCGCCCTGTGCTTGTCTGGCTGCACGGTGGCGGCTTCTCGAGCGGCTCGGGATCGTCGACCTGGTATGACGGCACGCGGATAGCGCAGAAGCAGGATGTGGTGGTCGTCACGATCAACCACCGCCTCAACGTCTTCGGCTATCTCTATCTCGGCGATCTGGGCGGCGGCGAATTCAAGGATGCGGCGAGCGTCGGCATGCTCGATTGCGTGCTGGCGCTGCAGTGGGTGAAGGACAACATCGCGCGCTTCGGCGGCGATCCCAAGCGCGTGCTGATCTATGGCGAGAGCGGCGGGGCGCGGAAGACATCGTCGATGATGGCGATGCCGCCGGCGCAGGGCCTGTTCAACCGTTGCGTCGTGCAATCGGGATCGCAGCTGCGGCTGGATACGCCCGAGATCGGCATGGAGCGGACCGAGAAGCTGCTGAAGGCGCTAAGCATCGGGAAAGGCGACATCGGCAAGTTGTGGAGCGTCAGCCAGGACGAGCTGCTGGCCGCCGTACCGGGCGCCGTGAACGGATCAGGCCAGTTTCGGCCGGTGATCGGATCGCCCAGCTTCCCCGCGCATCCGTTCGATCCGGGTGCGCCGGCGATGTCGGCGAATGTACCGATGATTGTCGGGTCCAATCGCACGGAGGCCTCCGTATTCATGGGCGGCGATCCGGCCATCGGCAATATCAGCGAGGAGGAGCTGGTGAAGCGGGTCGCTGCGCTGGTGCCTGCCGGCGAAGCTGCGGACACGATCGCGATGTACAAGCGGCTCTATCCGCAGGCCAAGCGCGACGAGATCCTCTACATGACCTCGACAGATCGGGGCTACTTCCTCGATTCAACCATCCTCGCCGGGCGCAAGGCGGACCAGAACGCAGCCCCGGTGTGGGTCTACCAGTTCTATCGCGAGACGCCGCTGGAGGGTGGGCGCTATCACACGCCACACGCCTCCGAGATTCCGTTCGTGTTCGACACGCTGTCGCTGGCGACCTCCATCGGCGGCGAGCCGACCGCGAGCGCGCAGGTTCTGGCCGACCGGATGAGCGCGGCGTGGGCGACGTTCGCGCGCAATGGCGATCCCAATGGCGGACACACGATCAGCTGGCCGAAATACAATTCAGCGACGCGGCCGACCATGATGTGGGACGAAAGCCCCGCAGGTCCGCGCATCGAGAGCGATCCGCGCGCCGAGCAGCGCAAACGCATGCTGGGCTATGGCTCGCAGCAGTATGGGGCGCGGGAAGCGACCTAGCCCCGAAACGACTGCGGGGGCCCGCATTGCTGCGAACCCCCGCCTTGTCGTTATGCGCTGGCGCTTACTTCGCCATTCCTTATTTGGACAGGCGCAGCTTGGAGATCGACGCCGCGATCTTCCGGAAGGCGGTCTTCAGCTCGTTCACATCCGCCGCAAGGTGGGCGTAGGCCGGGCTGGAGGCGCAGTTGGTGAGGAAGTTCGTCGCGCTCGTGTCAGACAGCTCGAGGCCCACGGTATAGATCACGATCTTCTGGGCTTTCATGGCCGTGCAGATCGCCTGGGCCTGCGTGTAGGTGTTGGTGGCGTTGCAGAGCGTGCCCGAGGACAGGCCCTTGCAGGTCGCGTAGTTGAATTCGCCGTCGGTCATCAGCACGGCGACCTTGACCAACTCCTTGGTGTCGTAGGCCTTGGCCTGGTTCGCCGTCTCCTTGTCCCACACAGACGTGAAGTTCGGGGACAGCATATACCACGCCCAGGCGATGCCGATCTGGCCCGCCGTCTGGCCACCCGTTTTGAGATCGTTGACCGCCGTCTCAAGACGCGAGCGATCAGCAGTCAGCGGCGTCACATAGTTGGTCGACGAGCACGTGCCGTCGCTGGAATACAGCAAGCCGAGCGGGGCGGTCGACGGGCCCGTGTCGGTCGCCGCATCCGTGCCATAGCGTTCGACCATGCAGTTCGTCGGAAAGTAGGTCGACGTGCTGGCGCTTGAACCCGTGCTAGGGAACAGCTTCGAGCAGCCGTAGGTCAGGCACTGCGATGCGCCGCCGGACGTATAGGTGCTCGACATGTTCGACAGGGCCGGTGTCGAGTCGACAAGGCGATAGCTGTCATCGCTGAGCTTGGTCGTGCCCCAGGTGCGACGGCCAGACGCGCTGTTGAGGCCGGTCAGGCCGCCAACGCCGGTGATCTCCACGCGTTCGCCGTTGGCGATACCGTGGCCGTTCGCCGTCACATCGGTGTTGCAGCCGGAGTTGGCGCAAGCCGCGACCGAACCGCTGGAGGACCACGTCTTGTAGCTGTTGCCGTTGCCCGGCATGTAGAACACGTTGGTCGATGGGCTGTTCGGATTGATCGAGCTGTTGGCCGGCGTGAGCAGCGACGTGCCGCTGCTGGTTTCGGTCACGCCCCAGATGAAGATGTTGTCGGTCGACGAGAAACTGTGGTTAGCAGACGTAACAACGCGATAGCGGCAATCCGAGACATAGCATTCCGACGCCGTGCCGCTGGACGAATAGTTGACGAAATTCGGCCCGAACGTGCCGTTGAGCGTGAAGTTGTTCGCGTCACGGTTCGTGATGACCCAGGTCGTTCCCCAGCTGTTGTTGACGGAAGCGTTGGCGGGACTGCTGACCGGCGTCAGGCTGGTGCCCGTGCCGTTGACGCCGTTGACGTAAATCAACGCGCCCGTGGCGAAGCCATGGCTGCTGGCCGTGATCCGCATGACGCAGTCGGTGTAAAGACAGCGCGATGACGAACCCGTAGTCGCATCCGTGCTGCCCGAGGGCGGCGTCGTGTAGGTGCTGGTGCCGACATCCTGCAACCAGATGTAGTAAGGTGAGGATGTGGTGCGATCGGCAACCTTGTACATGTTGCCGTTCAGCGAGGTATAGCTGCCGTTCGCGCCCGTGATGACGACGGTGTCGCCGTTGGCGTAGCTGGGGTTGGACCCGAGACGGACGCGGATGCGCGTGTTGCTGTTCGTCTTGGTGATGCCGGTCGTGCTTGAGAGCGTGACCGCCGAACCGTTCCTCCAGGCCGCGCCGGAGATCGACTTGCCGGTGTTGGTGCGCCATCCGGCCGACGAGATCGTCTGGGTGGACGCGCCCGACTTGCGCCAGCTGGCGCCGGAGATTGGCTTCGATCCCGTCGTTGCGCCGCGCAGTTCTACCGGAACGGTGGAGTCCGCGTGAGTTGTGCCGACGAAGACGCTCTGCGACCAGGGTGCGATGGCGGCTTTCGAGAAGTAAGGAGACTGCTGCGTGCTGACGACCTCGTCGATCAGAACCTTCGCCGCGTCCTGCAGGCCGACGATCCGCGTGCCAGCCATGGAGCCGGTGACGTCGAGCGCCAGCGCGACTTCCACACTGTTGCCACCGCGGCGGACTTCGCTCTCGGCGCTCACGGTGACGTAAGGCTGGCCGACCAGCGGCATGAAGAACGTGTTGATCTTGACTTCGCCCTTGAGCACGGCGCGTTCATCGTCCGTGACCAGCTCCAGCGTGACGGGTTCGTCATGCTGGGTCTTGAAGTTCATGTCGACGAATTTGGCGGCTACGGCGTTGAGGTCGGCACCCTGCTCAATGGTGGAGCCGACCGCAAGAGCCGCTGCATCGAGCGCCGAGGCTAGTTCGAAGCGCGCGAGGAAGGCGCGGCCGCCGTCGATGGCGAGGCCGGTGCAGATGCACAGCGGCACGGCCATGAGGGCAAACTGCATGGCGAAAGCGCCGCTGCGGTTCTTTCCGAAAGTCCTGATCGACCCGAACATGTTCGTTTCCATCCTTGAGAGACGCGCCGGCGGCGCGCCCTGCCCCACACGCCTAGCTCACCGTCACGTATTTGATCGCGCCGCCGTCATCCGTCTGGCCGTCCATTTCGACCTTGCGGTCGATACGGGGACGCGCGTAGGCGGACTTCTCCATCGTCATGTGACCGCCACCGAAGAGCTCGGTCAGCACGCTGGTATACTCGTAGCGCACGCCGACGCGGATGACGGTCTCGCCATCGACGCCCATCGTGCGCGCTTCTTCCGGATCGAAGGTCACCGACGTGCCGACGACGCGGCGCCAGAGGACCTTGGGATCTCCCGATGTGCCCGTGAACCCGACCGATGAGATATCGATGTCGAGATTGTTCTTCGGCTCGAGCGGCTTCATCATGAATTCGGAGGCGTTGAAGACTTCGCCGACATAGGTGCTGTCGATGATCGACTCGCGCGACACGAGGTCGGCCACCTGGTGGACGTAGCGCGTGGCTTCCTCGCTGGCGCGGAAGCGGAACGACATCTCGAACACGCCCATGATGAGGAAGATGAGCGCCGGCGCGATCAGCGCGAATTCGGCAGCCGCGATGCCGCGACGGTCGTTTGCAAGGCGCCGGAAAGGGATGAACATCTTCATGGATCAGATCCACGGCTCGTTCTTGACCACCACGAACGCGTTCACGATGGCCGGAAGGTCCGGGCCCATGTTGAACAGCTTGTCCATGAAGGGCGTGATGAACTGGTGGTGCACCGAAGCGCGCATGACGGTGTACTGTTCGGCGGCGCCGGGCTCGAACACGAAGTTGACCGGACGGCCCTCGTCGTCGAATTCCGGCGGGGGATAGGTGATCTCGTTGAGCTCGTCGAAGGCGCGGACATCGAAATAGATGTCGTTGCAGTCGATCATCACGCCGGCCGCATCGCAGGCGGCGGTCTTGAAGGCTTCCAGCTGGTCGGCGGCGGTCTGCACCTCGCCGGTCTGCAGGTTGCGGGCGGCCTCGTAGACGACGTGGTTCAGCGCATAGGTGCGGTACTGGAAGATGACGAACTCAACCAGGCCCATGATGAGCATGAAGAACACGGGCGCCAGCATCGCGAATTCGATCATCACGTTGCCGTCGCGTGCTTTTCGCAGGCGCCGAAGCCGTAGCATGGGAGTCCCACCTTTGTTGCCACTGTGCACGATGAGGGCTCAGCCTTAATTCCACGCTTAGTTCCCGCGAAAATTTGCAAAGCTTTCACCGGATTCCATTTACCTCTGAGCAAGGATGCGGCTGGACGCGGGGATGAAGCAGACGTAAACGCGACGTCATGCCGAGCATCGTCACCGCAGCTGTCATTCTTATCGGAGATGAAATTCTCTCCGGGCGCACGCAGGACACAAATCTCAAGACCATCGCGGACTTTCTCACGCCGCTGGGCGTCGAGGTGCGCGAGGCGCGGGTGATCCCGGACGTGCAGGAGACGATCGTGGCGACGGTCAACGACCTGCGGGCGCGCTTTGACTATGTGTTTACCACCGGCGGCATCGGGCCGACGCATGACGATATCACGGCGGATGCGATGGCCGCAGCGTTCGGTCGCGGCATCGATGTACGGGCGGACGCGATGGCGATCCTCGCGCCCTACTACGCCGCGCGCGGCCAGGAGATGAATGAGGGCCGGCTGCGCATGGCGCGGATACCGGACGGGGCGGAGCTGGTGCTCAACCCGGTGTCGGCGGCGCCCGGCTTCCAGCTCGACAATGTGTTCGTCATGGCGGGCGTACCGGCGGTGACACGCGGCATGCTGCAGGACGTCGGCCGGAAGATCAAAGGCGGGGCCGTGGTGCATTCGCGGACGGTGCGGGCGGCGGGCGTGCGCGAGGGCGACATTGCAGCGCCGCTGGGCGAACTAGCCAAGGCGACGCCCGAGGCGAGCCTTGGCTCCTATCCTTTCATGCGGCTGGTGGACGGCCAAACGCAGTTCGGCACTAATCTCGTGGCGCGCAGCCGCGATCGCGAGGCGGTGGATCGCTGTGTTGATGCGATCGCTGCGATCGTGACGGCGCAGGGCGGCGCGCCGGAGATTGATCCGGAAATCTGAGACAAGAGACGCGAGGGGAAGAGACATGAGTGATCAAGTCGCACAGGTTCGGGCAGACCCGATCCTTCTGGTGGAGATCGACGGACCCGTCGCGATCCTGACGCTGAACCGGCCGAAGCATCTCAACGCGCTGTCGGTACAGCTGCGTGTCGATATCGTGCGCACGGTGCGCGAGCTGTCGGCGCGGACCGATGTGCGGGCCATCGTGCTGACCGGAAACGGGCGGGCGTTCTCGGCGGGCGTTGACCTGAAAGAAGCGGGACAAAAAGGCTTCTCGCTGGGCGTGGGCGAGCGCAAGGCCGAGCCTCTGCCGGATATGGATATGGCGAGCGCGTTTGCAAGCTGCCCATGGCCGGTGATCGGCGCGATCAACGGCTTTGCGATCACAGGCGGGTTTGAACTCGCCTTGATGTGCGACGTGCTGCTGGCCTCGCGCGAAGCGAAGTTTGCCGACACCCACAGCCGCGTCGGCCTGATGCCGGTGTGGGGGCTGTCGCAGAAACTGCCGCGCATCATCGGCGCGAGCCGCGCGAAGGAGCTGTCGCTGACGGGGAACTACCTGGAAGCCGAGACGGCGGAACGCTGGGGGCTGGTGAACCGCGTGCTGGCGGCCGACGAGCTGCTGCCGGCGGCGCGCAAGCTGGCGCACGAGATGGCGAGCGTTGAGGGCGGGCTGCTGAAACGCATGAAGGCGGTGATCGACGATGGTCTCGCCCTGCCCTTGCCCGAGGCGCTGAAGATGGAGATCGAGCGCGGCTCGAAGAACAATTCGGCGGTGACGCCGGAAGCGGCGGAAGCCTCGCGCAAGACCGCGATGGAGCGCGGACGGGAGCAGACGAGTTGAGTCGCACGTTTACATATGACGGCGCGGAGCCGGTGCGGGTGAACAAGTGGCTGGCGCAGGCTGGCGTGTGTTCGCGGCGCGAGGCGGATGAGCTGATCGCGGCGGGCGCGGTGCTGATCGATGGCGAGCGCGTGAGCGATGCGGGGCGGAAGATTTCGCCGGGGCAGACGCTGGTGCTGAACGATCGCGCCGCGCTTGGGCTTGATGCGCAGATTTCCGTGGTGATCCACAAGCCGGTGGGCATTGTCTCCGCGCAGCCTGATCCGGGGCAGATACCGGCGGCGCGGTTGCTGACCTCGGAGCGGCAGGCGGGCAGCGGCGCGGTGCCGAGTTCGCGTGCGAGCCTGCCGCCGCTGGGACGGCTCGACCAGGATTCGCGCGGGCTTTTGTTGCTGTCGGAGGATGGCGTGCTGGCCAAGGCGATCATCGGGCCGGTGAGCGAGATCGACAAGGAGTATGTCGTCACCGTCACCGGCAAGGTCGATCGCGCGAAGATCCAGAAGCTGCGGCATGGGCTGGAGCTGGATGGGCGGCAGCTGAAGCAGGCGAAGGTCACGCAGGAGGACATGCAGGTGCTGCGGGTCGTGCTGACCGAGGGACGCAACCGGCAGATCCGGCGGATGTGCGAGCTGGTGGGGCTGGAGGTTGTCGATCTCGTGCGCGTGCGGATCGGGCCGTTGGCGCTGGGCGACCTGCCGGAGGGCAAGTGGCGGCACCTGACGGCGGCCGAGCGCGCGGCACTGATTGCGGCGAGCGTTTAGGCGCGGGGCTGTCGGCACGCGCGCGTGCTTGCACATGCCGAAAGCGTCCGCCTTCGCTGCGCTTCGGCGCGACGCGCCACTGCGGACAAGGCTGTGCAGCG